>JAKSTT010000027.1 GCA_024413635.1 Treponemataceae bacterium | reverse complement strand
TCTGCATGGCGGTAAAGGCGATGTTCCATTCAAGGGATTCATCAAGGAGCAGACCCACACCACGGCGGTCTTCTGATACGAAGGCCAGTTTGCGGGCAAGGGCACCTTTAGGGTCATTGAGGGAAAGTTCCTGTCCCTGGAAGGCAACGGTTCCGCCGGCCGGGTACAGACCCATGATACCGTTGGGGATACCCAGTTTTCCCTGTCCGGCAAGACCACCGATACCAAGGATTTCGCCTTTGCGTACGCTTAAGTTTACGTTCCGTACGGTTTCACCGGGCATATCAACCCACCGGTTTTCTACGCGAAGTACTTCTTCTGCGTCTTCCGGAATGGAACGCCCCTTGTTTTCTGCAGCGGTAATACCTTCAACGGTACGGCCTACCATGCTGGCAGCAATTTCTTCAATGGTGGAGTCCTTTGCCGGTACGTCGCGGATGGATTTACCGTCGCGAAGGGTAACGACACGGTCACAAAGGGTAATAATTTCGTTCAGACGGTGTGAAATAAAGATAACGGCAATGCCGCTGTCTGCCAGGGAACGTACTGCCTTCAGCAGGATTTCTGCTTCGCTTTCAGTCAGTACGGCAGTCGGTTCATCAAGAACCAGCATGCGCATTTTCTCGCGGTCAATTTCACGGGCAATTTCTGTAAACTGCTTGTGACCAACGGGCATTTCACTGACCATCATATCGGGATCAATGGATACACCCAGCCGGTTGATGGCGTTTTCAGCACGCTGTTTCATGGCCGGGCGGTCAAGAGTATTTAAACGCGGACCAAAAATGTCCGCAATAATGTTCTGTTTTGAAAGTTCGCGGTTCAGCAGAATGTTCTCTGTAGTTGTAAACCCGGGAATCAGTGAGAATTCCTGATGAACCATGCCGATGCCTGCGGCAAGGGCGTCTTCGGGGCTGGTAAAATGCTGTTCAACACCGTCAATGGAAATTGAACCGCCGTAGCCTCCCGTTTCTGCAATATAGGGCATTCCAAAAAGAATGCTCATGAGTGTTGTTTTTCCGGCGCCATTTTCACCTACCAGACCAAGGATTTCTCCGGCGTGCAGGTCAAAAGAAACGTCTTCAAGAACGGTGGTCCCTGAAAAACTTTTAGTGATGCCTTTTAAACTTAATAATGGTGCGTTTGCCATGTATTATCCCTTACATAAAAAAGCCCACCCAGTCTGTATCAGGCTGGGTGGCTTGTCTTATAACTGCTTTATTTTCTCAATTAAGACGATTAGTTGAATTTGATGTCGAAGTATTTTTCTGGAACTTCAAGATCGGTGGTTGGCAGGTAACCCTGACCCATGATGTAGGTATCCATGTAGATCAGCATGTGGTTTTTAGCACGAACACCGGTAGAAGCATCGATGTAGTATCCACCGTTCCATTTAGCACCTGGAGTGAATTCTCCGAATGCTTTGTACATGTCAGCCATGTTTCCGGCAGTAGCTTCACCTTTGATGCAGCGGATAGCATATTCACCAAGACCTGCTGATACGGTGAATCCGTATGAGTAAGCCCAGGTACCAAAGCGGCCAGGACCAGCTTTAGATACAACTTCAGATTCTACCTTAGCCAGGATTTTCGGGAAATCGCCGGCTTCTGCAGTCAGGTCGATACCGAAAGCTCCAGGATATCCCATCAGTGGTGAAGGAAGGTCAGCTTCAACAAACATACCACCGTAGGTAGCCAGCTGTTTCAGCAGTGGTTCGGTATGAGCATCGTTGGTACAGAAGAAAGCAGTGTTGGTTCCGTATTTCTGGATCCACTGTGGAACTTTTTCAAGGATGAACTGCTGTGCACCAGAAACACCAACATCACTGGTTGGGTCAGGAGCGGTTTCAAATACGAATTTAACACCCAGGTCAGCACATGCTGCTTCCATAATCTTGCGGCGCAGACCGAGAGATTCGTAAGACATATGGCGTGGGAATGAAATATGAACGAAGGTATCAGCGCCCATCTGTTTTGCAGCCCAGATAATGGTGTAACCGCGTGAGATGAAGTCTGAGTTGATTGCCAGGTCAGCAGCACCTTCGATTACCAGTGGATCTTCGTGTGGTTCACCGGCGAACAGGAGGATTTCAGGTCTCTTTTCGCGAACACGTTTGAAAGCTTCTGCGGTTCCAGGAACAGCCTGGTTTACAACGATTGCCTTCATCAGTGGGTCGTCAGCCAGAGCTACGATCTGTGAAATGGTGGTTTCCTGCTGAGACATGAAGTCATCAGGATAGGTTACGTGGGTAATCATGCCGCCATCTTTGGTAGCGCCATACCGTTTAATCAGTTCTTCTGCACCACGGAGGTCATCTTCTGACTGTGATACAGTACCGGTTACAACACCTACATGGAAGGTGTTACTTGCAGCTGCTTTTGCTGGTTCTTTGTTACCGCCGGCAAATGCCAGGGAAGCAACCATAAGCAGTGCCATAATTGACAGTGCGATTTTTTTTCATCTGCGACTCCTTTTCATTCGTAAAATGTAACTTTACTTAAGTACTTTAATAATACTGCAGATGGACTTGTTTCTACAAGACAGAATTGCATAAATATGCAAAAAAGTGAGAAATAGAGAAAAATTTATCAAATAAGGGAAAATACTACTAAAAAAAAGGGGGTGGTGTCCGATAGTTGTGAATGTATATGTAAAAAAACAGGTGGAATGTAAAAATGAATGAAATTTGTGTGTTGGAAGGACCCGGCAGCGTCGGCTGTTATTACGGTATGCTGGCGGTCTGGGGAATGAAGGTCAGGGTATTCAGTGAACTGCAGCCGCTACTGCAGGCGGTGGCATTACAGAAGCAGGTTTCGGTGCTGGTTGAATGTGCTGCCATGATGCAGTACGGAGAAGAGTTGCTGCCGGCACTGGCAGGTACGGAAAAAAAGACCATAGGGCTAATCTGCAGTGATGATACCGGTGAATCGCTGTATATGGGTGACCGGCGGGTAGCCGTGGTAAATCCGGCAGCTGGTGCGGCGTCATTTCTGGAGCAATGCCGGCAGCTGGAACACAGCCGGCCGGAGCATATACCTCTGGAGCTGGAACCAAGACCGTCTTTTGGAGAACTGGACCGATTTATCGGCGTTTCTCCGGCCCGGGATGCGCTTCTGTCCCAGGTGCAGAAATATGCGGCCTATGATATTCCCCTGCTGTTTACCGGGGAGCCGGGAGTAGGGAAGAGTTTCCTTGCGGAGCTGACTGCCAGTGTGTACAGTCTGCGCCGGAAAATACAGGCTTCCAGAGAAGGACGTTCTGCCCCTGATATGCCCTTTGTCACCTGTCCGGTCATAACCTATTCATCAGATACCATGGAAAGCACACTGTTTGGTCACGTACAGGGGGCTTTTACCGGAGCCGTGGCAGATCACGAAGGAAAAATTGCGGCGGCCGGAAACGGAACGCTGTTTCTTGATGAAGCCGGTGATATCCCCCTTTCAGTACAGCCAAAACTGCTGCAGTTCCTGCAGTCACGTACCTATTCTCCCATGGGAAGCAACCGGGTATATACCAGCAGCGCCCGCATTATTTCAGCAACAAACAAAGACCTTTTAGCCCTGCTGGAGTCTGGTGATATAAGAAAAGATTTTCTGGACCGGATTGCGGGAAAAGTAATCCGTATTCCCAGTCTGAATGAACGGCTGGAAGACATTCCCGTGCTTGCCCGGTATTTTCTGGAAAAGACAAACGCCCGGTGGGGTACTGACAGAAAACTGGATGACCGTACGGTATACCGGATGCTGGAAATCAGCTGGAAAGACAGTAATGTACGTGTTCTTGAAAAACTGATCATGCGGATGATCATTGAGTCTGACGGGCAGTATCTGACACCGGATCTGGTGGACCAGTGCTTCATAAACAGGTTCTGATCTGCCGGAGTAGCTGCAGGATAAAAAAAAAGACTGCGTTCTCCATGAGAAGCAGTCTTTCATTTACTCATCACCATGAGTACAAGTCTGATGTCGAATCAGTTCATCATATTAGTATGATTTGCTTGAATCGTGACCTTTGCGGTTTTTTTTCATCAGTTTGCGCTGAAGAGTTTTGTTCTTCCGGTTCAGAATGGTTGATGGTTTTTCGTAGTATTCGCGTTTTTTGTATTCGCGGATAATACCTTCTTTTTCTACCATGCGTTTGAAACGTTTGATAGCTTTTTCGAGGTTTTCAGAATCTTCAACAATAATTCTTGCCATGTGTGTAGTCACCTCCCTTCGGAACAACCGTCAATGTAGGTGTAAATATAGAATAAAAAAGCCCCGCATGACAAGTAGCAGGGCCTTTAAAAGTCAGTAAAATCAGGAGAAACGCTGCGGTGGTGTTACTACCCATACCGCTTTCATTTCTACATCACTGTCGTTGTATACCATATGAGGAGAACTGGCAGAGAAAGAAATACTGTCTCCGGCTTTCAGTTCATAGTTGGTTGATTCATACTGGAAGCGGGCTTCACCTTCGATAATGTAGCCGAACTCGCGGCCCAGGTGTCCGTAAGAACCGCGGTGGGTATGACCATGGGGCGGAATGGTCAGGATATAGCATTCCATTGCATGTTCGCCATCTTTTTCAACGGGCTTTGCCAGTTCTTCATACACTACTTCGTCTTCTTCCATCCGGCGGCGTTCATCCTTATGGATAACGTGTACCGGCCGGTCGCGGCGGTATTCTTCAAAAAGGAATTCCAGATTGATATCAAGTACATCTGCCAGGGTTAAAAGGGTATCAATAGCAGGAGACACGCGGTTGCGTTCAATCTGAGAAACCAAGCTTTCACTGACACCGGCCTGCTGGGCTATCATCTTTAAGGTGTAGCCTTTGCGTTCACGGACGGTGCGCAGTTTTTCTCCAAAACGATAGGGAACCTGTTTATTCTGTGTCGACATCGGTTTGTTGTTTCTCCTTATTTTCTTCTAATATAAACTTCATGTAATGGTCTTCCAGGGTATGGTGTGGCCCCGGCTGGTTCATGCGGAGCCGGGCTTTTGCGTTATCGCGGCGTACTGAATAGCCCAGATAAAAGGACCGGGGGTCAGCATCGTCAAAGGTTGTTTCCAGTTCATCCTCACGGTCAAGGAATGCTGCTACTTCATGGCGGCCAATGGCACTGATGCCCCGGTCACGGAGTACGGCCTTTACCCGCTGGATATCTTCATATGAAAGACCGAAAAGGAATTCTTCCAGTGCCATGGAAACATCGCGGTCACCGGTCTGGGTGGCAATGAACCGCCGCCAGGTGTCGTCCATTTCAATGGAAAGCAGCAGCAGCTCGCTGGTACCAACCATGGTGCCAAAGGCCGGTGCAAGACGGGAGCGGGCGTTCCATACGGCTTCAAGAACCGGAGCCATGTCTGCAACGTTCTGGTCACTGCGGTGCTCCCACAGGATAATCAGTGCATTGGCGGTTTCCTGCCGGATTTCCAGCGGAATGGTCACGTTATCAAGAAGGCTCATGTATACGTCTTCTGCCATGAGCGTAAACATCAGTTTAGTTGAAGTCAGCTGGAATTCGTGAATCTGCGATTTGGAAAAACCGCTTTCGGCGGCAATTTTTGCCAGGGACATGAAGAACTGGAACTTTGCTACCAGGAATCCTTTACCAAGGGTTGCTTTTGCCGGCAGGTACAGCGAACGGTCCGTTCCTTCTGACAGACGTTTTACCAGGTTATCAACCAGTTCTTCAGTAGAATGATCAAAGGCTCCGTTACTGTTGGCTTTTAAAAGAGAGGGGAAGTGGGCAATGTTGCGGGTAAGACGTTCCAGGTCTGCCAGACGGTCTGATACAACGGTTAAGGTTTCCGGAGAAACTTCGGTCATACGGTCAACAAACAGATTGTACAGAATCTGTTCGCGCTCGGTGAGTACAACCAGGTCTGTAGAAAAATCGTTCTGTTTGCTCAGTTCGTCGGGATCGTAAAAATCTTCAATGTCAACTGTTTCAAAAGAAGAAGTATCCAAGCACATCCATCCCCTGACAGTCCCGGTACTTTAGTGAGACTTCAGAATATCAACTATACTGTACCATACTCGCGCAAAAAAGAATACACTGATTAACCGTACGGTAATTTTTTCCGATAATGAATATATGAAAAAGTGTCTTATTGTACTCAGTATGCTGCTGTTGTGCACTGGTTTTTCCTTTGCTCAGGCTGCAGATACGGACTTCCTGATAGTAGAGTCTTCTGATATCCGGCTGCAGAGTGATCCGGACGGTGGCTACCACCTGTTTGTACGGCAGAAACCGGGAGTAAACTCAATCATGCTGGTAGAAACCACCAAAGATCCTACCGGGCAGGAAGCAAACTATGCGTACCGTGCGGCAGAATGGAATGCCATAAACGGCGATGAAAAACGCATGCTGAACGGAGAATTTCTGGAAAGCCAGTATGGCCGCTACAGTCTGATGGATTCCACTCCAGAGTACGATGAAAAACTGGGAGGACCGGCGTTCCATATCTATATTCCGGATACGATTCTGTACGGGTATCCCTGGAGCCGTAACGGTGAAGTGCATATTTCCATGGGAACGTTCATCAACATCCGCTCATTTGAAAAGCCCTACGGTGATTATTCCGGTGCATTTACCGATAACCCGTTCATGTTTAATTTTGTGGAGCACCGGCGCCGTCTGCCAAAACCAGAGCCGGATCCGGAACCAGAACCGGAACCGGAAGTTGAACTGACGGATGATTATAACCCGCTTGCTGCCGCCAGTTTTGAAGAAGTCAGCAGCTTCATGACCTATTCAAAAGGTCCTGATACCATTGTTGATGACATCATGGAAATCATTGATGCCATACCGCCTGGACCCATCGACATTGTATTTGCAGTAGATGCCACCGGTTCCATGCAGGATGATATTGCCAAAGTCCGGAAGGATATCAAAGCCCGGCTGGAAGAAAGCATTCTGGCAAAAAGCAGCGATGTCCGTCTTGGCTTGCTGCTGTACCGCGATTATGTGGACAATTTCCGGTACCGCGGGCTGCCGGTCAAACTGTTTCCGTTTACCACATCAGTTGATGAATTCATGAAAAACCTGAACAGTTTTAAAATCCTCGGTTCAGAAGGCGGCGATATTCCTGAAGCGGTATATGAAGCCCTGTATGGTGCCGTTGAATTTTACGATTGGCGGATTGAGGCAGAACGTCATGTCATCCTTATCGGGGATGCGGAACCACATCCTAAACCACGGGGCACAACCATAAAGGCCACAAAGGAACTGGTTGAACAGGTTGCAGAAAAAAAAGGCGTAACGATAGAAGCTATCATTACGCCTGATGATAAGGCCGAACGCCGGAAAAAGTAGTCAGCGCCGGTTATTTTGCAGAAATGCGCTCAAGTTCGTTTTCTGCCAGTTTACGGTAGTCTGCCGGCAGGCTGCGGGCCAGTTCTTCATCTTCATAGAAAGAGAGAATTTCCTGCATGCGTTTTGCTGCCTGTTCGGTTTTTCCCTGTTTACTCTGCAGGTGGCCGATTTCATACTGGGCCACAATGTAGGTATTCAGGTCACTGTTGCCATAGCGCATGAGCAGTGTTTCGTAATAGAAAATGGCAGCGTTGGTATTGCCGTTATCGTAGCTTTCCTGAGCATACTGAATCAGCTGTTCAGGGGTGGCATCTGCAGGTGCTTCTGCAGGAGTTGAGGCACAGGCGGTAAAAACCAGAAAAACAGCGGTAAGTGTGATGGAAATAAGAGATAATCTTTTTGCTTTCATGGAAAACATGGTATCATTTATCAGTCAGGTAACGCAATGAGCAAATTCAAGACGATGCTTAGCATGATAACCAGAAATCCACTTGCAACAGGTGGCGTCGTTTTATTGGGGATGCATGTCATCATGCTGAGCCTGAATCTGATGAACCACCGGTTTCCTGTTTTCATCATTCAGAATCTGGTAGGCATCCTTTTTCTTTCGGTAGTACTGCTTATCGGTTATTTCCGGAAAGTCAACTATCCGTACATTGTCCTGCTGACTGCTGTCGGTGTCTGGGTACAGATTCACATAGCCATTGCCATGCTTGGTATTGATGCCGGTTTCCAGAACTATTTTTTTGCAACCCTGGCTACCGGTTTTTTTCTCACCTTTTCAAGCAAACACAAGAACACTCCACTGATTGCAAAATTCATAGAAAGCATGTCACTGGTCATGTACGTCATGTCTGTCATGCATGGTGAAAAAGTGCAGCCGGTATATCACCTTACCGAACAGGAACTGTTCATCCCGCATATAGTAAATACGATATTCGTCCTGATTACCATTACGTATTTTTCGGACTGTTACCGGAACCTTCTGAAATCTTCCGTACACCGGTTGCAGCGGGCAGCAGAACGGGATGAACTGACAAAACTGTACAACCGTCGGGGTATCCGGTATTTCTTTGACAAACTGCAGGAACGCTGGGAGCGTGAAAGCCAGCCGTACATGGTTGCCATCCTTGATATTGATGACTTTAAGGAAGTCAATGATACCTGGGGCCATAATGAGGGTGATAAGGTGCTGGCTGCCATTGCGGACGTCCTTACCCGGTATGCAGACGGAACCACCTGGTTCTGCCGGTGGGGTGGTGAAGAATTTCTGGTGTTAAGCCAGTTGAGTAAATCAAAATCACAGAACCTGGGAATTTTGAACAGTATTCTTGCCGATGTGCGGAAAATCAGGATAGAAGAAAAGGACCATGTCATTCAGGTTACGGTGACCATAGGCTGCGCATTCTCAGAACCTGATATGCTGATACATGAACTGATTAATAAGGCAGACAACGCATTGTACCGGGGGAAATCTTCCGGAAAGAACCAGGTTGTTCTTGCCGAGTAATGCATATACTTGCATGAAACTACCGAAAAGCTGTATATTTATCCCATATTTATGTATACGAGGTGTATAATTATGCAGTTTATTGACGGGGGCGTAACTGCTCCAAAAGGCTTTTTTGCCAATGGTGTACTCAGTGGCGTAAAAGCCGGCCGCACCAAACCTGACACCGCACTCATTGTTTCAGAAAAACTCTGTACCGCTGCCGGTGTGTTTACCCAGAACAAAGTAAAGGCAGAGCCTGTTAAACTTTCCAGAGAGCGCGTATCCCGTCACCGTGCCCAGGCTGTCATAGCCAACAGTGGTAACGCCAACGCCTGTACCGGCGCAGAAGGGGCAGCCAATGCAAAACGGATGACTGCCGCCGCCGCTGCCGCTCTTGCAAAGTGCGGCAAATGGGGCACCATTGCAGAAGAAGACGTACTGGTATGTTCTACCGGCGTTATCGGGCAGCAGCTGAATGTGTCCGTTATTGAAAACCACGCTGATGAACTGGCAGCCGGATTAAGCAAAGAAGGCCATGAAAACGCCCGCGTTGCCATCATGACTACCGATACCAAATATAAGGAATGTGCCGTTCAGACAGAAATCGGCGGCAAAACCGTAACCCTGGGTACCATGGCAAAGGGCAGCGGCATGATCCACATCAACATGGGAACCATGCTGGGCTTCATTACCACTGACTGTGCCATTTCCGGCGATATGCTGGAAGCTGCCCTGCGTGAAAGCATTGCCGGCACCTATAACTGTATTTCCGTAGACGGGGATACCAGTACCAACGATACCCTCCTGTGTCTTGCCAACGGTCTGGCCGGCAACGCAGAAATTACAGCTAAAGGCGCAGACTACGATGCCTTCCTTGAAGCCCTGAATACCCTGAATACCATGATGGCACGGAAAATTGCTGCCGACGGTGAAGGTGCTGAACATCTTCTGGAATGTACGGTTTCCGGCGCAGTTGATGTGCCTACTGCCCGGGCACTGGCAAAAAGCGTTATCAGCTCAAGTCTGGTAAAGGCTGCCTTCTTTGGTAAGGATGCCAACTGGGGCCGTATCCTGTGTGCCCTGGGCTACAGCGGAGAATTCTTTACGCCTGAAAAATGCAGCGTTTCATTCAAGAGTCAGGCCAGTGGCGGCAGCATCATCAAGGTATTTGACCATGGGGTACCGCTGAACTTTGATGAAGACAAGGCAAAAATCATCCTGAGCGAAGAAGAAGTAGACATTCTGGTAGACCTGGAAGACGGAGACGCCACCGGTACTGCCTGGGGATGCGACCTTACCTATAACTACGTAAAAATCAACGGAGATTACAGAACCTGATATGAACGACGAAAAATCACTTCTGAATAATGCCCAGTGGTCAGAGGTTCTGGCCCAGGCACTGCCATACTTCAAACAGTGGGTTGGCAAAATTGTAGTAGTAAAATACGGCGGCAACGCCATGCTGAATGAAGACCTGAAAAAAGCCGTTATGGAAGACATTGTACTGTTGAATACCATTGGTATTCAGGTTGTTCTGGTGCACGGCGGTGGACCAGAAATCAACAACATGCTGGAACGGGTTGGTAAGGAAAGCAAGTTTGTAAACGGACTGCGCTATACCGATGCAGAAACCATGGAAATTGTCCAGATGGTGCTCACCGGTAAACTGAATAAGGATATTGTCGGAATCCTGCTGCAGCAGGGCGGCAAAGCCGTTGGTTTAAGCGGCGTTGACAGCGGCCTGCTCCGGGCAAAGAAAATCAACAAGGACGGGGCTGACCTGGGCTTTGTAGGTGATGTTACCGAAGTACATCCGGAAATTGTACTGAGCCTGCTGGACCAGGGGTTCATTCCGGTTATCAGTACGGTTGCCATGGGTGAGCAGGGTGATACGGCACGGTACAACATCAATGCTGACACGGCCGCTGCAAAAATTGCCGTTGCCCTGAAAGCAGAAAAATTCGTGCAGCTGACCAATGTTCCCGGCGTGCTCCGTAATGTAGAAGATCCGGACAGCCTGATTAAGCGCATTGAGCGTACTGCCATTCCAAGCATGATTGCTACCGGTGTTATTTCATCAGGCATGATCCCGAAAATTGAATGCTGTATGGAAGCCCTGAACGGTGGTGTTCCCAGAACCCATATCATTGATGGCCGTGTACCGCACTCACTGCTTATCGAAATGTTCAGCGACCGCGGTATCGGTACAATGATTCACTGATTCTGCCGATAAAGGTGATATGACGATAGATGAACTGGTTGCCTGGCGGTATCCCAAAAAGAAGGACCGTCCCAAGGACCTTGATGCCTTTTTTGAAAATCTGGATGTAGAAGACCAGATGGCGGCAATCCTTCTGGGAACTGCCGTCGGTATTGAAAAGGCATCTGATTTTCAGAGCCTGTACTTTGCTCTGCCGGTAAACTATGAACAGTATCTGCTCCGCCGGGGTGACCTGCCCTATGCAGAAGCCGTGCAGCAGTTGAATGACTTTGTGCAGCGCTATCTGAACGGGGAGGCAAATCCGCTGGAAGCAGTGCTGCCGGATGAGGATCAGCGCATTGAAGAACTGAATCCCTATGACGAATACATAGCGCGGATGATTTCTGAAGATGCCGTTTGCCGGAAGGTAACGGTACCGTTAATAAAAGAGGCCATGCGGCTGGGATTTTTCCCCATGAGCAGCACATTCTGCGGCAAAGCATTCCTGCAGGTGCGGTTCCATGGCATTAAGGAAATCATTCTCTGGAGCAATTACCATGTACCCCATGAAGCCGCAAAGTTCGTCAAAAAATATTTTGCCGACTGCACCATAACCTGCAACAAGGCGTTTGATGCGGTAGTAGACGGTATCAAGAATGCCTATGGTGACACCTGGCTCACTGATGACCTGGTGCACTGTTACCGGCAGATTCATGAAAAACCGGGCCGGTATGTCAGTATTGATTCCGTAGAAATCTGGCGTGGCGATACACTGATTGCTGGCGAAATCGGGTTTGTGACCGGTAACGTATATGCCAGTTTAAGCGGATTTCACACGGAAAAGCACAGCGGAACCGTGCAGATGTCCATTCTGGGATTGATGCTGATGTACAGCGGATTCCTGTACTGGGATCTGGGAATGTACATTCCGTATAAAGAGCGGTACGGGGCCATGAAGTGTGACCGGATGACACAGCAGGGACTGTGGAATGAGCGGCAGAAAACGCGGGTAGCGCTGCCGTCTCCTGATGAAGAACACAGTCTGATGGAATGGGTACCGGCATTGGAAGGCTGGATAGAAGCACAAAAGGACCGGGATAACTGATATGCCTGAAAAGATGGATATTCATCAGTATTACAACAAGCATAAGGAAAACCACCGGTTGACTACACGGCACGGCAACGTGGAATTTGTAGTCAACCTGAAGTTTATCCACCAGTATCTGCAGCAGTTACAGGCAAAAGCCGCTGCTTCCGGTACTCCGCTGAAAATCCTTGACCTGGGGGCCGGCACCGGGCGCTACAGCGTAGAACTGTTTAGAGAAGGCTACGATGTTACTGCCGTTGAACTGGTAAAGCATAACGCAGAGCAGATCCGTGCACAGAAAACCGGCGTTAAGGTCTGGAACCGCGATGCCCGGGATCTTTCATTCCTGGACGATGATACCTTTGACCTGACTCTGGTATTCGGGCCCCTGTATCACCTGCACGGTGATGAAGAAAAACTGAAGGTACTGCATGAAGCCCGCCGGGTAACCAAGCCGGGCGGATACATTCTGGTGGCGTACGTACTGAACGAGTACAGCATACTTACCTGGTGCTTTGCAGAAGACCGGATGCCGGGGCTTCTGGCTGCCGGTGGCGTTGATGGTTCGTTCCATGTACGGGCAGCCCAGGATGAATTATATGACTATGTACGTCTTGATGACGTACGCCGACTGAGTGATGCAGCCGGTCTTGAACGGGTAACCATGTTCAGCCCCGACGGACCAGCTGACTATATGCGCCGTGAACTGAATGCCATGAGTGCTGAAAGTTACGACGCCTTTGTACAGTTTCAGATGTGCAACGCCGAACGCCCGGAACTTCTGGGTGCCGGCAGCCATCTGACTGATGTGTTGATCAAGAAATAAGGAGAATATACATGGCTGACAAAACAAAAATCGCCAACAACTTTGGCAGCTTTGACCTGACCTTTGCAAAAGGCAAAGGTGCCACCATGACCGACGTGAACGGCAAAAAGTACATAGACTTTGTTTCAGGCATCGGTGTTAACTGTCTGGGCCATAACCACAAAAAACTGGCTAAGGCTGTAGCAAAACAGGCTGCAAAACAGATTCATATTTCCAATTACTACACCAGTGACATCCAGTTGGAATTTGTAGAAAACCTGCTGCGTGAAACCGGCTTTGATAAAGTGTACTTTGGAAACAGCGGCGCTGAGGCCAATGAAGCTGCCTTCAAACTGGCACGCAAATACGGCTGGCTGGTACAGACCGGCGCCATGGCAGACTGCTGCGGCGTTATGCGCAAAAGTGAAACAAAACGGAACGTTATCGTTACCCTGAAAAAATCATTCCACGGCCGCACCGTAACTACACTGAAAGCTACCGGACAGGATAAATTCCACCCGGACTGTTTTGCTCCCTATCCGGAAGGATTCAAGTATCTGACCGCCAACAGTTATGAAGAACTTGAAACCATGTTTGACGATACGGTCTGCGCCCTGATGATTGAATGTGTGCAGGGTGAAGGCGGCGTAAACCTGATTGACGCAGACTGGGCAAAAGCCGCAGCCACAGCAGCCCGCAATGCAGGCGCCATGGTTATTGCCGATGAAGTTCAGACCGGTATGGGCCGCACCGGAACCTTACTGGCATCTGACCCTCTGGGATTCATGCCTGAAGCTGTTTCCCTTGCAAAGGGAATTGCCGGTGGTGTACCAATGGGTGCCTGTCTGTACCGCGGTACTGCAAAAGACGTCTTTGTTGCCGGTGACCATCAGTCTACTTTTGCCGGTAACCCCCTTGCCTGCGCTGCCGGTAACGTGGTTATCAATGAACTGACGAAACCGGGCTTTCTTGCAGAAGTCCGCGAAAAAGGTGAATATATCAGAAATGCCGTAAAAGGCTGGAACCTGGCCTGCATTACAGATGTGCGTGGTAAAGGCCTGATGATCGGTATTGATATTTCAGAAGACGTGGGAACAGCCGGTGCCATTCAGAAAGCCTGTCTGGCAGAAGGTCTCTGTATTACCACTGCCGGTGTGCAGACCTTACGGTTCCTTCCGCCACTGGTAATTACAATGAAAGAAATTGATGCCGGTCTTGAAACCCTGCATCAGATTCTGGAGAAAGGTACACATGTCTGATCCTGCAAACAATGATGACGAACTGGATTTACCGGACATCCCTGAAATTGACTTTACTGAGGATGAAGAAGGGGAAACTCTGTACGACGAAATGCCGGAAATTCCTTTTTGAAAAACTTTAAAAAAAATGAGCAGAAATGAAGCAACCCGCTTGACTCTTTCTGCTCATTTTTATAGTATAGTCAACGTTGCAGCGCAGTAGTGCGACACGCACTCAGCAAAGCAAACATTCTCCTGTAGCTCAGCTGGTTAGAGCATCTGACTGTTAATCAGAGGGTCCCTGGTTCAAATCCTGGCGGGAGAGCTAATAAAACCTCTTGAGGAAACTCAAGAGGTTTTTTCTTTTTAAATCCCCGGCAAGCCTCTTTTCACACTCAATGCGGCTTGTCCACGTGGTGAGTGTGACTTTTTCGCCGATATTTCAGCCGTTTCGGCGATTTTTTTGCTGTACTGTCACATCACAGCGCACTCACACTTAGCTTGAGTGTGAAAACAATGCAAAAAATAGCACACTTACTCTGCCTTCCACGACAATTTTAGTGTGATTATCCTCGGATATGCCTATGTCTGATGACTGCTATAGTTCACCGCTTCGCAGCTATTAAAAAATGTGAGTTTTGCCGCAACTTTCAGAAAAATCCCCATGTTCCCGCTCTTTTTTATCGGTTGGAACGGAAAATTGCATATTTCTCGTTGCTGTAAGTAAATGAACATACAATAGTCCCTATAGGGGTATGTATAGTGTTCATCCTTTCGTTTGCTGACTTCTGGGGTACATATTTCCGCACATATGACATTACGACTGAAGTGGTAATGCTTATGCTGCTGGTTGTGCTGAATACCATCATCATGTTCTCAAAACCGGTAAAGACCTACATGATGAAGATATTCTATGTGGGCGAAACCTTTGCCTTCATTACCATGATCCTGCATATTACCATGCTGGGCTGCACCATCGAGATGGGCGTTACCCACAACAGCAGGATGTTTAACCTGTTTTACGTACTGTTCTGCATCAGTTTTGTCATGACGCTGGACTTCCTGCTGTTCTATCTGAACAATCTGTCATTCCGGCGCCGGCTGCAGCGAAAATTTACCGTCATCCAGCTGCTGGTATTCTCTGCCGTCTGGCATTTTCTGCTGGCCCTGCCCCTGATTCGGGACAAACTGCTTGTTTTTGAAAACGGCAGATATACCATGTCTCGTGAATCAGATGTCTATGTTACCTGTGCCATAATCTGCGTTATCCTTGCCGGTGCCATAATGTTTTTCAACCGGAAGCACGTGGCAAAAATCGCCTGGCTGGGCACCATTATCTTTCTTCCCTTGGCCCTGATAGGGGTTGCCTCCCAGTTTTATTTCCGCACCGCCTATTTTGTCTGTGCTACCTTTACAACGCCGTACCTTATCTTCTATATCCTTCATCATGTGGCCAAATATGACGAATTGACCGGATGTCAGGGTATAACATCGTACCGCTATCATCTGCAGCGGCTGCTGGATGCCGGCAGGGAATTCATTGTGTTCTCTGTAAGTTCACCTATCATGGAACGTGGCGATATCGGCGAATCCAACGATACCATCCTGTACCTGTATAACTATTTAAGCCGCAAGGTAGAGCAGGTTGACGTCCGGATTAAGGTTTATCAGATTTCGTCATTCAATTACCGTATTATCTGCCCGGTCCGGAACAAGGATGAAGCAAAACGGATCAAACGCCATCTGATGGCTATTTTCATGACACCGGTACAGATACAGGATTCAGAGTTTACGCCCAGTCTGCATATGCTCATTGCTCCCAGTTTCAAGGAAATTACCAATGTGGACGAATATCTGAGCCTTCTGAACCATCAGTCACGCAATTTTAATGATACGGCATCATTCCAGGTACTGACGGTCCGTCGTGAAGATGTCACACGGTTCAAGCGCCGGCTGTTCATTGAACAGAACCTGCGGGAAATCAAGCAGCGGAACAATCTGGATGATGAGCGCATCCTGCTGTACATCCAGCCGATTTTCAAAATCGGCGCCAATGACTTCAGGACGGGCGAAACCCTGGTCCGCATGCAGATTGACGGGGAACAGGTGTATCCGGATGAATTCATTCCCCTGGCAGAAGAAATTGACCTTATCCACGTGTTCACCCGGATTATGCTTCATAAGGCGGCAAAGCAGACGGTGCTGATGCGGGATACCTGCGATTTTGATGCCCTGACGGTCAATGTGTCTACCATGGAACTGACCCATCCTGGTGTTTGGAGGGAATTCCTGCAGATTATTACCGATGCCGGAGCAAAACCTGAGAACATCAGGCTTGAAATTACGGAAAGTACATCAATTACGGACTATACCGTGATTATCGAAAACATAAAGAAACTGGTAGAAGAAGGCATTTCCTTTTATCTTGATGACTTTGGTACCGGCTATTCAAATCTGGACCGGGTACTGGGTATTCCCTTCAAGACCATCAAGTTTGACAAGAGCTTTATGTTGAAGGCCATGGAAGATAAACGGTCTGAAGAACTGTTTAACCTGATGGTCATGTTCTGCAAGAAAAACGGCTTCACTACGGTGGTAGAAGGGGTTGAAACCATTCCACAGAAAGAGTTTGTGGAAAAGGCCGGATTCGATTATATCCAGGGATACCTGTATTCACGGCCATTGCCGGCAGAGCAGGCCATGAAGTTTTTTCAGTAAGGAAAAGCGTTTCATGATACACTGAAGTATGCTGTCAGAATCAAAAAACTATACCTGCGTTTTTGCAGACTTAGATAAAACCCTGCTGGGTGCCGACGGACACCTGACGGATGCAACCCGTTCCGCCATGGAAGCTGCAGCAGCACGGGGCATTACCATTGTGCCCTGCAGTGGACGGGCTTTGAACTCGCTGCCCAAAGAACTGTTTGATATTCCCGGTGTGCAGTATGCGGTTACCAGTAACGGTGTTGCCATCTGCAACTTAACCACCCGAACCGTTCTTGAATCCTGTACCCTGCCGTCTGATGCGGCAACCCGGCTTTTTGCATTTATTGAACGCCATATTGCAAACCCGGACGATATTCACTACGAATGTTTTATCAAGGGCCAGGGGTACACGGCAGAGTCATACTGGCATAATCCGCTGACCAACGGGGCTCCCAGCTACAAAAAAGAATATCTCCAGGCTACCCGTATTCCGGTGCCGTCAATAGAAGAGCATATCCTGGCCCACGCGTCAGAACTGGACTGTTTTGATGTAATAGCACATCCGGATCTGGTTGCAGAGTTGTTCCCGCTGCTGCAGGCTGCGTTCCCTGAACTGTACCTGACCAACAGTGAACAGTACCTGATTGAAATTTCCCGGAAAGATACGGGAAAACACCGGGGCATGGAACGCTTCTGTGCCCTGCATGATATTCCCCTGTCACAGGTGGTGGCATTTGGGGACGGCAATAATGATGTTGAAATGCTGAAAGAAGCCGGACTGGGCATTGCCGTGGGTAATGCGGGAGATATCTGCAAGGCTGCGGCAGACGTGGTACTGTCAGAAACCTATGACCAGGACGCCGTAGCCCACGAACTGTGCCGGTTATTTAACCTGTAACAGATTCCACACGGCCGGATCTTCCTGCCCGATCCGCCAGAACCCGACTTTTGTAATGCCGGCTTCCCGGTACGTTTCAGCCAGTTTCCCAACAGAGTGGGCATCATTAAACCAACCGGTAACGTGTACGGTGGCATCATAGGCAAAATGGGGAATATCACCGGTATAGGTGTAGCCTGTTTCTCCGTGCTCCTTCATGATCCGCATGGCACCGGAATAATACCATGCCTGCGCTGTAGGTTCGCTGGCCCAGGTCCGTCCGTAAAAGGGTATACCCATGACGATTTTTTCTGCCGGTATTTTTTTCTTTGCATAGGAAGCAATGCGGTTTCCCCAGTCGACACTGGCAATGGGGCCGGGATCACTGCCGCTCCAGCTTAAATCATATGCCATGATGAAGACCCGGTCGCAGACAGCCGCCAATCTGTCATAGGGATAGACGTCATCGGCAACGGCACGGGTACGGGCGGGAACACAGACTGAAAGTATCTTGTCCGGCAGCCGCTGCCGCAGTTCCTGCACAAATGAAAGAAAGTCCTCGCCGTCGCGGGCGGGTACCTGTTCCATATCAATATTCAGTCCGTCAAAGGGCTGCACTGCGGTAACCAGCTGGGAAATGATGCTTTCCCGCACGTCGTACCGGGGGCTCAGGACAAAATGGGTAAGGGACTTACTGTCACAGATGAACACCAGGTGGCGGCGTTTGCCCGTCACTTTCAGGGTGGTAATTTTTGGAACGGAAATCAGTTCTCCATAGCAGTTTACGTCAGCAGCAAAATAGAGGACGTCGGTTAAGGGAACCGAGTCATCGTACTCACCGGCTCTGGACATACTGACGTATCCCCAGGTTTCTGCAAACTGCAGGGGCTCACTGGCCATCACCGGCAGGGTGACCATCATCAGTACCAGAGACAGGGTCAGGAGTTTATTCATGCAGGTCCTTATGCTTTTGGATGGCGGGTTACGACAATCTTGCCGTCAACTTCTTCGATTTTTGAAATAGCCCATTTGTTGTAGTTGGGCAGTGAATTTTCGTCGTTGGGGTCACTTTTTGAAACCAGCCACTCATCGTAAGCAGTCCAGTTGTCATAGGTAAGGGTTTCTTCTTCCATAATTTGATTATAGGGGATTTTTAGGCGTATAGTTAAGGTATGATAGAAAAATCCGGAAACACAATCATATTCAGAAAGGGAAACGAAATCCTGAAAATTGAGCCCTGGGGAACAGACTCCCTGCGGGTACGGGCAACGATGAATCCCCGTTTTAGCGATACTCTGTGGGGACTGACGGAACCAGTTGAGGCGTCAGATGTTCAGATTACCCTGCATGCCGGCGGGGCTGAAGGTGCTGTCATCACTAATGGCAAAGTATCAGCCGGAATTTCTGCCAATGGCGTCCTGACGTTTTTTAAGGACGGCAGACAGATCCTGAAAGAGTACAACCGTTTTTATGACCAGACCGCCAGCCGTGAAACCTGCTGCCTGAAAGTTGTGCAGCGGGAATGGAAAGGCCTGCGGGGCGGAGATTACAAACTGACTGTCCGCTTTAACCCCAATGACGGCGAAAAACTGTTCGGCATGGGACAGTACGGCATGCCCTGCCTGGATGTAAAGGGCTGTACTCTGGAACTTGCACAGCGCAACGGACAGGTATCAATTCCCTTTGTTCTTTCATCCCTGGGATACGGTTTTTTGTGGAACAACCCGGGCGTAGGACGGGCTACCTTTGGTACCAATGTAACCGAATGGTTCAGCGAGTGTCTTACCGATATGGATTACTGGATTACGGCCGGAGATACGCCGGCTGATATTGTCCGTAATTACACTGCTGCCGTCGGCCGTGCCCCGGTTCTTGATGACAGTTATCTGGGGTTCTGGCAGTGCAAGCTCCGTTACCGGACGCAGGCAGAGGTACTGGCTGTAGCCCGGAAGTACAGGGAACTGGGTATTCACCTTGATGTTATCGTCATAGACTTTTTCCACTGGATACGGCAGGGCGACTGGGGGTTTGACAGCGACTACTGGCCGGACCCAAAAGCCATGTGTGATGAACTGCATGCCATGGGGACAAAGGTCATGGTTTCCATCTGGCCCAGTGTTGATAAAAAGAGCATCCATTATGCCGAAATGAAGGATCGGGGGCTTCTGGTCCGGGTTGAACGGGGAAGCCTGCAGACCTATGATTTTCAGGGTGACTGTCTGACCTTTGACGCCACCAACCCGGAAGCACGGGAGTATATCTGGCAGATAGCAAAAAAGAGTTATGTTGATTACGGCATTGATATGTTCTGGCTTGATAACGCAGAGCCGGACTACTCCGTATATGACTGGGAGAACTACCGGTACTGGCTGGGACCTGCTCTGGCCTGCACCAATATCTATCCCAAATACTACAACCAGGCCTTTTATGACGGCATGAAAGCCATGGGTAAAACATCTATCGTTAACCTGACCAGAAGCGGCTGGGTTGGCAGTCAGAAACTGGGAGCCGTCCTCTGGAACGGTGATGTGCAGTCCACCTGGGAATGTCTGCGTGACAGTGTGGCACAGGGACTGAATATGGGAATCTGCGGATTCCCCTGGTGGAATACGGATATCGGCGGCTTTATGTGGGGAAACGTGGAATCCCCGGCATTCCATGAGCTGCTGATCCGGTGGGCACAGTTTGCCGTGTGGAGCCCCATCATGCGTCTGCACGGTGACCGGGATCCCCATGACACGCCACAGCTGTGTGCAGACCCTCAGCAGGACTACGGCGGCGGATACCTGTTTACCGGCCGTCCCAATGAAATATGGAGTTATGGAGAAGCCGTACAGAAAGCACTGACGGCACAGATTGCACTCCGGCAGTCACTGCGGCCCTATCTGGCAGAACTGTCACGGGAAGCAGCTGAAACAGGAGCGCCGGTTATGCGGACCATGTTCTGGCAGTTTCCGGAAGACGAAACCTGCTGGAATCTGCGGGACCAGTATATGTTCGGCAGCCGGTATCTGGTTGCTCCCGTGCTGGAAAGCGGCTGTACGGAGCGGCAGGTCTATCTGCCTGCGGGACAGTGGCGCCTGCGTGATACGGAGAACACCGTTACGGGCGGCCAGTGGATTACGGTGCCGGTTACCCTTGATGCAATTCCGGTTTTTCAAAGGATTTTGTGATGACACCATTACAGACAGAAATTCTTCACGCTTTGGAAGCCATGGGGGAACGGTCCCGCTTTACGGACGCCATTCTGGCAAAAAAACTGCGGGAACGGTGCAAAATTGATGGCAGAAAGAAATCAGTTCTGGCCCTGGCTGATATTCTGGAGGCCATGGAGGTGCTGGCTGCCGGAGAAAACCCGCGGTACTACGACATTACCATAACCAACGCCAACGATATGCTGATTGAGCGCTGTGATGCGCCACGGGAACTGGCGCTGGAAGCAAAGCAACGCCGGCAGCGCCATGAAAAATCCCAGACCCTGTTTACCAATGCGGACTGTGTGCCTCAAAACGGTGCCGGCAGGAAAAAAGCCGGAAAGCCAAACCGCACCCAGCGGACCAGCATAAATATCTACAGTAATTATGAAGATGATGACGCTGGAAACTAAAAGTAGTATCTTTATGACACAAAATTGAAAGAGGAATTATATGAATTACAACGAATTTGTTGCTGAGGCCAACGCTCAGGCTGCAGATCTGCATAACGCAATGGTTGCACGTGTTACAGAAATTGCAGAAAAGCCCGCTGTTGCTGCCCAGTATGCTGACTATTTTGCCAAGGCTGCCAATGTTGTTCTTACCCGCGAAGCTCTGGCTGCTGCCGTTGCAGACGGCTCATACTTCAAACTGAGCATGGATGAACTGGCTGACTGGGACGAAATCCTGACCGGTGAACTGTGTGAAGAAGTATATGATGTAAGCTACGCTAACCCTGCCTATGCCGTAGCAGAACTGGGGGACCTGGGACAGATTCTGAGTTCCCTGTACGCACGCCTTATCCGTCTGACAGAAGCAAGCATGACCGGCCGCGTATTCCTGATGGCCAATGCTGAAGAACTGCTGGTAAAAACCTATGATGCCGTAGCTGCCGGAACTGCCACCAAAGAAAACCTTACTGAGCTGGTAAAGGAATTCTACGGAAAGAACTCACCACTGTATTTACAGGTTGCTGTACGTGAACAGGTTGATCCTACCATGGAATACTACCGCAACATCATTACTGACAGTGACCTTTCAGACCTGCGGTACCTGTATAAATACGGTCTCCACGTAACTGACAATGAAATTGAAACCGCTAAGTTCATCAACAGCCTTTCAGAAGCAGAAGTTCAGTCCATGGCTGATACCTTTACCCAGGGATTCCTTATCGGTTATGAAAAACTGGGAAAAGACATCCACAAGAAAAAGGCTGTTTCACTGTACTACACCATCGGTTTTGAACGCATGATGCGCTATGCCATCAACAACATGAAAAAAGAAGGCCTTGCATGTGTTGTAGGCGGCAGCCGTCTGCAAACCACTGAAGCCAACCGCCAGTTTGAATATGACCACAAAGATGACCTGGCACTGGTTCTGGA
>JAKSTT010000026.1 GCA_024413635.1 Treponemataceae bacterium | reverse complement strand
CAACTCCTGATATGGCAACCCTTCTGGTACGCCTGCGTGGCTGGAACACAGACGGCGTTACCGTGTTCTATCTGCTTGAAGCAAGTGCACCAAAACAGGTAACCATGACAAAACTTGCTGCCCTGCCGGATCTGACCACTGGCGGATGGCATTTCCAGAAAGCCCATACCAACGATAACGCCATCAATTTCAGGGATACAGGCGATGTAACCGGTGCAAAAATGGGCCAGTACCAGAAAGGCAACACGGTGAATTTCTCCGGAAAAGTTACCAACCGCTGTTCCATTGAAGATGCCACCGATTACTGGTACCGCTTTGACTACAACGGAAAAGAAGCCTGGATTTACGGCAAATACATTACCTTCGATACGGTAGTCATCAATGAAGAAACGCTGGGGCTCAAGCCGGATACAGTGCCGGCTGCCGGTGCCATAACAGGTTCTTCCGTTGCTGCCGGTGTATCGCTTTCCTCTATGCCCTATGATGTGGTTTCGGTGTACGAAAAACCTGATACGCTGTATAACCAGTTTTCCAACGGTGACAGTCTGGTGCAGTATCCTGTTCTTGCCGACTGGGCAGATGGCTACGATACAAAGATGTACGTAAAAAAGGGCACTGATGTGCTTGCCGAACTGAAGCCCTGGTTTAACGGCGTCTATTACAGCCCGGAATATGACAAGCTGTATTTTTCATCCTATGTCTGGGATGAATCCTATACCATGACCTGTATCGATACGAAAACCGGGAACCGGATTAATCTGAATGGAGACCGTGAGTACTACATCCGGACTCAGTTCATCGTTCCCAATAATGATGGCTCAAAAGTGCTGCATCTTGATGATTACTGGTATGGGGATGATTCCCGTGGCATAGCCTTTGTGGTTATCAATGTGGCAGATAATACGCAGAAACGGTATACCCTGAAGCGGTACCTGATGATAACGGCGTTTGGCTTCCTGCATGATGATGTTATCTGGTATATATCCCGGGATGATGAGGAAATCCATCTGGTAAAGCTTGAGGATGACAAAGCGGTTCCCCTGTCAGAAACCTATCCCCATGGCGATTACGATGATTACTACTATTACACCTTTCCGGGGTTTGACTGTCTTTTTGTAAAGAAAAATCCGTACCGCGGAAAGGAAAGTTATATTGTGGGACGTGATGGTTCTGCTGTTGCAGGCGTTGTCATCAATGGCTTCTGGTATGGCGACCAGTGGTATCTTGCCACCATGGAATACGATGATTCCAGCTGTAAAAGCGGCACTGTCCGTATCTACGACAGGAACTTTACTGAAATCCGCAGTATCAAAGCCAGTTATGACAAATATTCCTGGGGAACCTATCTTGAGAAAGTCGGCGTAAAAGACGGCCGGCTGCAGATTCAGTTTACCCGCGAAGAAAAATAGCTGACCGGAAGTCCTGCGGGGGCGGCTACGGTACGGCCCATCAGGCGTGGGGCAGGTTCCACTTGAACCGTACGGCCAGCGCCCTGATGACATATACCACCGCAGCTCCTGAAACCATGGCAACCAGCGGGCTGGTATGGCGGATAAGGACTGCGCAGGTCAGTGCCCCCAGAATGCTGGCTACGGCGTACACGTCTTTTGTCAGAATATAGGGCTTTTCCTGGGCTAAGAGGTCACGGACAAGTCCGCCGCCAACTCCAGTCATCATGCCTACAAACACCAGCAGGAACAGGTTCCGGTAGTGCATGCGGTAGGCGGTGTTTACTCCCATAACGCTGAATATACCAAGACCGGCTGTATCAAGTATCATCATGACCGTTTCATAGAACACCAGAATCTGCGAAGACATTCTGTTTCGGAACAGACGTACGCTCAGGAACACGACAAGCGTTGTGATGACAGCGACAATGGTATATATGGGATGAATAAACATGGCCGGAGGAACATTTCCCAGTACGATGTCTCGGAACAGTCCGCCTCCAACTGCGGTTACAATGCCCAGTGTGCATACGCCGAACAGGTCCATGCGTTTTTTTATGGCTAAAACGGCACCGGAAGAGGCAAATGAGATGGTGCCCAGGATTTCAATGATGAAGATGGCAGTTTCTGCGGTCATGGGGCCATTGTAGCACTGAGTGGGGGAGTGTGAGTAGTCGGCTGATTTGACTGATGGCAGGTTGTGCTTTATACTGCGTGATAGTGTTACTATCAGAACACGAATTACCTTTGGAGATGACAATATGAAAAAAATACTGGCTGTGTTGTGCGTGCTGCTCTGTTCCCTGTGTCTGGTTTCTGCAGAAGGCGTTACCAGCACGGAAGTGAACGTGGCGTATCAGTATCCTGTTGCCGCCATGCTCAGCGGAAAAGTAACGTATACCATTCCCTGTCTTACCGGTGATGGCTCAAATCCACTGCTTGCCGGCAACAACCTGGCTCTTGCTGCCTATGGTGAAGTAAATCCGCTGGCTGCCGGTGCCGATTTTTCTGCTACCCTGACGCCCATTCCATTCCTGGTTTTTACCGGCGGTGTGTATACCGGTTCCGGCTGGAACTTTATGGGAGTCGAAGGTATCGGTGCTTCAGAAGACCACATTCCACTCTATTACAAGCCCTATGCAAAAGTACTGTTCCAGTTTGATACCGGTGCTGTTGTGCCCGGCGACTGGACTCACGTGGTAACCCAGTGGACCTATCAGGTGCAGTATCATAATGTGGCAGGTCTTGATACCGGCAGGGAGTTTACCTGGATGGGCGATACCTGTACTGCTGTTCCCGGCTGGTATGCCTCCGGTCTGGTAGGGTATCAGCTGCCTGCCGTACCGGTCATTGATATGGCTGGTGTTCTTTTGGAATGGGAAGGTACCTATGCTGCAGGTTGCCGCCGTTCAAGAATCAGTCCGATGATGCAGGCTGTCATCACTGAACAGGACAGCCTGGCAGCTATGATGGTATTCAGCCCTGAAAACGGGTATGAAACCTTTGCTGTTCAGTATACCCACCGTTTCTGATTGACAGGTAACCGGTGCTGTTGGTACTGTAATCCACAGTTATGAACGGCCAGTTTACCAGTAATATTTCAGCACACTACCAGACTGTCCTGAACCGTCTGGGTGCACAGGCCGCTTCAGATAAAGAAGCGGCTTCTTTTTTTGCGGCCATGAACCGCCAGATTACGTACAGCAAGGCAGAAGATACCGTACTGCCCTGTGAACTTGAAGATCCGCTGGGAGCACAGCAGTATCACAAAACGCCCCGTCTGATTCACCAGTATAAGAACCGGTGTCTTCTGTTAACCACCAGCACCTGCTTTGCCTATTGCCGCTTCTGTTTCCGCCGCAATTATGCCGGTGGGGGAGAAGCCTTCATTACACCGGAAGAATTGGCTCCTGTATGCGACTACCTCCGCCAGCATGATGAAATCAAGGAAATCCTGCTCTCTGGCGGCGACCCTCTTACGGCTCCTGATGAAAAACTTCGCTGGCTTATGGATGAAATCCGCGCAGCCCGGCCCGGTATCCTGTTCCGCATGTGTACCCGGAGCATCGTTTTTGCGCCGGAACGTATTACCGACGATACTGTGCACTTTTTCAGACAGTACGCACCCCTGTGGGTTATTCCCCATATAAATCATCCGGCAGAAATCAGCCCCCGCTGGTCTCCGGAAAGCCGTGCTGCCCTGGAAAAACTGCGTGACGGCGGTATCCCGGTACAAAGCCAGAGCGTGCTGCTCCGCGGTATAAACGACAATGTGTCAGTGCTGACGGAATTGTTTCAGGACTTGACCAATCTTGGGATCCGTCCCGGCTATCTGTTCCAGGGAGATCTGGCCCGTGGTACCTCACATTTCCGCGTACCGCTTGAACAGGGCGTAAAACTGTACCGGGAACTGAAAGTCGAGCTGAGCGGACTCAGTCTGCCGGTATATGCCGTAGATCTGCCCGGCGGCGGTGGAAAGGTCCACATCATGCAGACACCGTTCAAAAAGGTCGGCAAGGATTGGGTGTATACCGATACAAACGGTAAAGAATGGCACTATCCGCAAGGATAACTGCGATGTGTACACTTTTTTATACGTGTGCACTTTGTATATGTGTATAAAAATGTGCACATTTCTACTTATTTCCGATGGTTTTTTGAAAAAAATCTACTAACTTGAAAAAGAAACCTCCTTGCGCTAGGAGGTTTCTTTTTTTGTTGCGGACAGTAAAAAAGTCCCACAAATACTGTAAAAATAAGGATTTATCGATACAGAAGGTGCTATTGTTTCTTCCTGAAATAACAATTAATCAAAAAAAATCTATAAAAAAAGTGTAAATAGCAAAAAGTTGGCATGGAACTTGCTAATTCATTTGTGAGAAGTTTATCAGCTTTTTTTACCGGCTATCCGTTAATTGCTGGTTTAAAGGGGAAACAAAATGGATGACGCAATTTACACAAGTTACATTAAACAGATTCTGAAGTATCCGCTTCTGTCATTCGAAGAAGAGATTGAACACTCTAAGCGGATTCAGACTGGCGATGAACAGGCCCAGCTCCGTCTGGTACAGGCTAACCTCCGCCTGGTAGTCAGCATTGCAAAAAAATATGAACACTTCGGACTGAACCTGATGGACTTGATTCAGGAAGGCAATATCGGCCTCCTGACTGCAGCCAAAAAATATCACTACTCCTACGGTACCCGTTTCAGTACCTACGCCTATGCATGGATTTCCCAGGCCATTACCCGGTACATCCACGGTAAAGCTTCCATGATTTCCCTGCCACTGCGCAAGGATGAAGTTGTCCGCAAGATGTATGCCGCAAAAGCATCCCTGTATCAGACACTGGGACGTGAAGCTACTACCGCAGAACTTGCAGAACGGCTGAACCTGCCGGAAGAAGAACTGATTCAGGCTGAACAGTTTTCATATACCGTTATGAGTATCGATGCCCGCTTCTCTGATGATTCTGAAAAAACGCTGGGAGAAGTAATCCCGGATCTGGCCCCGACTCCTGAAACAGATATGCTGGTACAGACTGATTACCTGGAGCTGCAGGAACTGCTTGATAACCTGAAGCCTCTTGAACGTCAGGTTGTACGCTACCGCTATAATCTTGCCAACTGTGATAAACCGCTGACCCTGCGCCAGATTGGTGAACAGCTGGGGGTTTCTGCAGAAACCGTACGCCAGACTGAAATGCGCGCCATCAAAAAGATGCAGTCCATGGCAGAAGAAAAAGGAATTGTCCGCACTGCCTGAAAGTGATACCATACGGACATGAGTAAAAAAAAGAAGTCGCAGCTGACCAATACGCAGATTGCGCTCCTGTCTGTATGTATTCTCTGTGCCGGGGCAATTATGCTTACGGCAAGTATTATGTTTTCACCGTCTGGCCGTACGGTAACGGTTGCAGACGCTCCGGCAGCATTGCCCGAGGAGACGGTACAGACCCCTGCTGTTCCATCTCCTGAGGCAACAGCACCGGCAGCGGAAAAACCAAAAACGGAAAATCCTAAAACAGAAACTTCAAAGACACCGGCCCCGGAAAAGGAACCGGCAAAGCCAGCTCCGGCCCCTGTCCCACAGCCTGAACAGAAACCTGCTCCTGCTCCCAGATATGCTGCCGGAAAAGGCCCTCGTGTCGTCATCATCCTTGATGATGGTGGCCATAACCTTTCGCACCTGAAACCATTCCTGAACATCAAATATCCACTGACGGTAGCCGTATTACCCCAGCTTGCCCATTCAGTAGAGGCTGCAAAACAGGTTCGGGCCGCAGGAAAATCCCTGATGCTCCATCAGCCCATGCAGGCTGTCAGCCTTTCTACCGATCCCGGTCCTGGTGCCATCAAACCGGATATGGATCCGGAAGTTGCTGCCTTTACCATGCTGCAGAATATCGGTGAAATCGGTCCGGTAGATGGGGTCAATAACCACGAAGGCAGTCTGATTACTACCGATGAAAACATCATGCGGCAGATACTCCTGATGTGCGATGACAACGGCATCTTCTTCCTTGATTCCCGCACCAATTCCGCTTCGGTGTGCCGTTCCGTAGCAAAGGATATGGGCATCAGGATTTACGAACGGGATATTTTCCTGGATAACGAAAAGGATGCTGCCAGTATGGTTTCCTACTTTAAGAAAGGTCTTGAAGTAGCAGATAAAAAAGGTTCTGTTGTCATGATCGGTCATGTGTGGAGCAGCACCACCCTGGCCAATGTTCTGAAGGAGCAGATGGATCTGGCAGCAGCCCAGGGGTATCAATTTACCACCGTTGATAAATTGTGATAGGATACACCCGTTAAAAGGACGACTATGAAAGTACTTGGTATTGAATCATCATGTGACGAGACCGCCTGCGCCATTGTAGAAGACGGAAAATACATCATCAGTAACGTTATTGCTACCCAGATTCCCTTTCATCAGGTGTATAACGGGGTAGTTCCTGAAATCGCCAGCCGCAAGCATGCTGAATGGATTCTTCCTGTAGTAAAGCAGGCTCTGGCAGAAGCAAACCTGACCATGGATGACATTGATGCCATTGCCGCTACCAACCGTCCTGGCCTTATGGGCGCACTCCTTATGGGCCTGACCTTCGGAAAATCCCTGGCGTGGGCTACCAATAAGCCTTTTGTTGCCGTAAACCACATGCTGGGCCATCTGTATGCTTCAAATCTGATTCTGCCGGGTGGAGAAGACCTGATGAAGGACGTAACTTATCCCTATATCGGACTTCTGGTTTCCGGCGGACACAGCATCATCTGTAAAGTAAATGATTTTGATGACATTGAAGTTATGGGAACGACTATTGATGACGCTGTCGGTGAAGCATTCGATAAAGTTGCCAAATTCCACAACCTGGGGTATCCGGGAGGTGTCATCATTGACCGTCTGGCAAAGAACGGGGATCCGAAAGCTGCACACTTTCCCATGCCCAAGCTTGATAAGGGAGAAGAGGGCGAACATCGTTACGATGTATCCTACAGCGGTCTGAAAACGGCTGCCATCAATCAGATTGACCAGTTCTGGAATCCCAAATACGAAAAAACACCGGAAAACATCTGTGCTGCCTTCCAGGATACGGCTATCCGCATTCTGTTAAGCCGCCTGTTCAAAGCCTGCGATGATACGGGCATCAAGACTGTTGTTGCCGGTGGAGGGGTAGCTGCCAACAGCCGGCTCCGTGAACTGCTGGCTGAACGCTCAGACATCAAGTGTGTGTTCCCGCCGTTAAAGCTGTGTACCGATAACGGTGCCATGATTGCGGGTGTGGGCTATCATTTCCTGCAGCGGGGTGACCGGAGCCCCTGGACCACTACAGCCTGTGCACGCGTTACGGAATTCAAGCGTGGGCTGAAAAAAGGCGTGGGAAAAAAGAACCAATAGGTAATTCCGGCTCTTTCTGCACTATCAGAGCCGTTGTTATACAAGGAGAAGAAAATATATGGAACTTAATTTAGGAAATAAAGGCGCTCTCTTTGACCTGGACGGCGTACTTGTTGATACCGCCAGATACCATTACCTGGCATGGAAACGTCTGGCAAAAGAACTGGGCTTTGATTTTACTGAAAAAGACAACGAAGAACTGAAAGGCGTAAGCCGCATGCGGTCTCTGGAAATCCTCCTGGGAAAAGGCGGCATTACCGGTACCGATGAACAGAAGGCTGAATGGGCAAAGAAAAAGAATGACTGGTATGTAGAATATCTGTATACCCTTGATGAATCAGCCCTGCTGCCCGGAACCAAAGAGTACCTGATTGCCCTGCGTGAGGCCGGCATCAAGATTTCCCTGGGATCTGCCAGTAAAAATGCTCCACTTATCCTGGAACGCCTGAACATTACCGGCTACTTTGACTCAATCGTAGACGGTAACTCTGTTTCAAAAGCAAAACCTGATCCTGAAGTATTCACCAAAGGTGCTGACAATCTGGGCCTTGCCTGGAGCGACTGTACCGTATATGAAGATTCCCTTGCCGGCGTACAGGCTGCAACTTCAGCCGGTATGAAAGCCATCGGTATCGGAACTCCGGAAAACCTGCCCGGCGCTGCCGTACACGTTCCGGATCTGGGCGCACTGCTGAAATAACCGGTAGAGGGGGCAACCATGGCCAATGATAAACACGTAAATTTCTTTGCGCTGCAGAAAGCCTGTGAAAAGCCCGGCTGTCCGCTCTGTACCATCGTCAATGAACGGATATACCGTTACATTGACGGTATGCTCTTTGAGCATATTTCAGACCGGGTATTCCGTGCCCAGTACCGGGAAGCCGGCGGTTTCTGCCGGAATCACGCCCGGACACTGCTCAGCTACCGTGACGGTCTTGCGGTTGCCATCCTGGGGCAGGGTGAACTGTCTGATACGCTGGAAGATTTTAAAAAACGTAAGATGCGGGTTTATAAGGCTCCATGTCCTGCCTGTGCTGAACAGGACCGCATAGAAACTGAATTCCTTACCTTTCTGGCTGAATCAAAAAAACTGAGTGCAGAAGATGCTGCAGAACTGGAACGGTTCTTTACGGCATCAGAAGGTCTTTGTGCCGTTCATTACGGTAAACTGATCCAGGTACGCCGTACGTTCTTCGGCTGCCGTATTCCCAAGTGGCTGTCAGCTTTCCAGGAAGACATCTTTGAAAAACTGCTGGAACGGACAAACCGTTTCATCGATTTTTCCGCCTGGGGAAAACAGAAAGAGTTTGCTTCCCTCAGTGATAAAGACAAAACCGTATGGAAAGAACTTGCCCAAAGTCTGCGTTCTTCAGTTGAATAAATCAACTATTTCGGGTATTCTTGTACAAAATATGTTCAAACACACACGTCCGCGTCTTTATGTGCGGAATGTTATAGGAGAATAAAAATGGGTGTTGTTGGAGTAATCCTTCTGGTTGCATTTGTAATCGTATGTATTTTACTGGTAGCTATCGTTCTGGTTCAGAATGAAGAAGGCGATGGTCTTGGCGGTATGTTCGGTGGAGCAGCTGCACAGGCTTTCGGCGCTAAATCAGGAAACATCCTTACCAAGACAACCTATGTTCTTGTAACCCTGTTTTTTGTTGCCTGTCTGGCTCTTGCCCTCATGAACAGAGCTCCATCAGTAAAAAGCCTTGACGGCGCTGTTATGGAATCTGCAGAAGCAAACGGTGCTGCTGAATACTGGCTTGATGAAACTCCAGCCGCAGCCCCAGCTGAAATGAGCGCTGCTGACGCAGAATAAAAAACAAACCGGAGGTATCGTATGATTCTTGGTGAGGTTTTCAAACCCAGTACAATTGTTGTTCAGTTGGAAAGTTCTGAAAAAGAAGAAGCCTTTGAAGAACTGATTGAACAGTTGGTATCTGCTGACCCATCATTGGATCGTACGAAACTTCTGAATGCCATCATGGAACGCGAAGCTCTCATGAGCACCGGCATTAAGCCCGGTATCGCAGTTCCTCATGGTAAATCCGATGTTGTTAAGGGATGTATCGGTGCCATCGGTATTTCAAAATCCGGTGTAGAATACGATGCCCTTGACAATAAGCCGGTTCACATCATTCTCATGCTCCTGTCATCACCAACCGACAGTGAGTATCATTTACGTGTTCTCAGCCGATTAGCACAGATTATTGATTCACCCGCAGTATATTCCGAACTTTTGGAACAGACTTCTGCAGATGAAGTTTACTCATTACTCTGTAAGTACGATATGGAAATGTAACAGGTACGGGAATACGGTACTCAGCTCAGCCCGCATTTCCTGCCATTGTTTATAAAGAAGGAAAGAAATATGAGCGCATTAGAAACGGACGTAATCGGTCACCTGATCGATATCGAACAGCAGGCTGCTACTTTACTGTTTGAGGCTCAGGGTGAATCTGACCGCCGCATTACAGAAGCAAAAACAAAAGCTGATGACCAGTATAAAGCCGGCTACGAAAAAATCGTTGCTTCCCTTGAAGACTCATTCAACAGCAAAAAACAGGAACTTCTTGATACTCACCAGAAACAGATGGATGAATTCAAGAGCCGTATTGAAAGTCAGCCAAAAACTGCAGACCAGTTTAACCAGTTACTGAAAGACTTACTGGAGAAATAAGCATGGATAAGTCTGGTGCATCGGCCTATGTCTATGCCAAGGCGAGTGGTATGCTTGCAAATTCTTTTGTAGGCCCCCGCGCGGTTAAACTTTTTCAGGCTAAATCCCTCTCAGAACTTTGGACTCTCGTTTTTGACACTCAGGTTCCACTGGTGCCGGAAGTAATGCTGGCACAGCAGCTGGAACGCAAGGCAGAAGAACGCTTTATTGCCGATTTCTCCATGCTGTTAGGGTGTTATTCCAAACCGGAGCCTGTTTCACTTGCTCTTCTGCAATATTACGATTTCTGCAATATAAAAGACATAGCACACGCTATCATGGATAAGCAGCCTGTGCCGGAAAATCTGGTAGACATCGGAAAGCACAGCATGCTGAACCTGAAGGCATACCCGGATATTGCAAAAATTACCGAGGGATCTCCCCTGTCATGGTATAAAAAAGTACCTGAACGTGCAGAACAGAAGGATGTTGACCATCGTCTTGATGCTCAATACATGCATTCACTCTGGGCTGCCTGTCAGAAAATCCCCGCTTACGAACGTGAACCGGTTGAAAAACTCATTAAGGAAGAACTGGTTCTCAACAACTGCCTTTGGGCAATCAGATTAAAGAACTATTACGGCATGTCTGATGAAGAGATTAAGGCACAGCTGGTACCTCTTCATGACGTTGCCGATGAAAATGATCCACTGGCCGGAGAAGCCGTGAAACTGCTGAAATTTGCATTTGATACTCCTTCTGATTGGGAGAAGTGGAAGTATGCAGATTTCCTGAATCCGGCAGAACCTGGTGTTCCGTGGTTCATTGATCCACGCTACGTTCAGCAGAAAGCGAAAGTAGCGATGAATAAACGGGCATTAAAACTGTTTCATCAGCATCCGTTTACTGACTGTGTGTTGGTAACCTGGTTTAAGATTAAACAGTATGAAATGGATTGTATCAGGACAGCAGCAGAGGGCTTGCGCCTTCTGGTAAACGAACAGCAGGTAAAAGACTTTGCTGGCGTTGTGGAGTGATAAAAAATGGCAAAAACAACAAAGATGAAGCTCATTGAGCTGATGATCCTAAAAGAAGACATTAACAATGTACTCGAATTCCTGGGAAAAAGAGGAAACTTCCAGTTCCAGACTGAACTGCAGGATTCTGCAAACTCAGGTTCCAATATCTACAAGGATTACTTCGATAAACTGCAGTCTATCCGCTCATATCTTGAGATTGCTGACGTTGACGATTACGAAGCAGCCAGCACCATGCCGACTGAGGCCGATGTAGCAACAGTCAATGACATTTTCAATGCCGTTGAAGAACTGCGTCAGCGCGAAGTTGCTATTGCAGATAACCTGAAACGTGTCAGTGATGCATACACTGAAGCTCAGGCATTTGCTAACCTGCAGGTAGAGTACAGTGAACTGGAACACCTTTCCTTCCTGTCACTCCGCATCGGAAAAATCGATCCTGCTGTAGTGGATGAACTGAAATTCGCCGTTGGTGACCGTGCCGTTATCGTTCCGCTGGGAAATGATGCATCACGTATCCTGGCAGCTTCTTCCAAAAAAGGACGTTTTGCCCTGGATTCAGAACTGCGCCGCTTTGGCTTTGTTGGAATGGAAGTTCCAAAAGACTTCAAGGGTATTCCTGAAGACGTTCTTGAAAGCCTCAAAAACCAGAATGAAGAAGCCGGTCACGCTGTAGAAGAAATTGCCCGTGAACGCAAAAACTATGCAGAAACCCATGCTGCAGAAATTATCCGGCTGCTCCGCTGCCTGAGCATCGGGCTGCAGGTTCAGACCGTACGCGATAAACTGGAATCTACCCAGCTGGTATACCGTATCACCGGTTGGATTCCTGCCAGCGACAGTGACGCCATGATGTCAGAACTTGATGAACTGACTGAAGACCGCATTGCTATCCGTGCCTACGATCCACATGAAGTTCCGTCTGTTAAGCAGGGACACGAAAAGGTTCCGGTAAAACTGACTCACGGTACTGTTGTTTCAAGTTTTGAACGCATTATTTTCAGTTACGGTGCTCCGCTGTACGGAACCGTTGACCCAACTCCGTTTGTTGCATTCTTCTTTACCCTGCTGTTCGGTATCATGTTTGGTGATGCCGGTCAGGGTCTGGTATTTGTACTGATCGGTATTCTGCTGTGTCTGAAAAAATTCCCGCCGGCAAAAAACTGGTACAAGTTCGGTCCGGTATTCGTATGTATCGGTACGGCAAGTACCATAATGGGTCTTCTTACCGGTGAATTCTTCGGTAACGAACATCTGCTGGCTCCCGTTTCAAAATTCCTTACCGGTCTGTTTGTCGGAAAAGCAAATGCGTTCCATCCAATCCTGCACATGATGCCTTCTGCCGACACCGTAGGCAAAATGTTCATGTTCCTGGGATTCACCTGTGGTGTCGGTTTCGTCATCAACTCCATTGGTCTTGTCATTAACTTTGTAAATAACCTGACCCTGAAGCACTATGGTAAGGCATTCTTCGGTAAAACCGGTCTGTGTGGTGCCCTGTTCTTCTGGTATGTTGTGATTATGGCTGTCCGTATTGCTGCCTTCGGTCATGCAATCGCCATCTATGACTGGGTAGTAATTGCCCTCACTCTGCTTGGTGTATTTGCAGCCGGTCCACTGGAACGTCTGGTTGACGGTGAACGTCCTATCTTTGAAAACGGTGCATTTGCTGCCATTATCGAAGGTATCGTAGAACTGCTTGAAGTATTCTCAAGTTATCTGTCAAACAGCCTCAGCTTCCTTCGTGTCGGTGCCTTTGCCCTGGCTCATGCCGTACTGGGCTTCATCATCTTCACCATGCAGTCGCTGGTTTCCAACTGGGCAGGCAGTCTTGCCGTATACATCATCGGTAATGCCGTAGTTGTAGTTCTTGAAGGTATGATTGTTGCCATCCAGGTAATGCGTCTTCAGTACTACGAATTCTTCAGTAAGTTCTTTACCGAAACCGGTAAGGAGTTCATCCCGTTCAAGTTTACGTATAACAAGTAAACACAATTTTGTATCCATTCCCGGTATAAACGCCGGGTATATATAGGAGTTTTATATGAATAAGAAAATTATCGTAACTCTGATGCTGCTCTGCCTTGTTGCAGCTGGAGCATTCGCAGAAGGTCTTTCTCCAGAAGTTGCAAAACCTCTGGCTGCAGGTATCGCAGTAGGTATTGCTTGTATCGCTGGTGGTATGGCAGTAGGAAAAATCGGTGCTGCAGCAATGGGTGCTATGTCTGAAAACGCTGAACTGTCAGGTAAAGCACTGCCTTTCGTAGGTCTTGCTGAAGGTATTTGTCTGTGGGGATTCCTTGTAGCCCTGCTGATCATCATTCTCTAATCGAAGGTCTCGAATAGTGAAATATTTTGTCATAGGTGAGCGTGAGCTTGTTCTCGCTTTTGGCCTGGTAGGCGTAGAGGGGGCCGTTGCCGTTAACCGCACCGAAGCCCTCGATGCTTTCAATCGGGTTACCGGACAGGCTTCCCTTGGTGGGGGAGCTGCCAGTATTCCGTCTGAACAGCGGCCAAAAGTGCTCATCTTAACTGAAGAAGTATCTGTGCTCCTTGAAGAAGAAGTTCTCAAGTGGCAGAAAGACGGCCAGTATCCTCTTATCGTGGAAATTCCCGGAATGCAGGGACATGTTGCTGGCAAAAAATCGCTCACTGATGCCATTCGTGAAGCGATTGGTATTCAGGTATAACAACCAATCAATTGGGAAAATAAAATGGAAGAACTTCGCTCTACAGAAATTCTTGATAAAGAGATTCAGGAAGATGCCCGTAAGAAGGCAGATCGTATTCTTAAAAATGCTGATGCAGAAGTAGAGAAAATTGCAGCTGGTGTACAGGTTCGCCTTGATGCTACTAAAGCAGAAAAAGAGACTTACTACAAGAATCTTGCAGCTGCTTTTGAACGTGACTTAAACGCCGCTTATCCTCTTGAAAAACAGCGTTTTCTGGTAGAATACCAGGATCGTTCTATGACTGAAGCTATCAGTCAGTATATTAACAACCTGTCAGATGCAGAAAAACTGGGGCTGGTACAGAAAATGTGCGCCCGTTGTATTCCTGCCCTTACCGGGAAAAAAGTGTCAGCCCTTGTAAAAGGTTTTGACGTAAAAGATATCAAAAAAGTACTGGAAGCAAGTCTTGAAAAAGGCAGCCTGCTTTCCTGTGAAGCAGCTGGTGAAACCTCAGAAAGTTACACCGGATGCATCCTTACCAGTGATGATAAAGCGGTTCGTTGCCGCGTAACTATAGAAGAACTTATTCAGGGCATTGTTGATGCAAACCGCTATGAACTTGTATCAACCCTGTTCGGAGGAAGATTGCCATCATGAATGAAGTAACCGGAAGAATTACCCGTATTTCCGGACCTATTGTGTATGCAGAAGGTCTGGAATCATGCGGTCTGTATGATGTAGTAGATGTAGGAAACGCAAAACTGATCGGTGAAATTATCCGCCAGAAATCAGGTATGTCTACTATTCAGGTATATGAAGATGATACCGGTATGCATATCGGCGAACCGGTTGTCTGTCATAAACGCCCCCTTTCCGTTCGTCTGGGTCCAGGACTGGTAGGTACCATTTATGATGGTATTCAGCGTCCTCTTGAAGCCATGTACGAAAATGCCGGTGCATTCCTTACTCCTGGCCAGCGTACTGAACCACTTGATGTAGAGAAAAAGTGGACCTTTACTCCCGTTATGGCTCAGGGTGATGCCATTGCTCCCGGTAAGGTTATTGGTACCGTACAGGAAACCTCTTCGGTTCTCCACAAAATCATGGTACCGCCTACCATTCGTGGCCGTAACCTGACTTCTCTGGTATCTGCCGGAGAGTACACCATCAATGATGTAATTGCAGAAACCGAACTTGGTGAAAAAATCTATCTGGCACAGTACTGGCCGGTTCGTAAACCTCGTCCATATGCACAGAAACTGACGGTTACCGAACCACTGGTTACCGGTCAGCGTGTCATTGACGTATTCTTCCCGCTGTCAAAAGGTGGTACTGCTGCAATTCCTGGCGGTTTCGGAACCGGTAAGACCATGACCCAGCACGCTATTGCAAAATGGTGTGATGCTGACATCATCGTGTATATCGGTTGTGGTGAACGCGGTAACGAAATGACCGACGTACTGACTGAATTCCCTTCACTGATTGACCCGAGAACCGGTCGTTCCCTGATGGAACGTACCATTCTGATTGCAAATACTTCAAATATGCCGGTAGCTGCCCGTGAAGTTTCCCTGTATTCAGGTATTACCCTTGCAGAGTACTACCGCGACATGGGTATGGCAGTTGCCATCATGGCCGACTCTACCTCACGTTGGGCAGAGGCACTCCGCGAACTTTCAGGACGTATGGAAGAAATGCCTGCAGAAGAAGGTTTCCCAGCTTACCTGCCAACCCGTCTTGCTGAGTTCTATGAACGTGCCGGACGTATTACCAGCCTCTGTGGTAAAGAGGGCAGTGTATCGGTAATTGGAGCAGTTTCACCGCCAGGTGGTGACTTCTCTGAACCGGTAACCCAGCATACCAAACGCTTTATCCGCTGTTTCTGGGCTCTGGACCGTGAACTGGCAAATGCCCGTCACTATCCGGCTATCGGTTGGATTGAATCATATTCTGAATATGCTGACGAAGTTCGTGGCTGGTGGGACCGGCTTGACCCCCGCTGGGCACAGGTTCGTCTTGAAGCCCTTGAACTGCTGAAAAAAGAACAGCGTCTTGAACAGATTGTACGCCTGATTGGTCCTGATGCTCTGCCTGATACAGAACGTCTGGTACTGACCGTTGCAGAAATGATCAAGAACGGATTCCTGCAGCAGAGTGCATTTGATGATATTGACGTGTACTCAGTACCGGAAAAACAGATTCTGATCCTGCAGCTGATCATGCAGTTCTATGAACGCTCTCTGGCTATCATCAAACAGGGTGCTCCGCTGCTGAAAATTACCCAGCTGCCATGCCGCGAACAGATTATCCGTATTAAGACAACTGTTCCAAATGATCAGCTTGAGCAGATCAAAGCTATTGAAATCAAGATGGATGAAGAGCTTTCTGCCGTTGAACGCGTATACCGCAAGGTTGAGGTGTAAGTTATGAGAGGAATTGAATATACTGGCGTTACCTCAGTAGACGGACCAGTTGTTATTGTCCGCCGTACTGAAGACGTTTTCTACAGTGAAATCGTAGCAGTACGTGACCGTAACGGAGAAAAACGTACCGGTCGTGTCATCGATATTTCTGAAGAATATGCCGTAGTACAGATTTTTGGTTCTACAACCGGTATCGACCTTGATGAATCAACGGTAGAGTTCCTGAACGAACCAATGGAACTGCGTGTTGGTGAAGGTCTTATGGGCCGTATTTTCAACGGTCTGGGTAAACCGATTGATGGCTACCCTGAAATCATGTCTTCAAAGAAGCTGAACGTAAACGGGTATCCTATTAACCCGTATGCCCGCGTATATCCCCGTGACTTCATCCAGACCGGTATTTCATCGATCGATGGTATGAATACCCTGATCCGCGGACAGAAACTCCCGATTTTCTCTGGAAACGGTCTGCCACATAACAGACTTGCTGCCCAGATTATCCGTCAGGCAAAAATCCGCAGTGCCGATGAAGACTTCGTAATGGTATTTGCCGGAATGGGTATTAAGTACGACGTTGCCCAGTTCTTCAAGAATACTTTTGAAGAGTCCGGTGTACTTTCAAAAGTAGTAATGTTCCAGTCCCTGGCTGATGCTCCATCAATCGAACGTATCATTACTCCACGTTGTGCACTTACTGCAGCCGAATATCTGGCCTATGAAAAAGGTATGCACGTACTGGTTGTAATGACTGATATGACCAACTACTGTGAAGCCCTCCGTGAAATTTCAACCACCCGTGGTGAAGTTCCCGGTCGTAAGGGATATCCTGGATACCTGTATTCAGACCTTGCTGAGCTGTATGAACGTGCCGGTAAAATCAAGGGATCAAAAGGTTCCATTACCCAGATTCCTATTCTTACCATGCCAAACGATGATATTTCCCATCCTATTCCTGACCTTACCGGTTACATTACTGAAGGTCAGATTGTACTTGACCGTGAAATGTCACAGAAAGGTATGTATCCGCCAGTTGCAGGTCTTCCAAGCCTGAGCCGTCTGATGAAGGACGGTATCGGTGCACAGATGACCCGCGATGACCATAAGGATGTTTCAAGTCAGCTGTTTGCTGCTTACTCAAAAGTAAAATCAATCCGCAACCTGGCTGCAATTATCGGTGAAGAAGAACTTTCTGCCCTTGATAAGCAGTACCTGCGTTTTGGTGAAAAATTTGAAAGCCAGTTCCTGACTCAGGGTGAATACGAAAACCGCACCATTGAAGAAACTCTTGATATCGGTTGGAAAGTTCTTGCAGAACTGCCACGCAGTGAACTGTACCGTATCAGTCCACAGCTTATTGAAAAGTACATGCCGAAAGAGGACTGATCCATGGCTCGTCAGAATATTGCTCCAACAAAATCGAATCTTCTCTCTGTTAAGGAACAGTTGAACGTAGCAGTAGACGGATACGATCTCTTGGAGCAGAAACGCGAAATTCTGGTTATGGAACTGATGCACATGGTAGAGCAGGTAAAAATGCTTGAGCAGAAGATCGATAAGACCGTAGCCCAGGCATATCCTGCCCTGAAAAACATGATGATGGCCGTTGGTGGTGACCGTGTGGAACGTATCAGTCATGCCGTAAGTTATGATTTTACCATTTCGGAAAAAAGTATCATTGCTGCGGGTATGCAGTTTCGCTCAATCGGGGTAGAATTACCTAAAAGAGAACTGTTTTATTCGTTTATGGACTCCTATGCCGATACTGACGAGGTTATGGTACAGTTTTTTGAACTGCTGAAGCTGCTGACAGAAATGGCTTCAATCAGAACCATCGTATGGCGTCTGGCCACAGAAGTTAAGAAAACCCAGCGTCGTGTAAACGCCCTTGATAAAATGGTTATTCCACAGGCGCGGGAAACAAAAACGTACATCGAAGCTGTTCTTGAGGAACGGGAACGTGAAAACGTATTCGTTCTGAAAAACCTAAAAACGAGGAGCTCGAAGACATAATGATCAAGCCGTTGTTTCAAAAAGTTCTGATTGTAGTAAATGGCTCTGAAGCATCCATTAAGGCTGCAGAGTATGGTATTCTCATGGCAAAGTTATACAAGTGCAGCCTGAAAGCTGTATATGTTGTAGATACTGCAACCCTGAAGCAGCTGACATTAAGCAAGCTGTTTGTTGCAGAAGAAAGCCGGGAATACGAACAGAATCTGCAGGCAGATGGAACACGGTATCTTGAATATGTTAAATCGCTGGCTCTGAAAAAGAATATCAATATTGAAACCGAACTGCGTCGCGGTTCTGTCTGGACTGAAGTATGTACTGCTGCTGACGAAATGGATGCCAACGTAATCCTTTTGGGCGGTATGGCTGCTACCGGTTCCGACGGCCGTGATGTACTGACTGAAGCATACCGTGAAATTCTGCTGAATGCCCGCTGTTCAGTACTCATGGTACGTGAAAAAATGATTGAACAGTTATACAAAATGGCATAATCTAGAGGGACTATGCGTGTTCTCATTCTTTCATTTTTAAGTAACGATAACGAAACTCATAAAAAGATTCTGGGTGAACTTGATAAAGCCTGTACCGCCAAGGGAAATCAGGTAGATATTAAAAACGGTAACCTGGAATCTGATACACTCCGTACAACCGGGTATGATTATATCGCGGTTGTCGTTCAGGCTTCTCCGCTGTTTGGCGCTAAAGTTCCCGAAAAACTGCCCTTCATTATGGCTCAGTGTGGTACCGTAACCGGAAAAAAAGGTTGCGCTCTGGTAGTAAAGCGTGGTTTCTCATCTGAAAAGATGTGCACGAAAGTTATGTACTACATGGAAAAAGAAGGCATGAAACTTGATTACTTTGATGTAATCCTGAATGCCGACCATGCGCCAAGCGTTGGCAGAAAGATCGGGTAAGGTCACTTTTTACTATGCAGGATTATTATAAGATTCTCGGGGTCAGCCAGACTGCAACGGCCGCTGAAATTAAGCGTGCCTACCGTGCCAAGGCAAAACTGCTGCATCCGGATACCATTCAGTCTGCCGTAAAAGGAACAGCAGGGAGCGAAGAAGCTATTGCACAGGCTGCGGAAGACTTCCGGCTCCTTACACAGGCCTACGAGATTCTTTCCAACATCCATCAGCGTTCTCTCTTTGATGAGCAGTTTTCCCATCACATGCGGTATCAGCAGAGCCGCAGGGGTGAAAACTCATTTGATTATCGCCGCTGGCTTGCTGCACGTACTGATGAAGAAAGCCGCTGTAAACTGATTTTCTTTGACCTGATGCACCATCGTGAAGACGATGCCGTTGCCCTGTTCAAGCAGCTGAATACTGAAATTCCCAGTTTTTCATTGAGCCACTGGTTTACCCGTGAAGATTTTATGGATTATGGATTCATCCTTTCTGAAGAACTGATTCTCCGTGGGGAATATTACGATGCTGTTGTCCTTCTTGAACAGATTATCAAAATGGAATATAGCTATGAGTATTTCAGACACTTTTTCCCGGAAGTCCTGCTTCTTATGCGCCAGGTGCTGTTCCGCCAGTTAGGTGGCAGTGTTCCTGATGAACTGGCTTTGGATGCCTGGGAACGTGCCCTTGAATTACGGTTATCTAAAAAAGATGACGCACTGCTGTTTGTAAAAATGGCAGAAGTATATGACCGGATGGGGGATTCAAATACGACCCGCATCTGCCTTGAAGAAGCATTCAGACTGGACCCGTCAGTTCAGATGGGTTCTCAATTACGACGGAAATTTGGAGGTACGGTACTATGATCCGCTTAAAGAACGAAAAACAGATTGCCGGCATTCGTGAATCATGCCATCTGCTGGCACAGTTGTATAAGGATATTATTCCAAAAGTACAGGCAGGTATGTCTACCAGAGATATTGATGATATGGTTGTAGAGTTCATTACCCGCCACGGGGGAACTCCGGCCTGGTATGCAGAAGATTTTGACGGCGCAGCCTGTATCTCCGTAAACAATGAAGTAATTCACGGTATCCCCAGCAAAAAGAGAAAGATTTATAACGGTGATATCGTATCCCTGGATATCGGCATTGATCTGAACGGATATATCAGTGACTCTGCCGTAACCATTCCTATCGGAAAAGTTTCTCCTGAAGCTGAAAAACTGATGGCCGTAACAAAAGAGTGTCTGGCCGCCGGTATTGCAGCCTGTAAAGTTGGAAACCGCATCCGCGACATTGGCGAAGCCGTATACGCTGTTGCTTCCAGTCACGGGTATGGCGTTGTCTACGATTTCTGCGGTCATGGGGTAGGGCTTTCTGTGCATGAAGATCCTTCCATTCCAAACCTGCCGACCCGTGGACCTAATCCCCGTATTCAGGCTGGTATGGTTCTGGCCATTGAGCCCATGATCAACCTGGGTGTTCCAGAGGTGGAACAGCTTGATGACGGCTGGACCATCGTAACGGCAGATGGCAAAATCAGCTGCCATGAAGAACATACGGTGGCCGTTTTTGCTGACCATACGGAAATTCTGACTGCCCGGGACTGAGTATCGCAGGATATAACGTTTTTTTAGGAAGTTTTTCATCACTTTTTAGTAACATTTGGCTCTGAAAAGTATTATGTTTATGGTGTCACTTGAATGTGACACCTTTTTTTTACAAAACAGAAAATCGAGGTTTGTATGAAACGTTGGACAAAAATTGCCGGAATTACTTTTGGTATTGCGGCCCTTTCCTTTGTTCTTTTTTCGTTGTCCTGTTCAGCAGGAACTGCTACGGTAGAAGCCCAGTCTGCCCGGACTGCCAGTGCTGGTACCAGTACGGTAGTTGTTCCCAGTCAGGCTCTGTCGGTTATTGAAGCTCTTCAGGAGGCTAACCGTGCTGTTTCAGCAGAGGTTCTTCCTGCAGTTATAGAAGTAGATGTTGTTGAAACCAAAACCCGCCAGGTTATGAATATGAACGGCTTCCCGTTCAACTTTTTCTTTGGTGACGGTCTGGAAGAACAGAGCCAGGAATATGAAACATCCGGTCTTGGTTCCGGCGTCATTGTCCGGAAAAACAAGAATACCTATTATGCCCTGACCAATTATCATGTAGCTGGCGAAGCTACCAAGATAACCGTAAAACTGTATGACGGCACTGAAATTCCGGCCGAACTGGTTGGTGCTGATGAACGGAAGGATATTGCGCTGGTATCGTTTGAATCAAAAGAACCGCTGACTGTGGCAGTGCTGGGAGATTCAAGCAGCATTCAGGTTGGTGATATCTGCTTTGCCATGGGAACTCCACTGGGCTATGCGTCATCAGTTTCTCAGGGTATCGTATCTGCATTGGGACGTTCCGGCTCAGGAATCGGCAATATCAGTGACTTCATCCAGACCGATGCCGCCATTAACCAGGGAAACTCTGGTGGCCCGCTTATCAACATCTATGGTGAAGTAATCGGCATCAACACCTGGATTGCTTCTCAGTCCGGCGGTTCCCAGGGGCTGGGATTCAGTATTCCGATCAACAACATCAAGCGTGCCATTGATGACTTTATCCGCGATGGTAAAGTAACCTACGGCTGGATGGGTGTTTCCCTGGTTTCTGTTACCGGTGAATACAAGGAAGCCCTCGGAGTAGCTGATAAGACTGGTGCTTTTGCTTCCCAGATTTTCATGGGCAGCCCGGCTGATAAAGGTGGCCTGCAGGCAGGTGACTATGTTATCAGCCTGAACGGACGGGCTGTTAAGGATGTTGACCAGCTGGTCCGCGAAGTAGGGGATCTGACGGTAGGTGAAGTTGCAGAATTTGTCGTAATCCGCAGTGGTAAGGAAGTTACCGTTCAGGCTACCATTGAAGCCCGTGACAATTCAGTTGTGACTAATGATGCAAACCTGTGGCCGGGATTCATTGCCCTGCCACTGACTGATGATCTTCGTGATAACCTGAAGCTGACTGACAAGAAAGTAAAAGGTGTTGTGGTCAGCAATATCCAGAGCAAATCGCCTGCTGCTGCCATGCGTCTGCAGACTGGGGACATCATTACTGCGGTAAATGATGAAAAAGTAACCAGCCTGCAGGAGTTTTATGCAGCCCTGGCTGATAAAAAGGAAATATGGTTTGATGTGTACAGCGATGGTCATACCATTACCACCGGTAAGTACAAAATCAAAAAATAATTGAGTGATGGAATCCCCTGACGTCTGT
>JAKSTT010000025.1 GCA_024413635.1 Treponemataceae bacterium | reverse complement strand
CTGGACCGGTTACGGTTCTTAAAGCATGAAGACGAAGAAACCCAGAAATACATTGCACAGGAAACCCTGGATGTCTGGGCTCCGCTGGCAAACCGTCTTGGTATGTCAGGCCTGAAGGATGAACTGGAAGACCTGAGCCTGAAGTACACCAATCCTGATGCCTACCTGCAGATAAAGCAGATGGTTTCCCTGAAGAAAGACGAACGGGCTATCTACCTGACCAATGCGCAGAATGCCATTCTGAAAGCTGCGGCAAAACAGAACATTGATATTGAAATCTCCAGCCGGGCAAAGCACTTTTATTCCATCTACCAGAAGATGAAAAAGCGGAATAAGGCTGCCGACGAGATTTTTGACCTTCTGGCGCTCCGTATTCTCTGTGATGACGTAACCCAGTGCTATACCCTGATCGGGCTGGTACACCGGCTGTGGCTGCCCTTGGACGGCCGCTTCAAGGATTACATTGCCATGCCCAAGGCCAACGGATACCAGAGTCTGCATACCACCGTCATGTGCGACGGTAAACCGCTGGAAATCCAGATCCGCACCCATGACATGCACCATCTGGCAGAACACGGTGTTGCTTCCCACTGGCTGTATAAAAAGGGCACCAACCATGATGCCGTAAGCATTGAAAACCTGAGCATCATCAATCAGTTAAAGGCATTGCGCAAAGATGGCAACAATGATGATGAACTGTTTCAGGAAATCCGTGATGAACTGCTGGGGGACAGCATCTTTGTCTTTACCCCAAAGGGTGATGTCCGTGAACTGCCCATGGGAAGTACTGCCGTTGACTTTGCATACAGCATCCATACCCACGTAGGCGAAACCATTGTGGGGGCCAAGGCTGACGGACACATCATTCCCCTCAGTTCACCGCTGAAGAACACCCAGATTATCGATATCCTTACCAGTCCCCAGGCCCATCCGACGGAAAACCAGCTGCAGTCGGTAAAGACCAGCAAAGCCCGCAGCAAGATAAAGGCATATCTTCTGGCCCATGCCGATGAAAACTCCAGTTTTGCCGGACAAACGCCCAACAGTACCAGTACCGGCAGTTCCCAGCAGCATGCTCCGGCCCCGGTGCCACCAGCTCCCGCTCCTGAAGAACAGCGCCGTGCAAACTCCACCAGCGAACCCTTACGGATAAAAGTTGGGGATACTGCCAACTTCATGGTGCACAGTGCCCACTGCTGTTACCCGGTATACGGCGACACCATTGTGGGCTATGTTTCCCGTGGCCGCGGGCTGATTATCCACCGTGCAGACTGTCCCAGTTTCCTCCGCATACCCAATGTAGAAGAGCGGAGTGTGGCCGTAGTGTGGGATGCCAAGCCAGTTGAAATTCCTGGAAGAAACAAGAAAAAAAAGAACTGATTTTCAATGAAAAAGCGTCAATCTGCCTATATAATAATTGTGCTATGAGTGACGCGCTGTATAACGATATTGTGGCAAGCCAGAACACAGACACCCAGTCTGAAGAAAAGGCCTCTGGTGCCACCTGGCTGGTATTCAGAACCGGATCGGAAAATTATGCCATTGATTCAGCAGAAGTAAAGGAAATTGTCCGCAATACTGAACTGTTTCCCCTGCCGTTTGTTCCTCCGTATGTAAAAGGCGTTTTGAACAGTTATGGTATTCCCTATGCGGTTGTAGACCTTTCCCAGCTGCTGGGCGAGGACTCTACGGCAGAGCGTCTGTTCCTCATCCTGAAAAACAAGAATAACGTTGCCCTGCAGGTAGCGGATATTCAGGAATTCCACCACAACAGTGAAGTAGCATTTCATGGGTTTACCGACTCCGCAGATGCCGGCACCCAGCTGTTTCTGGGCACCATCAGTTTTGATGATGTCATTGCTCCCGTTTTGCATGCCACTGCCCTGATTGATAAAGTAAGGTCAGACATTGAGTAAGAGCAAGTGGTTTGTCTGCCTGAATTATGACGGGTATGACCTGCTGATTCCCCAGGATATGGTTACCGGAAGCAGCTGGGAGGGTATCGGATCAACTATTCTGTGCAATGGCAAACCTTTTGAAACACACGTAATTCCTCACCTTGAAAAAATTGACCTGGAAGAGTGCCGGGTATTTTCCGGCGTTTTTGGGGAAATTCTCCGGAATAAGGGAATTATCGGGGTGCACTTTGAAACCCATAAAATCCAATATCTGATAGATGACCGCTTTCTGGAGGTACTGAAACCATGATACGCACCCTGATTGTAGATGACTCGGCCGTTGTACGGGCCATGCTGAAGCAGGTCATGACGAATGATGAGCGGTTTCAGGTTGTGGGCCTTGCAGAAAACGGAGAAAAAGCAGTCCTGAAGGCACAGGAACAGACATTGGATCTGGTGATCATGGATTATCACATGCCGGTTATGGACGGCCTTGAGGCAACCAAAGAGATATTCTCCCGTCTGCCAAGTCCTCCTGCAGTCGTCATGTTTTCTACGGAACAGGATTCTGCCATAAAGAATGCCTGCAGACGGCAGGGGGTGCTGGAATATGTTGAAAAGCCAAGCCTTGTCAGCATGACCAGTGAGCAGCTTCGGGGGTTCTGCGATACCCTTGCTGATGCAGTCAGCAAAAAGCACAATTACTTTATGCTGCGGGATTCCTTGGCCGGATTACAGCCGTCATCCCCAGCTGATGTCACTTCGGCGTCTTCTTCAGCGGTTTCCACGATTCTGTCCGGCTATGATATGGTACTCATTGGTGCCAGTACCGGTGGCCCCGATGCCCTGCAGACTGTTATCCGGCTGCTGGGCCCCCGTTTTCCGCTGCCGGTTCTCATAACCCAGCATATTGATTCCCAGTTTGACCGGCAGTTTGTAGCCTGGCTGCAATCAACCACCCGTTGTACGGTAACCCTTGCAAAGGATGGGGAGGCCGTAACTCCCGGACACTTTTATGTGGCACCGGCTGATTACCACATGCACGTTGCCGGTGAACAGGGCAATTACTGCATCAGGCTGGTTCAGACGCCACCGGTACATTTCCTGCGGCCGGCAGTTGATGAACTGTTTCTGTCCGGAGCCAATGTCTGCCGGAACCGCTGTATTTCCGTGCTGCTGACGGGTATGGGCCGCGATGGTGCAGATGGCATGGACTCCCTGAAAAAACGGGGCAGTGTTACCATCTGCCAGAACGAAGCATCCTGCGTGGTGTTCGGTATGCCGAAAGCTGCCATTGATATGGGGGCTGCAACCACGGTGCTTCCCCTTACTGATATACCGCAGCGGATTAAACAGCTGATTGGATTTTGTGGGTAATGCATGGCAAACGAAGAGTATCAGTGTCTGTATGAATATATCGAAGAAACCACCGGTATCCGGGTAAATCCGTCCCATAAGCTGTATCTGGATAACTGGATTGAGTCTAACCTGAAGCAGTTTAAATACACGGTGGCACAGTATCTTGATCTGGTACGGCGGGATGAACAGGAAGCCGCTTCTCTTATTGATGAGGCTGCCATCAACGAAACCTACTTTTTCCGTGAGGAACTGCAGTTCAGTTATCTGCAGGATATGGTGTTCCCGAAACATGCCGGACAGCCCATGCATATCTGGAGTGCCGCCAGTTCAACGGGTGAAGAAGCCCTTTCCCTGTATATCCTTGGAAAAAACATGGGTGTCCAGGTTGAAGTAACGGCATCTGACATTGACCGGAAGGCACTGGCTACCCTGCGCCAGGGCGTGTACGGAAACCACAGCTTCCGCCGCAATGAAAACCATTTTGCCCCCCTGCTGAATGATCTGGGCGACTATACTGACGGTCCGGAAAAAGCACTGAAGGTTTCAGAAGAAACCTTGTCCCATATTTCGGTTCACACGTATAACCTGGTGACAGACCCGGTCCTGCCGGTGCCGGAAGAAAGTGTAGACGTAATCTTCCTCCGCAATGTATTCATTTACTTCAGTGCCCAGAACCAGTTGAAAGTGCTGCAGAAAGTCAGCAAGGCGTTAAAACCGGGCGGTATTCTTTTCCTGTCCATAAACGAAATTGCTGCCGTTGACTGTCCGGATACCCTGCCACTGGTAAAGGAACATTTTCAGACGGTGTATTACATGCGGAAAGTAACGCCGGAAGAAAAACATCAGGCTGCCGTGACCCGGCGGCAGCGCATGGGCCTGGCAGATAATCCGAAATTCAAGTCCCAGCCGGCTGCAGAACTGCTGCCGGTACAGCCGGTAGAGCCCCCGGTTGTTACTGCCCCGAAACCGGAACCTGCAGTTCCTGAAGAGCCTCTGCCATCGATTGAAGAGTTATGGAATCAGGTGCACCTGCTTATTGAGCGGCGTGAATTTGCCGATGCCCTGTATCATGTTACTACCTATCACTTTAAGCCTACACAGCTTGAGTATCAGAACTATTTTTTGGGCATGATAGCTGTCAATGACGGACGGACCAGCCATGCGGCAGACTATTTCTTCCGGTCGTCCGTTGCAAACCCCCGGTTCTGGCCGGCGTATTTCCAGCGGGGACTGGCCTGCCAGAAACTGCAGAACATGAAAGGGGCAGCTGAATCATTCCAGAAGTGTAAATCATTACTGGAGACACCGGCTTTAGCCGATAGTAAAGTATATGACTTCCTGACGGAAGGCTTTAACACCGCATATTTCCTGAATCTTTGCGACAGTCTTTTAAGGAACTGATATGGCTTTTTCAGCAGATGCTTTTACCGAAAGCTTTATTGAAGAAACAAACGAACATCTCGATACCATAACCAACGGTATCATCGCATTAAAAAAGGATCCGAAAGACAGTGAACCGCAGGCCCTGATCCTGCGGGAGCTGCATACCATCAAGGGAACCTCCCGCATGCTGGGCTTCCCGGTTATAGAGCGTCTTTCGCATGGTCTGGAAGATGTGTTCAAAGGTATCCGTGAAAAGCAGTATGAATTAAGCGACCGTATTGTGGCCCTCAGTTTTGCTACCTGCGATGAAATCAAAAGAGCCATCAGGCAGATCCGGGCGCAGGCCAACGACAGTATTAATGTGGAAAGTATCTGCGGCATTCTGCAGAAGGCTTCTTCCGGTATGTTCTTTTCCATGGATGAACTGGAACCGGCAGAAAATGATGGAGTGGAGGCCGGAAACGGAGAAGAAGACGACAGCCTTGAAAACATTACGTCTATCCGCATTGATATAAGCCGTATCAATGATATTATCCGCTCCTTTGATAACCTGATCATCAATCAGTTCCGGTTTAAGAACCAGCTGGAAGAATTTGAGAAAAAATTGCAGGCACAGGAGTCCGGCGCCATTACGGAACTTCCGAAGCAGCTGAAAGAAGATATGCTGCTGACGGAAAACGCCATTTTTGATACCCAGCATGAACTGCTGGACCTGCGCATGCTGCCTCTGGCCATGGTGCTGACTCCGCTCCGCCATGAAATTGAGCAGGAGGCACTGACACTGTCAAAAAACATTGATTTTGACATTCCTGCTTCCAGCTTCATGCTGGATAAAGCCATCCTTGAAAAACTGAAAGAGATACTGCTGCACCTTGTCCGCAACAGTATTGATCACGGTATTGAAACCGTAGAAGAGCGTGTTGCGGCCGGCAAAAGCCCCAACGGAAAAATCAGTGTTTCAAGCCAGCAGATTGCCAACCATATCGTCATTACGATTCATGATGACGGACGGGGTATTCAGTACGAAAAAATCCGGCAGAAAGCACAGTCGCTGTTCCCCGAACAGAAGGCTACCATTGCGGCCTTGAGCGAGAAGGAACTGCAGCAGTATCTGTTCATGTCCGGTTTTTCAACCTCTGCAAAACCAACGGCTCTCAGTGGCCGCGGTGTCGGTCTTGATGTTGTCCGTACTGCCATGGAAGCAGTAAAAGGCCAGATTCACATTAAGACAGCACCGGGACAGGGCACAACGTTTGAACTGACCATTCCGCTTTCCCTGGCAACCCAGCAGGGTCTGTTTGTATATACCGGCAACCTGAAGCTGATGATTCCATCCCATTACATCGTGGAAGTGCTGGACTGCGATCCGGCCGGCTTTACCCTGATGCAGGGACAGAGTTATGTCCATCTGCATGAAGAACTGATTCCCGTGTACTACCTGTCATCCATTACCGGCACTGCCAAGGATGAACATGCCACATCACTGATTGTGGTTGAATATCTGGAAACCCAGATTGCCATTATCGTTGACTCAATCAGCCAGTATGAAAACGTTGTGGTAAACCCGCTGCCCCCTATCCTTGGCGGGCTGCAGGCTTTGCAGGGCGTAGTATACGATGAAAACTACGCCATTATTCCTATCCTGAACATTCCGGATATTATCCGCCGCCTGAAAGGGCTTCTCGCCTATGACCTGAAGAAATACCAGAGCCGCAACATCAATAAAACCCATACGGTACTTATCGTTGATGACTCAGTTACCACCCGGCAGATTGAGCAGTCCATTTTTGAAACCGCCGGCTATAAGGTTGAAACCGCCGAAGACGGCATTATTGCCCTTGATCTGCTGAAAGTAAAGAAAATTGACTGTATCGTTACCGATATAAAGATGCCCCGTATGGATGGTCTGGTATTCCTGAGCAACGTACGCCGGCTTGAAGAGCATGCGTCTACGCCGGTCATCGTTGTATCCGGTGTCTATGACCCTGAGACAAAAGAGCAGTTCATAAATCAGGGAGCACAGGCCTTCATCGTAAAATCTGAATTCCAGCGCGGTAATCTGCTGCAGGCTGCCAAGGAGCTGTTAGGTGAGTGATATTTCCTGCGTTGTTGCATCAGAATCTGCAACCCTCAATGCCATTTTTTCTGAAATCCTGAAAAATGCAGGCATTTTGCCGTATACCACCACATCCGGCCTTGAAGCCCTGTCCATGATCCACCGGCTGCGGCCTGCCTGTGCCCTGTTAAGCACCGACCTTACCGATGTTACCGGCCACAATCTGTGCCGCATCATCAAGAATACGCCGGAAATCGGCAGCACCCAGGTTGTCCTCTGCACTACCGAAGACTCAACCACTACCCATTACTGGGCAGAGAATTCCCTGGCAGACGGCTTTTATGTTCCGGATCAGGATAATGCCGAATCGCTGCCGGAAATGCTGCTTTCCCTGATAGAAGAGGCAGAAGAACTGCCTGCTCCGGCAGAAAGCGATGAAGAACCGGCACTTCCGAAACTGTTCTCAGACGCTGTCGGTGCCATGGAACGGGATCTCTTTAATCTGTATCTGATCAAGAATGCCTATGCTTCAACAGGCACCTTCAGCATTAAGGATATCCTGGACCACATGATCCGCGACATCCGGGGCATTGTTCCCTATGATATTCTGGGCATCATCATCTATGACATGAACCTGTACCAGTACTACCAGCAGTCTTCCCGCCTTTCCCGGGAGGAAGTGCAGGATTTTATCCAGGTCTGCCATGCCGATGCAGAAAAAAAAGCACTGGGGGTTTCAAAGTTCACCTGGGAAAACGCCCAGACAGACCACGAAACGTTCTACAACAACGGAGACTTTGATACCATCCGCTGCTACGAATCATTCCCGTCACAGCCGTCTGAAAACCTGCTGTTTACCCTGCACATCGGCAGTTTTACGGAAAATGTATTCCGTACCCGGAACATCAAGCGCATACATACCCTGATTTCCGTGTACGAAAAACTGCTTGCCCAGACCATCGAGTTCCAGCGGGCAAAATCGGCAGAATCCAACATGCGCCGGGCGTTCAGCCGTTTTGTTCCTGACTCCGTTATTGAAGACGTTATTTCCGGCGGTGCTGAAGCCCAGCATTCTGTCGGCGAAAAACGCAAGGTTGCCGTCATGCTGACGGATATCCGCAACTTTACGCCGATTTCTGAAATCAACAAACCTGAAGAAGTTGTAGCCTTCCTCAACAGCTTTTTTGCCGTCATGGGCCGCATCATCAAAAAACATGGCGGCATCATCGATAAATTCATGGGAGACTGTATCATGGCCCTGTTCGGCGCGCCGGAAAGTTATCCGGATAATGCCAACCGTGCAGCCAACGCAGCCATAGAGATGCATCAGGCAGTACAACAGGTTGCCATGACACTGAACCTGCCGGAAGGCGTACAGTTTGCCATCGGCACCGGTATCCACTACGGTGAGGCCATTGTCGGATCCATCGGCAGTGACGACAAACGTGAATATACGGTAATCGGCGACAGTGTAAACATTGCTTCCCGTGTAGAAGGCCTTACGAAACTGTATGGTGTTCCCATCGTCATAACGGACTCCGTAAAGGCTGACCTGCGGGATGGCCAGAAAGTACGCCATCTGGATAATGTACGCGTTAAGGGTAAGTCGGTGGCAGTTCCTGTATACGGTCTGCAGAGCGATGACCTGCCGGAATCCCAGGATAACGGCTGGGAAGAAAGCTATGCAAAAGGCCTGCACCAGTACACCATGGGAAACTTTACTACCGCAGAAAAATATTTTTATACAGCCCATAACCTGAACCCGGCAGATAAGGCTTCCCTGGTCATGCTGGGCCGCTGTGAAGAATTCATAGAGCATCCGCCGGAAGACTGGGATGGTTCTATTGCGCTTTCAACAAAAGGATAAGCCATGGCATATACACTGAATCAGGAAAAAAACTTTACCCGGCAGGTTACTGAAGCCTGTCACAAACCGGCTCTGGCTGCCCTTGCGCTCATTCTGGCCTATACCTTTCTGTTTGTGCCATCGGGTTCCATCTCTTCATCCCTGGTCACCCTCGCTGAAACACTGGGAATATCCGGTCTGACGTTCTGTCTGGTTAATTATTTCTGTCTGCCGCGGGACTATGCCCTTTTTGCACAGGGCATCACTGACAGCCTGGAAGAAAAGGAATCCATGACAGATCAGGAACGGACCGCGCTGGTTCTGAAAATCATGAGTCTGCCCATAAAGCTCTGTGTATCCATGGTCTGCTGGCTTATGGTGGTTGCTGCAGCCATTTCATCCTGTTTTTACTATCTGCTGGATATGGATCTGATCCGTGCCTGCAGCCTGCTGGTTCCCTATTTCTTCGGCAGTTTCTTTTCTTCCCTGACGGTATACACCCGTGTAGAGGCGTACTGCACTGAAGAAACCAGAAAGCTGATGCTCCTTGGTATTGATGATGACATGGTACGGAAACAGAAAGTATTCGGCATGCGGCTTACTATCCGGCTGATTTACCATATTGTACTCCCCGTAGTGTCATCCATCTGTACCATTCTTCTGTATATCTGGCTGAATCACCCGAAGGGCGGTTCTCCCAACATGTATCTGTTCGGCGGTATGGTACTGATCCAGCTGTCACTGCTGGAATGCGGAATAGCAGCCAATGCGTTCAAGAATCATACTGTTGAGGAAATAAAAGAGGTAAATACCATTCTGGAAACCGTTGCAGAAGGTAATGTGGAAACGGTTCTGCAGCTGCCGGTAGATTTGGGAACTGAACTTTCATTTACCTTTTACCGGATCAACCAGCTGATGGTTACCCTGCAGGAACGTCAGGTTGCTTCCAGAAAAAGGCAGCGCAAACTGTCTGAGGCTCTCGCAAACCTTTCAGAAATGCACCAGAAGAGCATGAGTGCCATTACCAGTCATTCTTCTGCCGTAGAAAACCAGATGCAGCTGCTGCAGCGTCTGCAGGAAACCTTTTCTACCCTGCAGGATCTGCAGAACAATACGGATGCCTTGGGTAACCGTATTCTGGCAGCCATTGAAAACGGCCGGGGACTGATGGCGGAAAATACCAGCCAGCTGGAATTTATCTCAGAAGCAAATATCGAAACCATTACCGGCATCAAAAAGGTCAGTGACCAGATTGACTCTGTCTGGCACTACATCAGTGTTATTGATGACATTGCAGAAAAAAACCGGACCATTGCCTTCAATACCGAAATTGAGTCTACCGCCACCGGCGAGAATGCCGAAAACTTTCATATCATTGCGGCAGAAATCCGGCGGCTGGCGGCATCCATTACTGAGTCAACCCGTGAAATCCGTAACCGTATTACCGATATCCAGCATTCAACCGATAACCTGATTATTACCAGTGAAGGTGGAACGGAAAAAATCCGTGAAGAAAGTGAACTGTTCACGCAGGTAGAAGACAGTTTTGAAGCCCTGGCCCTGTCCGGAAAAGTTGCTGACGAAAGCTATGAAACCATCAGTGACCTGATCCGGCATGAAGTTTCACTGGAACAGAAACTGTATGAATCATTCAGCCAGTATTCTGCCTGTTATACCCAGCTGACGCAGAAAATGCAGACGGCAGGCTCTGCAACTGCTATCTGCCAGCTTCTGGTGCAGGAGGAAAAACGTGACTAAAAAACTGTTTTCCAAAGTAATCCGCAACAGCATGATCTATGTACTGCAGATGACGTTAGCCGTCCGCTGTTTTCTGGTACTGAAAGGTCTGGATTCCGCCACGGTTTGGGCTGTTTTCATTGTGAATGCCCTGCTGGTTTTCCTGGGATTCGGACATATTGTTGATTCATTACTGAGTCATCAGCTGGACAGTGCAGAAGACTCCCTGGATGCAAAACTCCAGATGATGGTTCATCTGCCGTTCCAGAAGAGCCTTGAATTATTTCTGCTTACCTTCCTGTATGCCGTCATCTGTACTGCAACGTTTTTCCTGCTGTATCACCTGCGGGGAGTTTCCCTCTATGTAACTATTGTAGCCTGGCTGTTTATTTCCGGCAGTTCCAGTGCAGAAGCGTTCCTGACGGCAAACCGTGCTGTCAGCAGGGCATTTGAAGACCTGATACTCAGTGATGGCGGCGAAGTACGCAGAAAACTGTTTGAAAACGAAAAGAAGAAGTTCCTGGGTATCTCCCTGAGCAGACAGTTTTCCATATATGTCCTTATACCGATAATCCTGTGTTTTTTTGGACTGGGGCTGCTGTTTGTTGAAGAACTGTATGTAGAAAACTTCCATTTGGCGCAGCGGATGGCAATCATGACGGTGTTGACCGTCGGTATGGTTGTTACCAATTCCCTGAACTTCTTTCTGTATGTAAAACGCACCGCGCGGCGCATTGAATCTGTTGTTGATAAGATTCAGCGTGGCGAGGAATATGTTTCGGAACAGGCAGATGCTTCCACTGAGATTGCATATACCGCGCAGCTGGTAGACAGTATTCACCTGCAGCTGACCCGTGACCAGCAGGCCATGGACCAGAAAATGCAGTCATTGAAAGAAAAACTGCAGAACCTGCTTTCCCTGTATCCGCTTATTGAAACCCTGCTGCAGAATGAACAGGACGGATTGGAAGCCACCCTGGCCCAGCTGCAGAAGATAACGGAGCAGAATGACATTATCCATACCCACGTAAAGGAATCTCGCCAGATAGCCCGAAAATCCAGCGAAACGGTAGGGGTCAGCCAGCGTGCCCTGATGCTGAATGAACAGAAGATACATGAAATTGCCGTAACAAACAAAACTGCTACCGGCGGTATCCAATCGCTGAGCAATAAGATTAACGGCATCTGGGAAATTGTTGACCTGATTGACAGTATCGCTGACCAGACAAAAATCATTGCCTTCAATGCTGAGCTGGAATCAGAGAAAATTGACCAGAACCGGGATAAATTCAAGAACGTAGCCTATGCCATCCGTAACCTGACGGATCAGGTACTGACCCTGACGGGAAAAATCCGGTCTGATATCCGGAAAATCCAGGACGCCAGCAATACGCTGCTGTCACAGGGTAAGGCAGGAACTGAAACCATAGAAAACGGTTCCGTCATTGCCGGACAGCTGGCTGTAACACTGAAACAGATGGAAAATGGTGCCAACGACAGTGGAGAACTTTCTGAAGCTGTCCAGACCATGATAGAGAATTTTAACGGCCAGGTTATGGAACTGCAGAAACTGCTGTCCATGACCCAGACACAGATTGAATCTTACAAAGAAAGTATCCGGAATGAAATAGAGCTGGCTGGAGCAGTCAGCAGCGTTATCGGAGCAGAGGAATAACCATGGATAAGAAAAAGAAAAAACAGCTACCCCTTGAAATACGGATTAATCTCTGGAGCCTTCTGCCAAACCTGCTGGCAGCAGCCATGATTATAGCCTTCTCTGTTATGGCATCGCAGATCCGGTCCTACATCTGGCAGCGGGCTATGGTATTCATTATTCCAATGATTCTGATAATGGAATTTATTTTCTCTCCGTTACTCATCCACATGATTTTTTCCACCCGTTCCCGGCGGCTGCACGATTTTTACCTGCGGCCCATGACTGAAGCAGAACGGACTTCCCTGTTTGAAGATATTTCCCAGGTGCCGTTCATGTATGCCCTTCTGGTATTCGGTTTTTATTTTATCGGGGCCATCCTCTTTTTCCTGTTATATCTGCTGGTATTGAACCTGTCACGGAACGTTGCCGTCCTGTCATTTCTGGCTACAATTTTCGGGTCATTCATGACAGCCTGCATAACCTTCATGTATACCCGGATTATGGTAACGCCGGATCTGTATGCAATTGCCCGAGCCGGTATTAACCGTACCGAAGTATATGAAAAGAAGTTTTATGGCCGCTCCCTGGCAGTGCAGACCTTTGTTTTCCTGTCTGTCCCCATTATCATGATGGGAATTCTCTGTGTGTATATCGTGATTATCGGGTATGTGCCGTTACGGTTCGGTTCCCAGTGGCCCATGCCCCAGACACAGAAGCTGCGTATGATTTCCGTGTCACTGCTCAGTTCACTCTGTTATGTAATTCTTACCTTACTGTTTAACCACCAGTTGGATCAAAGCAACATCAAAATGAGTGAGTCGCTGGAATCCATGATGGACAATGCCGGAAAAAGTGTTCCCATCGACACTGACCTGCATGATGAAATCAGTCATAACCAGTTTCTTGCCAATGAGATGATTGCCTACCTGCAGCGGGTTCTTGATAAAGCGGTTTCCACCGGTATGAAAATTGATTCTTCTTCCATGGACCTGGTAAAGGTTTCCAGCGAGACTGAATCTACGGCAGTAGAGCAGTCAACGGCAACCAATGAAATTGTTTCTACCATGGAAGAAGCCGATAAGCTTGCCCAGGAAGTAGAGTCCCGCATCAGGCAGGTATCCACCGTTGCAGATGAGACGGCAAAAAATGTGCAGGACGGCATCGGGCTTCTGCAGGATAATATCAGCAGAATGGAATCCATCGGCCAGATCAATGCTGATATGGTTCTTGGCATCCAGGATGTTAACCAGAAGATTTCCAGCATCTGGGACATTATCTCCATCATCAACAGCATTGCAGACAATACAAAAATCATCGCCTTCAATGCGGAACTTGAAGCCACCAATCTGCATGAAAAAGGACGGAACTTCAAGAATGTTGCCAATGAAATCCGCCGGCTGGCCAACGGTACGGTAGACAGCACGAAAGAAATCAAGGAGCAGATCAACCATATCCAGAATGCAACGGACAGCCTGCTGCAGAGTACGGAAGTAAGCTCCCAGAAAATTACGGAAGGCATCAATCTGATCCGCTCACTGGAATCTGCCCTGTCTGCCATTGATGTTTCTGCCCGGACCACGGCTTCCAGTTCTGTTGAAATTCAAAGCCGCATCAGTCAGGAAACAGAAGCGTTCAAGCAGATTGTCGGTACCCTGCACCAGATCAGCCGCAGTATTGAAAGTTTTTCGTCTTCTACCCATACCATTATGGATACGGCATTTGTCCTGCAGAAGAACGCCAATGACCTGGCATCTATCGTACATGAGGAGGCTGCAAAATGAAAAAGGAAAACATCCCCTTTGACAAGCGGATTATGAAGGCTGGCGTGATACCAAACCTGGTATCTGCAGCTCTGGTATTTTCGTATGCGGCTATTTTTATTTCCATGCGTCTTGTGCAGCTGCCCTGGGCAATTCTTATTGTTGGCGGCATCGTGCTCTTTGCCGAATTTGTATTCAGTCCGCTGACCAATGGTCTGTTAACCAAAAAACTGACAGAGCGGATTACTGACTGGCAGGAAAACGGTATTGCAGATTACAAGGAACGGACCCAGCTTTTTGAAGCTATTATGTCCTTTCCGTATAAGAAGGGCATACAGACGTTCCTGTATTTCTTTGTCTGTGCAGTCCTTATGGCTTTAGGCTACTATCTGGTTCCCCAGATGGGGCTTACGTTTGCTACGGATGCCGTATCGTTCATTGCCTGTATTTTCGGTTCTTATTTTGCAGGGCTGCTTGCCCTGGATTATTCGGAGCATATCTGTGAGCCCATGGCACAGGAACTGGTAGCCCAGGGAATTGATGCCGAATACGTGCAGGAAAAAAAGCAGTTCAGTCTGAGTATGTACACCCGTATGGTACTGTACCTGATCATTCCGGTTCTGTATTCAGCCGTTCTGCTCTGTATTGTTCTCTTTGAAGGTTATTTTACCCTTAATGGCCATATTCCTACGGCAAAAGAGCAGATCATCAAGATTATTGTGGTAGAAGTAATAAATCTGAGTCTTTGCCTGCTGCTGGTCCAGCGGTATTCCTCTTCCATCCGGAAAAGCAATATTGCTCTGGCAGAATCGCTGGTGCACTCCCTGAAGACCGGCGATGCCAATCAGTATATCGGAACGTCAATTTCCAACCGCATGCAGTACAACATCTGGCTGCTGAACAATGTTATTTCCCGGTTCAATACGCTTTTAACAACGGCAGACAACGTTGCAGAAAAGGTACTGCATACAACGGACAGTCTTTCCGTCATCTCAGGGCAGCTGTCTTCCACGTCCCTGGAACAGAGTGCAGCGGTTAAGGAAATCCTGACAACCATGGAAGACTCATCTGCCTTAACCCAGAACATTGCCAACACCATTGAAAGTGTTTCTGCCAGTGCCGATGATACGTACCAGTCGGTAACGGCCAGTTTTGACGCCCTTGAAAGCATAACCAGCCAGATGAATGAAATTCATGCTGCCAATGATGTCAGTATTGCCGGTATTCAGGAGCTGGAAAAACAGGTTGAAAACATCGGCAAGGTCATTTCAATCATCAACGACATTGCTGACCAGACCCGTATCATTGCCTTTAACGCAGAACTGGAAGCAGTTTCTGCCGGGGATGAAGGCCAGAGTTTTCATATTGTTGCAACGGAAATCCGCCGTCTTGCCGGCAGTACCATGAACAGTATTACGGAGATTAAGGAATACATTGAGAATATCCAGCAGGCAGCTAACCGGCTGATCAGTACGTCCCGCATGGGAACGGAAACCATCAATCAGGAATCTGAACTGATTACCCGGCTGCAGGAGCAGTTCAACAGCATCAAGAACCTGGCTGATATTACTGCGGACCAGTCAACTGACATCAGCAGTCTGGTAGGTTCCCAGTCGGCCAGTTTTGGCCAGATTGTCATAACACTGCGGCAGATTGCTTCCAGCATTGAAAGTTTTGCCGGCATGACAGCCACCATCAACGATACGGCGGTGAACATGCAGGATATTTCAAAGACCCTGCGTGATATAGAATTTGTCAGCCAGCAGTAATAAAAAAGGGATGTCCGGATATGGACATCCCTTTTTTTCAGATCCTGAGTCAAGCTCAGGATGACAAGTTCTCGTCATGCTGAACGACACATGTCATGCTGAACGACACATGTCATGCTGAACTTGTTTCAGCATCCCATTACTTTTTCAGCAGGGCTGCAAATGGATTGTAGGTGTCGCCATCATCTTTCTGGCTGCTCAGGAATGCAGAAGCGTCATCTTCTTCTTTTTTTGCTTCTGCCGGAGCCAGGGAAATGCGTTTGTTTTCTGCATCAATGCCGGTGATGATTACGGCAACTTCCTGACCTGCCTTGTACAGTTTGCGCAGGTTTGACTTAGCGTCTACGTCCATGGTGCTCTGGTGCATCAGACCATCAATGCCTTCTTCAACAGCGATGAACAGACCAAAGTCTGCAACGCGGCTTACTTTACCGGTGAATTTATCACCGATTGAGTGGCGGTCTTCAATGGTGTCCCATGGATCAGCGATGAGGGCTTTCAGTGAAAGGGAAACCCGTTCGCTTGCCCAGTCAGTGCGGATAATCTGGCAGGTAACTTCCTGTCCAACTTCCAGGTATTCAGAAATATCATTTACCCGTTTCAGTGCAACTTCTGAAATAGGAAGCAGTGCCTGGAAACCGTCCAGGTCAACAAAAGCACCGTAGCTCTGCAGGCTTTTTACGGTTCCGGTAACAACCTGACCAACAGTCAGTTTTGCAGCCAGATCTGCCAGTGCTTTTTCGCGTTCCTGCTGCATGATGGCACGGTTAGAAACCAGGATGTTGCGTCCGCCTTCTTTGTATTCCATGATGCGGAAGGTCAGCACTTTACCAACGTAGGTTTCGTTTTCGTCCTTTTTGCGTCCACCCATCTGGCTGAACGGACAGAATGCGCGTGCTCCGCCGATACGAACTTCGTATCCGCCTTTGATTTCTTTTTCAACTTTTCCTTCTACCGGAATGTTGTTTTTGAATGCATTTTCAATCATGCTGGTGTCGGCTTTGTCGCCGGCAATTTTGGTGGTAAAGCGCATTTCGCCACGTCTGTCACCAATAAAGAAAGCCTTAATCTTATCGCCTTCTTTTACGGTCATTTCGCCGTCTTTGTTTACAAATTCAGCTGCATCAATAACACCTTCTGATTTTGAACTCAGATCAATAAATACGGTGTCGTTGGTAACCATTACAACTTCTGCAGTGATTTCCTGTCCAACTTCTATTCTGTTCATAATCCTTCCTGTGAGGTAAAAATTTTACGCGAGTTACGCCACAGTGTACACTTTTCCGGCGATTGTGTCATGGCCTATAGGTGGTAAACAACAGGACTTACTTTTCAGAAAGAAAATCTTCAAGCTTTTTCTCAGAAGAAACCTGCTCTTCTTCAAAATAGTCTTTGTAATCGGCAATCAGCGAAGGAAGCTGGTTTTCAAGATGATGAAGATGATCTACAAACAGGGAACGGGCAGCAGCCACGTCTTTTTCCCTGATTTTCTGAAGCATTGCTTCATGCTGAAGAATGGCATCAGACATAATGCTGTTGTCAGAAATAGTCAGAAGGCGTATGCGGGCGTAATGATTACTGGTATTTTCAATGGTTTCCCAGCTTAATTCCTGGCCGGTTACTGAAAAAAGAAACTGGTGGAACGCATTATCAAGGCTGATGAGGGCTTTATAGTCGCCGGCTTTCAGGGTGGCTTTCTGCCGGGTGATGTTGGCTTCCAGTTCCTGTAAGTCGTCATCAGTAGCGGTGTGTATGAAAAGTTCCAGATTGGAAGCTTCAAGGCTTTCCCGCAGAAACCGTTCCTGGGCAACTTTTGCAAAATTGATTTTTGAAACGATGGTTTCTTTCTGGGGGAACATGCGGATCAGGCCGTCACGCTGCAGCCGGATGAACGCTTCTCGGACCGGAGTTCTGCTGACATCAAGCTTTACGGCAATCTCCTGGGTACTCATTACGGTTCCCGGTTTTAACTGCAGCGTCATAATGCTGGTTCTGAGCGCATTATACACTGCTGATTGTACGCTTGAATTATTTCCACCCACGATAAACTCCTCTGATGGTCATTATTCTTGTCTATTCCTTTAAATTCTGTCAAGCAGATGTTACTTTCTGCAGAAACCTGAAAGAAAATGTTTGACAACTGATATAAGTACAACTAACATGTTAGTATGTTAGTTACAAAAAGGGGAAACGAAATGAAAAAGATTCTTTCAATTTCAATGGTTTTGGTTCTGGCATGCTGTATGCTCTTTACTTCATGTGCAGAAAAGAAAAAGTCAGAAAACAAAGTTGCTGTTACCTTTGCTGGAACAGAAGCTGCAACAACCGGTCAGAGCCGCATGATGCAGGCTGTAGCTGACAGACTGAATGCTACCGGCCGTTTTAACGCCAGCGTACAGGTTGCTGGTGCTCTTTCCGGCGATACCGATGCTCTGGTAACCCAGGCTAAACTTGGTGTCAGTCTTGTTGTTCCAAGTGATCCTGGACGTCTTGCCAGTCAGTTCAACATTCCTGACATGAACATCCTTATGGCTCCATACATCCTTACTGATCCAGCTTCCCTGAAAAAGCTGCCTGATACCAAACTCTTCAAAGAATGGCAGGCTCAGCTGGAAAAAGAAGGCATCGTTTACATTACCAACATGTACAACGGTTTCAGAAGTTTCTATACCACCACTCCGGTAAAAAAAGTATCTGACCTGTCTGGTCTGAGAATCCGTGGTTTCGGTAACGCAATCGGAAACGGTCTTGCAAAATATCTTGGTTTTGCAAACATCGGTGTTTCCTGGGGTGAAGTATTCCCTGGCCTGCAGTCAAAAACTCTTGATGGCTGTGAAGTCCAGGTAGCAACTGCAGATGGTTCAAGACTCTATGAAGTTGTAAAGAACCTGGCACTGACCAAACACTACATGCTCCAGTCAGCATTTGTATGTTCTTCATCATTCTACAACAGCCTTACTCCGGAAGACCGGGACCTGTTCGTAAAGACCATGCGTGAAGCAGCTCTTGAATATGGCGAAATCATCAGAAATGAAGAAGAAGGTTACTACGACCATATGAAACAGAATGGCGTAACCATTACTGAAGTTGATATTGCTGAATTCCAGAAGGCTATTGAACCACTGTACACCAACAACGACCTGGGCTTCTCTGCAGGTCTGAAAGACAGACTCTTTAAAGAACTTGCTGAGTAATACTCGGTAACTTATCCAACGGGACTATTGCCGGTTTTCCACGGTAGTCCCGTTTTTTGTTTATTGTCCAAAAACAGGTGTTAATTATGAAAAAACTTTATGAAGGCTTCTGCAAAGCCGAAGTTGCAGTCTGCGGAGTAGGATTCGTTTTTCTCATCATATTCGTTTTTGCTTCTGCAATTCTCCGTTTTATGAGGATATCCCTTTCCTGGAACATTGACCTGGCTATGCTCCTCCTTGCATGGACAGCATTCCTTGGTGCTGATATCGCATGGAGAAGCGGCCAGCTTATCGGTATCGACCTGGTAACCCGCTATCTTCCCAAAAAAATCCAGAAAGTCATTCTGATTCTGGTGTACGCACTGATTCTCTGCGTAACGGTAGTAATCTGTATCTATGGTGCACGTCTTGCCTGGGTAGAACGGCTCCGCACCTATCAGTCCATGCCGATTCCATACTCACTGGTAACACTGAGTCTTGTTGTTGCAACTTTTTCAATGTCAATTTCAACTGTTGGAAAAATTGTAAACTGCATCCGGTTCTTTAACAAAGAAGAGAAGGGAGAGTAAGTATGAGTCTGTTACTTATCTGTTTTGTTGTCGGCCTGGTGCTGGGTATGCCGATTGCTTATGTAATCGGTATTGCGGGTTTTGCATTCTTCTTCAGCCAGCCAATGCTGCCCTTTGAAGCTGCCGTACAGATGGTTGTGCTGCAGAGCCAGTCATTTGCCTTCCTTGCAGTTCCATTCTTTATCTTTGCCGGAAACCTGATGAATGTTTCCGGAATTACAGAACAGCTGTTAAGTCTGTCACGTCTTCTTACCAGAAGAATGTACGGTGGTACGGCTCAGATTTCTGTAGTAATGTCTACCTTAATGGGTGGTGTTTCCGGATCTGCTACTGCAGATGCTGCCATGGAAACCCGTATTCTTGCTCCAGAAATGATGAAGCGGGGCTATACCAAAGGATACATTACCTCCATTAACTGTCTTACTGCTCTTATCACTGCAACAATTCCACCAAGCCTGGGACTCATCATCTTTGGTTTTGTCGGTGAAGTTTCCATCGGACGTCTTTTTGCCGCCGGTATTATTCCCGGTATCCTGATGATGGTATTCCTTATGGGAACCACCACCATTACCAGCCGTATCAGAAAATTCGATCCGCCTGCCAAAGATGCTCCAAAACTGACCATGAAAGAAGTTATGGGAAACCTGAAGAACTCTATCTGGGCTCTCCTGTTCCCTATCATCCTTATTGTCGGAATCCGCTTTGGTGTATTTACGCCGTCTGAATCAGGTGCCTTTGCCGTAGTATATGCCTTGATTGTCGGAAAATTCGTGTATAAAAAGCTGAACTGGAAAAACTTTAAGGAAGCGCTGATTACTACCATTAAAGACAATGGTGCAATCATGCTCATTATTGCCATGTCTGGCCCTTTCAGCTATGCCGTAACATGGGTAAAACTTCCTGCAACATTAAGTGCATTCATCTTCGGCATTACCGAAAACCCGCAGCTGCTTACCCTGATTATGCTGGGATTCCTCTTCATCACCGGTATGTTCGTTGACAGCAACGTTAACTTCCTGCTGCTTACCCCAATCTTCCTGCCAATGGTAACCAGTGTTGGTATGGACCCTGTTCACTTTGGTGTACTGATGGCAACCATCGTTACCCTGGGTGTTATGACTCCGCCAATCGGTTCTGCTCTGTATACGGTATGTGGAATCATCGACTGTCCGCCGGAAGAATATACGCTGGAAAGTCTTCCGTTCTTTGCAGCAATCCTGGTTGAGCTGGCAATACTTATCTTCTGCCCCAAACTGGTATTGTTCATTCCTAACATGATTTTCGGTGTAGCAGGTTAACAGATATGAAAATGACAATGAGATGGTTCGGCAGCAAATACGATACCGTAACCTTACAGCAGATCCGCCAGACCGCATATGTAAAAGGTGTAATTTCAACCCTGTACAATAAGATGCCGGGCGAACTCTGGACAGAAAGTGAAATAAAAGCATTAAAAAATGAAGTAGAAGCCGCCGGTCTTACCCTTGATGGTATTGAAAGTGTAAATATCAGCGACGATATTAAGACCGCCGGCCCTAACCGGGACAAGGATATTGATGCCTACATCAAAACCCTTGAAAACCTGGGAAAAAACGACATCCACATGGTGTGTTACAACTTCATGCCGGTGTTCGACTGGACACGGACAGAGCTGGCACGCCTGCGTCCTGACGGTTCAACCGTAATGGCTTATAACCAGAAGGCAGTTGATAAGATTGATCCTGCAAAGATGTTTGACAGTATTTCCGGTGATATGAACGGTGCTGTCATGCCGGGCTGGGAACCGGAACGTATGGCAAAAATACAGGATCTGTTCCGGCAGTACGAAGGAACCACTGAGGAAATCCTCTTTGACCGCCTGAAGTATTTTCTTGAAGCAATCATGCCCGTATGTGACAAGTATGACATCAACATGGCTATTCATCCGGATGATCCTTCATGGAGTGTTTTCGGCCTTCCAAGAATCATTACAAATATTACCAATCTGCAGCGGATGATGAAGATGGTTGATAACGTTCATAACGGGGTAACCTTCTGTGCCGGTTCGTACGGAACAAATCCTGACAATGACTTACCATCCATGATCCGTACCTTAAAGGGACGCATTCATTTTGCACATGTCCGGAATCTGCAGTTCAATGATGGACGGAATGATTTTGAGGAAGCTGCCCACTTGAGCAGTGACGGCTCTTTTGACATGTACGAAATTGTTAAAGCGCTGTATGACATCAACTTTGAAGGCCCGATCAGACCTGACCATGGCCGTATGATCTGGGGTGAAAAAGCAATGCCCGGTTACGGATTATATGACCGTTCACTGGGGGCTTCATACATCTGCGGATTGTGGGAAGCCATTGAAAAAAGTCAGCGCTGAAAGAGATAAAGGATACTATGAAACTAACACTTGATGGATTAAAGGATTCAGAAGGCTGGAAAAAGGCTGGGGTAGAAATTCCTGCCTATGATATAGAAGAAATGCGGAAATATACGGTTCAGAACCCTGCCTGGGTACACTTTGGAGCCGGCAATATTTTCAGGATGTTCATCGGCAGTCTGGCAGAAAAGCTTCTGAACACCGGAAGCAGCAAAACCGGAATTATCTGCGCAGAAACCTTCAGTTTTGACATGATTGAACAGATTTACAATCCCTATGACAATCTGGTACTGGGTGTAACGCTGAAACCAGACGGGAATGTTTCAAAACAGGTCATTGCTTCTCTGGCTGAAGCTATTGCATCTACACCGGCAAAGGCTGAAAACTGGAAACGGATGAAGGAAATCTTCGCCTTCCCCGGACTGCAGATGGCAAGTTTTACCATTACCGAAAAAGGCTACGCCCTGAAAAATGCTGAAGGAAAGTATTTCCCCTACATTCTGAATGATGTTGAAAAGGGACCGGAAGCTGCAACTTCTGCCATGGGACAGATAACAGCACTGCTGTGGCACCGTTTTACCAATGGCGCACACCCCATTGCCGTCGTTTCCATGGACAACTGCTCACACAATGGAGAAAAACTGAAGTCTTCTGTAGTTGATTTTGCGGAAAAATGGCTTGAAAAAGGGTATGTTTCAAAGGAATTTGTTGACTACGTATGTAATGAAAAAGTTGTTTCATTCCCCTGGTCAATGATTGATAAAATTACTCCCCGCCCAAGTGTTGAAATCGGTAAACGGCTTGAAGC
>JAKSTT010000024.1 GCA_024413635.1 Treponemataceae bacterium | reverse complement strand
TTAGTCCTGGGTCAGAAGGTTGTAGGCTTCTACCGGGTCAGTTACGTTCAGCAGGGCGTCACGCAGTTCCTTGTTCTTGATTTTTGAACTGAAGTATGACAGGGTCTGCAGGTAGTAAGCATGCTGGTTGTATGCAGCTGCAATCATGAACAGAAGACGTACCGGAGTATCATCGATGGTCTGGAAGTCTTCAATATCGCACTTGCTGATACCAACTGACATAACCAGGTCAGTGATGGATGACAGGCGTACGTGTGGAATGGCGATACCGCGGCCGATGGCAGTAGACATGAGTTCTTCACGCTTCAGGATTTCAACTTCAAGTTCACTTGAAGATTTTACCTGTGGAGCGGTACTCAGGTTTGCAGCCAGTTCTACCAGTGCATCATGTTTATTGTTGTGGTTCAGGAAAACGATGCGGTCGGGAGACAGCAGGTTTTTTACCTGTACCTGTGAATTCTGTGGAGCAGGTTTTGAGCCTGAGGTCAGACGTTCGTTAACCCATTTTTCAATCTCAGCTTTCTTGAATCTCCATACTGTGCCGATTTTTCCTGAAGGAATATCACCTTTCTGGGCCCAGTCATATACGGTGCGTTCTGATACGCGGAGGTATTTTGCTACTTCTTCAATAGTGAGAATATCGTCTTCCATGAATGATCTCTCCAAATAGATTGCGTGATTGTTGGAATATTTTGCAAACTTTGCGGTTCTTTGTCAAGTTGTAACTTATTCTGCCAGTTCATGCAGACTATCGTAGGGATAGATGCCCGCAATGGTCGTTTCTACACGGTTTTCCCAGGTAGAACCGAAAATTACCGGTGTATCAGGACCTGCAAATTCGCTTAATACCTGGCGGCAGATACCGCAGGGAGGTACCGGATAGTCAGCCTTGGGGGCCACAATACAGATAGCCTTAAAAGTGGTATAGCCTTTTGCCATGGCAGCAAACCAGGCTGTCCGCTCAGCACAGTTGGTAGCACCATAGGACCGGTTTTCAATATTGAATCCGGTCTGTACGGTATCATCAGGCAGCAGTATGGCTGCTCCTACCGGGAAATTACTGTATCCGCAGTATGCGTGGTCTGCGGCTTCCCGTGCTGCATCAAACAAAGCTCTGTAATCCATGATGAACCTCCAAAAATTGCTATTTTTACCGATTTCCTATATGATTTTTTCTATGAAGAAAAAATCATCATTCCTCAAAGTATTCCTTATCAGTATAGCACTGATTCTCTATATTCTCACGGCCGCAAAACCAATCGACCGCGGACTCAGCATCATACCGCACTGGACCGTGTCCATTACTCCCACCTCCACTACGGAGCTGGCATCCGTTTCTGACGATGAAGACCTGATTCCCTTCAAGCTGGGACAGCGGCTGGGCTACATTACCCAGGACGGCCGGCTGGCATATACCCATACCTTCCCCTCCCTGGCCTCCATCAACAGCCATCAGTGGGCCATGTACGGTCCCCAGGCTGCCGACACTCCGGTACACTCAGCCCATAACTCAGATTTGGGAACCATTGCCCTGGAAGGATACCCCTACTTTACCGAGCACTACAATTTTGTGCTTCTTCCCGGCGGACTTTCCTTTGCAAAACTTACCGACAGCGGTTCAGAAGCCTGGCGGTATGAAGGCATTGCCCCCATCACCAGTTTTACTTCCAGCGCAACCTGTGTAACCGCCGGCTACGCAGACGGCCGGCTGGTACGGTTCAATGCTGCGGATGGAACCCAGGATTTTGCCGTATATCCCCAGGGCAGTAACTATCAGATCATTCTGGGTGCAGCCTCCAGTGACAGCGGACTGTACACCGCCTGTGTTTCCGGCATTGATGAACAGCGGGTTGTCCTCTACCAGTTCCAGAACGGACAGAATACCATCATCTGGCACCAGTACCTGAAAGGCAACCTGCGGGAACCAACCCTGGTACAGTTTTCAGAGGATGAAAAGTACCTCTACTTTGCAGAATCCACCGGGCTTGCCGTCACTGATACGGTCACACTGCAGACAACCCATATCCCGCTGCATGATAAGATCATCCAGATCTGTGAATTACCGGAACAGAACCTGACCGTCGTACTGGAAAAAGGACGGAAAACCTGGACCGTTGATATTCTTGAAGACAGCGTAAACCTGCTGGGAAGTTTCTCATTTGAATCTGAAAACGCCAGCATCCATGTCAAAGGCAACGCCCTGTATGTGGGACGTGGAGATACCATTACAAAACTGGAGATTGAACGATGACCCGTACCACACTACAGAAAATGCTTGCGGCAACTGCAGCCTCACTCATGATGGCAGCCAGTGCCTTCTGCTTTGACTGGCCGCAGACTACCGATACCGCCCAGGTGTTCAGCCTGTTTTTCGGACAGAGCGTCGGTTCCAGTTTTGAAACTTCCATGCTCTTTGACAAGGCAGACACCATTCTTGCAGCGGAAAACGGCACTGTTCTCTTCAGGAACGATGATACCCTGCAGGCCAACGGCTGGTTTCCCAGCACCTTCGGAAACAGCGTTATCCTGGCCCACACCAACAACATGATTACCGTTTACGGCAATCTGGATACGGTATCACTTTCAGACAACGATATTTTCATCAATCAGGGGAAACCGCTGGGATTCAGTGGTGGAGACGGCTGGAACAGCGGCCGGCGGGGACTGGAATTCGGTGTGTATGATACCAAAGTCCAGACCATCATCAACCCCTTTCTGCTGATGCCGCAGCTGGCAGAGAAAAAACCGCTGGCTATTAAGAATGTCACGGCGTGGAGCAAAAATGACGCAAAATTTGCCCTTGATGCCAAAACCCGTATGCCTGCCGGCATTTACCGGCTGTATCTTGATAAGCAGGAATCAAACATGACGTACCGCACCATCGTTTCCATCAACGGTGCGGTGGTAGAAACCATAACCTATACCATTCTGAAGCAAGTTGACGGCATGTTATGTTTCAGCGGAAACGGGACCTATCCCTACACAACGATCTTCCCGGATACGGAACGACAGTTCCTGGCAGAAGCCATCTTCAGTAACGGCACAAACACCGTAACCGTTACCGTCCAGGATATTTTCGGAAACCAGAAACAGACCACCTACACCGTCGTCTGTTACTGAAGCACAGATAAAAAAAAGCGGCTGCCAGCCCCTCATGAACTCATGAAAGGTTGGCAGCCGCTTTTTTTTCTACATTAAGTTCACTCCCCGTACAGGTGCTCAAACTCATGCAGTTTTTCCAGAGCCTTTTCCTTACAGCCACCGCATACCGTACCGATTTTGGTAGCAGCCTGCAGGGCTTCCCAGGTATGAGCACCGGCTTTATACGCAGTTTCAATATCCTTATCAGTGATATTCAGACAGGTACAGATAACTTCTACAGCTTCGGTGCCTTTATAGCCGGGCAGACCGTTCTTTTCGCAGTAGTCATCAATGGCAGCACGCAGTGCCTTGTCACCCAGAACTGAACAGTGGATTTTGTTATCCGGCAGTCCACCCAGGCGGGCTACAATGTCCTGTGGTTTCAGTTTATATGCTTCAGCCAGATCCATACCCTTAATGGCCTCTGACAGAATTGAAGTAGATGCAATGGCGCTGGCACAGCCATAGGTCTTCCAGCGGCAGTCAGTAATCTTTCCGTCTGCAATGCGCAGCAGAATCAGCATCTGGTCACCGCATTTAATATTGCCGACAATACCACGGCCATCACAAGGCCATGCGCTCTCATCTTCCATAAGAACGTTTTTCGGGTTCATAAAGTGGTCTTTTACCACGTCGCTATACAGCCATTCCTGCATTTCCATATATGTCGTTTCTCCTTACCTTATCCGTTATACACCGTAGACATGGCGCGCAGCCGTTCAATAACCGGTGGGAATTTTTCCAATACGTAGTCAACTTCTGCTTCTGTATTGTATTTACCAAAACTGAAGCGGATTGAACCATGTGCCAGTTCCGGACCAAGACCGGTAGCCATCAGTACGTGGCTTGGCTCCAGGCTTCCAGAAGCACAGGCAGAACCGGTGCTGACATCAACCCCCAGCAGGTCCAGGTGCAGCAGGATAGCCTCCCCTTCTGCGCCCGGGAATGAAATATCCAGAGTATTCGGCAGTACCCGTTCCGGATGACCGTTAACCTTGATTCCCGGGATTTTTGCCAGAAGTCCGTCGCGCAGCTTATTGCGCAGTGCTCTGGTGTGGGTGCCGTAGTGTTCAATATCAGCCTTGGCAAGTTCTGCAGCCTTACCGTAAGCAGCAATGGCAGGGGCGTTATAGGTTCCTGCACGGATACCGGCTTCCTGATGACCACCGCGGATTAACGGCTCAATAGGACAGCCAGTCTTTACAAAAAGGCCGCCAACACCTTTTGGTCCGTAGATTTTATGGGCACTGAAGGTTGCGTAGTCTACGCCCCAGTCAGCCAGATCTACCGGCACTTTCCCGGCAGCCTGTACACAGTCGGTGTGGAACAGGGCACCGGCTTCATGGGCCATGGTACACAGGGTTTTAATGTCCTGGATGGTACCGATTTCATTATTGGCAGTCATAATACTTACCAGAACCGGTTTCTTTGCCAGGGCTTCTTTATAGGCTTCCATCTGAATCAGGCCATCGCCGTCTACCGGCAGATAGATGGCTTCCATTCCGAATGATTCAAGACGTTTTGTTGCTTCAAGAACGCAGGGATGCTCAATGGAACTGGTAACGATAACGTTCCGTCCGCGTTTTTTTCCTTCGTTGAGCATGGTGTTCAGAACAGTGTTGTTGCTTTCTGAACCGCCTGAGGTAAAGATTATCTCTTCTGCCTTTACATTTACCAGAGAAGCAACGTGTCCGCGTGCAATCTCCATGTCCTTTTTGGCAGCCCGTCCGTCTTCATGCAAGCTTGATGCATTTGCATACTTTGAAAGTTCTCTGGTATAAAACTCCAGCACTTCCTGAGACATTGGCGTGGTTGCATTATAATCAAAGTAAATTCTGTTACTCATGAATAACGTGGGATATAATCCCGCCTCCTGCAATAGTTCCGTTCAAATATACAACAGCAGACTGCCCGGGGGCAACTGCACGCTGCGGTACTTCAAAACGGATTATATAACTACCTTCCTGCTCCTTAGCCGGCTCAATTACAGCCGCGACCGGTCTGGAAGCAAGACGGATTTTTACGGTTGCCCGAAAAGCGCTTTTTGGTGCGTAGCCGCCGGCCCACACCCAGTCATCTGCGACAAGGGCAGATTCCAAAAGATCATCGTTTTCAGAAAGGATGACCCGGTTATTGGCCACATCGATGCTGTGGACATACAGCGGATTGGGAGCGCTTACCCCAAGTCCGCGACGCTGGCCGACGGTATAATGTTCAATACCCCGGTGTTTTCCCAGGACTTTGCCGTCCAGGTTTACAAAATCACCAGGCACTGACTGTTTATCAGAGAAAATGACATCAAAATATTCCGGTGGCACAAAGTCCATGCTTTCTTTTTTTTCTGCCTGGATCAGGCCGCGGTCACGGGCCAGCTGGAATACTTCTTTTTTTGTGTAGGTTGCCAGGGGAAACCGTACTTTTTCCAGCAGACTGGCTGGAACGCGATACAGGAAATATCCCTGATCCTTGGTGTTGTCAGTGGCAGCTGCAATCAGCACCGGTTTGATGCCACAGGGAGCATCACCATACTGGGTGGCGATGTCATAGTCAGAACGCACCAGACACGAATAATGTCCGGTACAGAAATAGTCAAAGGAAATACCCAGTTTTTCAACCCCGGTAATCATGGCGCCAAACTTAACCAGCGGATTACAGCGGATACAGGGATTAGGAGTGCGCCCATTACGGTACTCTTCCTTAAAGTATTCAAGAACCAGGGATTTATATTCTTCAGAAACGTCAATAACGTGGTATTCAATGTCATGAGCAGCACAGAACGCCGTTACTTCTTCAATATTGGAAGCTTCAGCAGGACCAAAACAGCTGCCTTCCATGGTTTCCGGCAGCGGAATGGAGCCATCGTACTTAGCCATGGTTACGCCGATAACCCTACAGCCGGCTTCCTGCAGCAGCAGTGCCGTCAAGGTAGAATCAACACCGCCGGAAAGGCCGACAACGACGGTATCTCCAGCTTTTGGCATGTCTAAGGGTGTTACAGAAAAGTCACTCATAACGGTATTAATATACAAAAAGTAGTTAGGGTACGGCAACTAAAAAAAACGCCCCACTCCGAAAAGCATCAGTTTCCTGCGCCTGTCGAAGAGGGGCGGCCAGCAGGCTGTCCTGTTACCAGAACAACCAGTACCGAGCACCACAAGCACTCAGTCTGCTAAAGGTTCAACCTTATTTGTTGCAGAGATCTTTCAGAGCTTTACCAGCTTTGAATTTTGGAGCTTTGCAAGCTTTAATGGTGATTTTTTCACCGGTTTTTGGGTTCTGTCCCTTGCGTTCTTTGCGTTCAGATACATCGAAAGTACCGAAACCAATCAGCTGAACAGCTCCGCCTGCAGCCAGTTCTTTTGAAACGATACTGGTGAAAGCTTTGAGAGCAGCTTCTGAATCTTTTTTTGTAAGGCCAGCTTCTTTAGCCATTGCGTCTACTAATTCTACTTTGTTCATGTAACAATCTCCTTTGGTGTGTTTGACTGGTTTTATTGTAGCACGTATACAGCGGGTTAGCAACGAAACCCGCTGCAAGCTCAGAAAAATATCAGCTTATTTCTGTTCGAGGCATGCGATACCTGGCAGGGTTTTTCCTTCCAGGAATTCGAGAGATGCACCACCACCGGTAGATACGTGGCTCATCTTGCTTGCCAGGTTGAATTTGTTAACGGCAGCAACTGAGTCACCACCACCAACTACAGACATGGCGCCTTTACCGGTAGCTTCAGCAACCAGGTGAGCAACTTCTGCAGTTCCCTTAGCAAAGTTTTCAAATTCAAATACACCAACTGGTCCGTTCCATACGATTGATTTAGAAGCCAGAATAGCTTCTTTGTACAGAGCAACGGTCTTAGGACCAACGTCCATACCCATCAGGTCAGCTGGCAGGTCAATGGCATCAATGGCAACAGGATCTTTATCAGCAAATTCTGCAGCTGCAACGTGGTCAACCGGCAGCAGGATTTTTACACCTTTGTCTGCAGCTGATTTCAGCAGGTTGGTAGCAGTTTCGATGAAGTCATCTTCTACCAGAGATTTACCGATTGAGTGTCCCTGAGCTTTCAGGAAGGTGTAAGCCATACCACCACCGATGATGAGGGTAGAAGCGTTTTTCAGCAGGCTTTCCAGAACGGCAATTTTAGAAGAAACTTTTGCACCACCGATAATAGCGGTCATTGGTTTTGCAGGAGAAGTTACCATTGGTTCAATGTATTTAACTTCTTTTTCCATCAGGAATCCACCAACTGAAGTAGGCAGGAATCTAGCGATGGAAGCGGTAGAAGCGTGGTCGCGGTGAGCGGTACCGAATGCATCGTTAACAAAGATGTCACCGTAGGTAGCCAGTTCTTTAGCCATTACATCGCGTTCTGCACCGTCTTTAGAAGTTTCTTCTTTATGGAAACGGGTGTTTTCCAGCATGGCGATTCCGCCTTCCGGCAGAGCATCGATAGCAGCTTTCTGTCCCAGTGCATCTGGCAGGAATACAACCGGTTTACCCAGTTTTTCTGCAAAGTATTTTACAACTGGTTCCAGACGGTTTTTACCGTTGATGAATTTTTCAGCATCAGCGTCAGTCCAGGTTTTTCCGGCTTTTTCAGCTTTTTCCTGAGCTTTTTTTACGTCTTTTTTAGGATCACCCAGGTGGCTCATGAGAACCAGAGAACGTGGGTTCTGTTCAACAATGTATTTGATGGTTGGCAGGGCAGCCATAATACGGGTGTCGTCCTGTACAACGCCGTCTTTCATAGGAACGTTAAAGTCTACGCGCATTACAATGCGTTTGCCTTTAAGGTCGATGTCTTTTACAGTCTTAATCATGTCAGACTCCTTTAAGAAATATCAAGAAACCGGCGTACCGAAGGTATACCATGGTTCTAGTGTTCAATTAGATAAAAATATAGCAATATCTGTAGCAAAAGTAAATGTTTTTTTATCGATAGCAGCATCAAATTGCTGAAATGCGCAAGACTTGCCCTATTCCTTATTATGAAGTATTATTTCGTGAAGGTACTTGCAAATGAAACGGATTTCTTTATACACCGCAGTATTTCTAACGATTCTTGTCCTCACCGGTTGTGATCCCGTAGCTGACTCATTTCAGGACATGCACACTCCTGATACCCGTGCCATTACCTCATTTTCATTTAAGGCCGTAAGTGCAACTACTGAAATTTCCGAACCATCTGCAGCAGAGGGAGTTTCTACTGCCCGCAGTGCTGCTGTTACCGATACCGAATGTACCATTACCGTATATGTTCCCCAGGACACTGATGTAACCTGCCTTATTCCGGAAATTACCTTTGAAGGTGATACCATCAGTCCTGATCCCCTTTCCGTACGTGATTACAGTGAACCGGTGAAATTTACCGTAACTGCTGAAAATCCGGCTGTTGCCCCACGGGTATACACCGTTACCGTAAAACAGCTGCAGACTGCTACAGACTGGCTGTATACGGGAGAAACCTTCAGCCAGTTTGCCGCTGATGTTACCCAGCTTGAAGATGGTGAATACCGTATCCGTTTCCCAGAGGAAACTGAACTGTCAGCAAACGACGTACTGGCAATCCGTGACGCTCTGGCTAAAAAGGAAAACACCAATAAACTGTTCCGCCTTGACTTTACCGGCTGTATCCTGGAAGCAGACACCCTGCCGAAATACGCATTCAGCCTGCCTGCAAAAGGCAAAGGCGTAGAAAACCTGCTGTCAGTTGTATTGCCTGAAGGTCTGGTAAAGATTGACGGTTTTGCATTTGAATACTGCAAGAACCTGCAGACAGTAGTACTTCCTGTTTCCCTGCAGGGTATCGGAGAGGAAGCATTTCTGGGCTGCAAAAACGTTTCAGTAATGAAAATCCGGAAAGACGTTGATCTGTTAGGTGCCTGGGTATTCGGTAACTTTACCAGAGAACAGACGGTTATCATGGACTTTTCAGAAGCTCCTGAAACCTGGGCTCCCACCTGGAGTTACAAATGCCGTGCAACCATCGAGTGGGCAAATCCTGAAGACCCAGAAACTGAAGAATAACCCGCTGACTTCATCTCCAGTCAGATAAAAAAAAGCGGCTGCCGCCCGTTGTCATCACAAGGGCGGCAGCCGCTTTTTTGTTGTATTCCTGCCGGCTTACTGGCGTTTCAAGCTTGCCAGCGTGGTATACAGTTCCTCCGGCTGAATCGGTTTGGTCAAATGAGCATTCATACCGGCTTCCAGTGATTTTTCACGGTCGCTGTCCATGGCGTTGGCAGTCATGGCAATAATCGGTACCGTCAGGGCATCGTAGCTGTAACCGCCTTCTCCGCCAAGCGCACGAATCTGACGGGCTGCTTCCAGACCATCCATGACAGGCATACGGATATCAAGCAGAACAGCATCGTAATGACCTGGTTCTGAGGCTTTAAACAGGGCAACAGCATCCTTACCGTTGGTAGCAACTTCTACATTGCAACCGTAGGATTTCAGCAGATGTTTAACGATACCGATGTTGATGGTATTATCATCAGCAATAAGTACGGTACATCCCTGCAGATCAGCATTTTCTTCTGATACCTGACGTGGTTTTGCTTCCGGTACAGTCATGGGTACTTCAAACCAGAACGTTGAGCCCTGGCCTTCAATACTGCGTACATTGATCTTACCACCCATGAGGCCGACAACGTTCTGGGCAACAGCCAGACCGAAACCGGCACCGTATACGGCGGTCTCATCGTCAGTAACGACTTTTGCAGCGAACAGATTCTTCAGTTTATCCGGGCCCATACCAATACCGGTATCAGCAACGGTAAAACGGAAAATATGCTGGGTATCATTACAGGCACCCATATCTTCTACCAGAAAATCAACACGACCTTCCGGCTTGTTAAAGCGGATTGCGTTGGAGAGCAGATTACCGAGAACCTGATTCAAGCGGTACCGGTCACCGGTAACGGTTTCAGGCATTGGTTCAGGCATAACGAACGAGAAGTCGATACCTTCCTGTTTTGCAGCGTTACTGTAGGTTACCTGCAGTACTTCTACCATCTGACGGATAGAAAAGTCTGACTGAGCCAGGGTAACAGTACCTTCTGCAAACTGCTCTGCATCAAGAATGTTATTAACCAGAGCCAGGATATAGGCCGAAGCAACATCAATCTGCTTGGTGTATTCCTTTACTGCAGCAGGGTCATCGGCCTTTTCTGCAACAATGCGGTTTAACCCCATGATGGAGTTAAGCGGGGTTCTGATTTCATGACTGATACGTGATAACACGTCTGATTTGTATAACATAGCAATTTAGTATAACACTGCACCGTTACTTTAGATAGAAAAAAATTACGAAAAAACTACTCTTATCATTCAATTTTCTGTACACTGTATACATGCAGTACCAAAGTCAGACAATCAATTACCAGAGCGTTCATCCGGGAACGGATTCCACTCTCATTTCTTTTTATGATTCCTATGAGGATCTGTTCAAAGCCCTTATGACTCCCAAAACCCTGATGGGAGTAGATGGCCAGCCGGTGGGAACCGAACCGCTGCCCCGCCGGGTATTTGTAACCGACACCAACGTAGCAGCAATTCCCGCCGTTGACGCATTTCTTTCTTCCATTGACCGGAGCCAGCATACCCTGGTTATTCTTGAAAGCGGCGAAAAATTCAAAGACTTTACCAGCGTTCTGACCATTGTCAGAGCTGCACTGGAAGCCGGCATGCAGCGCGGATGCTGCTTTACCGGTATCGGCGGCGGGGTCATCACTGATATGACCGCATTTGCCGCAAGCATTTTCAAGCGGGGAGCAAAACTGGAACTGATTCCTACTACCGTTCTTGCCATGGTTGACGCCAGTATCGGCGGAAAAACCGGTTGTGACTTTGAAGGGTACAAGAATATGACCGGAACGTTTTACCCTGCCCGCCATCTGTATATGGCTTCTCCTTTTATCCAGACACTGCCGGAAAACGAGTTCCGTTCCGGACTGGCAGAAGCCGCAAAAACCGGCATGCTCTATGCGCCGAAACTGTTCCAGATCATGAAAGACCAGAGCAATCTGGTATTGAGTCGTGATGAAGCCACCATGATGCAGATTATCATGCGCTGCTCACTGGCCAAGGCCCATATCGTACAGCAGGACCTGATGGAAACCGGACTCCGCATGCAGCTGAACCTGGGACACACCTATGCCCACGCCCTGGAATCAGTTGCAGGACTGGGAACCGTTACCCATGGAGAAGCCGTAGCGTGGGGACTGGGACGTCAGGCTAACCTGAGCCTTAAACTGGGTCTCTGTGATGAGAAATACGTACAGGATGTACTGGATCTCCTTTCTGAATATGGATGGTGCACTACGGCCCAGCATCCGGCTCTGAGCGGCCGTCCTGCCGAAGACGCAGCTGCAGCCCTTATTGCCGCCATGCGCCAGGACAAGAAAAACGACAGCGGGAAAATCCGCCATATCCTGCAGAAGGAACTGAACTGCACTGTCATTCAGGAAGTTGATGACGAAGCCATCCGGAGTACCCTGGTATGAACCGGGAACACTACTTTGACTGGGCAGCAACCGCCCTACCCGATGAAGATATTCTGCGTGAAGCACTGGAAGAGTCCCTGAAATACGGGGCAAACCCTTCAAGCGTTCATGGTGCCGGCACTGAAGCCCGTACCGCCTTTGAAAACGCCCGCAAACGGTGCGCTGCAGTTCTTTGCGTAAAACCGGAACAGGTATACTTTACCGGCGGCGGAACAGAAGGCGACCAGATTCCACTGCTCAGCCTGCTGCAGCGGCCAAACCACAACGGCACCATCATCATCAGCGCCATTGAGCACCCCGCTGTACGCGAACAGGCTCTGGCACTGAAAAACTGTGGCTATAAGATTATCCAGGTACGGCCTGATAAAAACGGCATCATTACAGCAGAAGCCGTAACGGCCGCCCTGACTGACGATACGCTTTTGGTAAGCGTCATGGCCGTAAACAACGAAACCGGTGCCATTCAGCCAATCTACGCCATTGCAGACGCCATTACGGCAGCCACCAAAGGAAAGCGGCGGCCAAAGTTTCACGTTGACGCCGTGCAGGCTTTTGGCAAAACAGCCGTAAACCTGAGCCACCCCGGCATTGACAGCGCCGCTTTGAGTACCCATAAAATCTGCGGTCCCCGCGGCTGTGGATTGCTGTATGTACGTGACCGTATTGAACCGTTTCTGAAAGGCGGCGGTCAGGAAAAGGGACTCCGGAGCGGTACTGAAAACCTCTTTGGCGCCCTTGCAACAGCTGCCTGTCTTGAACGCTACGCTATCCGGGAAAACGCACCGGAAGGATCTCCGGCACACCCGGCTGCCGTATCCGCCCTGACGGAAAACACCGCCCGGTTTATTGAGTCCCTGGCCGCCCTGCCCTACGTGCAGATTCTTCCGTCAACACGGGAAGCCCGCGATGACCGGTTCAGCTACGCCGTGGTACAGGCCAGTTTCAAAAACATTCCGGGTCAGGTAATGGTTCGGGCATTGAGTGAAAAAGGATTCTACATCAGTACCGGATCTGCCTGCTCTGCCAGTAAGAACAGCCGGCCGGTGCTTGAAGCCATGGGCATTTCTTCAGAAGTAGGACAGAACGCCGTACGGTTCAGTTTCAGCAGCCATACAACAGAAACGGCCACCAGCGAGTTACTGGCAGCCGTTACAGAAGTAGCAGAACTGTTTAATAGATAACCCCTTCCGCATAAAAATATGAAAATACGGGAAGGAAGGCTGAGTATAGCAAAAACTGTTGCAGGCCGGCTCGATAGTTTCCGCTCCGGCCTGCACCTGTAGCGATGCTACGCGAGCGGTTTTGCTTTACTCAGACGACTGGTAGTATTTTCAATTTTTACTCATTACCGTTCCAGCAGTAGGTACACAGACACTCGTGATCCAGACCGGTGGAATCAAGCATATCATCCAGACGGTGGAACCGCAGTGTGGTAAAGTGCAGCTGCTTCCGGATTTCTTCCTGCATGGCAGCATATTTGGGGCTGTCAGGATTACAGTATTCTTTCAGAACATCATCAGATACGTTTTCACCTTCAAACTGCTTGATAACGCGGCGGGTAATCAGGTCCATCTCGCTCTTGCTTCTTGAGAAGTTCAGGTATTTACAGCCGAACATGATTGGCGGACAGGCCGGGCGAACGTGAACTTCCTTTGCACCGCTCTGGTACAGGAAGTCAGTAGTTTCACGCAGCTGGGTACCGCGAACGATGGAGTCATCAATCAGGAGGATTTTCTTTCCCTTAATCAGCTGCTGTACCGGGATCAGTTTCATGTGGGCAATCAGATTGCGCTGGTCCTGACTGGTCGGCATAAAGCTGCGTGGCCAGGTAGGAGTATATTTGATGAACGGACGGCTGAATGGAATACCGCTGGCATTGGCATAGCCGATGGCATGTGCAGTACCGGAATCCGGAACACCGGCGATACAGTCTGGTTCAATTGATCCCTTGTCGCGCATAGCCAGGTATTTACCGCAGTTATAGCGCATTTCTTCAACATTTACGCCTTCATAGGTACTGGTTGGGTATCCGTAATAGATCCACAGGAAGGTACAGATTTTCATGGCCTTCTGTTTCTGCTGCATGACGCGGACACCATCAGCAGTTACATATACGATTTCTGCAGGTCCCAGTTCCTTGTAATCGGTATAGCCCAGGTTTACATAGGCATGGCTTTCAAAAGAAATACAGTAGGCATCGTCTTTTTTGCCGATCTGCAGAGGTGTACGGCCCATTTTATCACGGGCGGCATAAATACCGTCTTTGGTCATAATCAGCATGCTGATGGAACCGACAACCTTTTCCTGTACATATTTGATACCGTCAAGGATTGTTTCCCGGCTGTTCAGCATGGCCAGAATCAATTCGGTCTGGTTGATTTCACCACCTGACTGCTCCAGGAAGTGGGTGTTCTTTTCCATCAGGATTTCGTTTACCAGGTCATTTTTATTGGCTACAAGACCAACGGTGGTGATGGCAAAGGTTCCCAGATGGCTCCGTACCAGAAGAGGCTGCGGTTCATAGTCACTGATACAGCCAATGCCGATTTTTCCGTGCATTTCGCCGATATCGTCTTCAAATTTGGTCCGGAACGGGCTGTTCTGAATATTATGGATAGCCCGGACAATCTGACCGTCATCGCCAAGAACGGCAAGACCGCCGCGACGGGTTCCCAGATGAGAGTGATAGTCCACCCCAAAGAACAGATCAAGAGAAATATCTCTTTTTCCTACAACACCAAATACGCCACCCATGGGGGACCTCCATTTCTAGATGATGAAACAAGCTCAGCATGACAATGTCATTCCGAACTTGTTTCGGAATCTCATCATAATATTTTGCCATCAGATATTTTGATAACGTGATTACTCATGTTTACAATTTTGCTGTCGTGTGTACTGAAAATGAATGTTGTTTCAAGTTCCCGGTTCAGTTTCTGCATCAGTTCAAGAATCTGATCACCGTTTTTACTGTCCAGGTTGGCAGTTGGCTCGTCAGCCAGAATAACGGGGGCTTTTGTTACCAGTGCACGGGCAATGGCAACACGCTGGCGCTGTCCGCCGGAAAGTTCGTTGGGTTTATGGCCTCTCCAGTCAGTAAGGCCTACGGTTTCAATAAGGAAGTCGGTCCAGTCATCAAGTTCTGCTTTTGTCATGGTTTCACCGGCAATGGTGGCACCAAGAGTCAGGGGCAGATAGACGTTCTCACGGACATTGAGAACCGGAACCAGGTTGAAGGTCTGAAAGATAAAGCCCAGATTACGGCGGCGGAGCACGGTCAGCTGGTTATCCAGCCGGCGCTTGATGTTCATGCCCGGTGCAAGGGGCACGCCGTCATACACATTAATACCGTTGATGATAACTGAACTTTCGGGAGTACTTGGCAGGTCGATGAGGCCGATGATGTTCAGCAGGGTTGATTTTCCGCTGCCGGAAGGACCACTGATAGCTGCAAAATCGCCTTTTTCAATGGAAAACGATGCATCGTCAACCGCAGTAACGGAAACTTTGCCCATCTGGTAAATCTTACTTACGTGATTCAGTTCGACAATCGCCATGATGCCCCCGAGTGTACCATAAACGGCGTTAATAGGAAATAGAGAATGCCAAAGTTGTGGCAGCAGATACGGCAATACCGGATCCGCTGTAATCAGCCGTTATGGCCGTCATGAAATCCCCATGTCGGATCAGCTCACTTCTGATAAATGCCAACGTAAGGCTTCCCGTGGTATCTGCAAAATTCCAGTTACCTGAAAGTCCGATTTTTCCCAAACCGCTGGAGCCCAGACGCTTAAAGCCGGCATCGGCACCTATGCGCACATGATGGATACCGTCCTCCGGAAGCCAGGAGTCCTGCACTTCTACATTGAGCCCAAAATGGGGAGTTTTTTCAAACCAGAGGCGGTAGAAACCGGCAGTCAGTACAACAGCAGGAACGGTCCAGGTGTCGTAGTCAATGCGGCACAATTCCTGTGCATAGATATCAAAACCGGCTACAGTCCGTTTTTCTTCCAGACCGATTACCGGATATGGTTCTGATGATGAAAAACCGTAACTGCGACCAAGAACGGTAAGGCCGGTAAGTCCGATGTTAGTATCGTAACAGAATGCCGCATTGACCGTGTCCATTGAGTAACCGTTAAAATCATCGGTATACCCTAACAGTGCCAGTTCACCACGGCGGGTAGACCGGCGGAGCAGTATGGACATGCCGTTTCCACTGTCAGAAACGATATTGGTATTCAGATAGCCCTGTGCAGCAAGTTTTGATTCTGCCTCGGCAGCAGCGGCTTTTTCTTCTGCCGTCATGGTTTCTTCTGACTGGGCGATAAACAGGTTGGCGCCGCTGAAAATACGGGTATTTCCCCAGGTATTACCGCGGCGGCCAATAGTCACATAGGTATCAAAGGCAAAATAATCAAGGTAGAGGGATGAAACTGAAAACTGCAGGTCTCCGGGAAAACCGGCAGAAAAAGAACCGTGCACGCTGGTAGTACTGTCCACCTTGGCCGCAAAGTCCAAAGATGATGAAAGAGTGGCTCCCGGTGAGGCATCCCATACGCCGTCTTCCCAGGTTATTTTGCCACCCAGATTGGATGTGGTACTGCCGGAAAACGTAATGTTACCAGCAGTAGCTGACTGTCCGGAATACGGTTCAGTGGCAGCAGGAAGATTTGCTGCATCTTCTACTACGATATCCGTTACCTCATCAAACAGGGATTCAAAATCGTCAAAATCATCACTTTCCTGGGCCCACAGACTGGTCCCCAGAAACAGGACAGTAATACAGCAAAAAAGTATTTTCCTCATAGAATCCCTTCGGCAGCCCCATTATCCTCAGTTACTCTGGGTCTCAAGGAACGCTTTGGTATATACCGCGTTGCTTTCATGCCCGAAACTGACATTACTGATGGTTACCTGTGTTTTTTCGTACTGAACTTTATCACCGATTTTCTTACCCCGCAGGTTATCGGTAATCAGCATTTTTACCGGTACACTGAATGTTCCGTAATCACTTTTGACTGCCTGATAACTGGGAACCGCAGTAGTACGCAGTTTCTGACCGCTCAGGGAATAATCTTCCTTCATGCGTACCAGACCGTCATTTACCGTTACCCACAGCTTCAGTCTGGGGTAATCCACATTCTGAACTTTTGCTTCAAGTTCAAAAAGAACGCAGTCAAGAGCCCCCAGTTTTACCTGTTCATGACTGACAATGGCATAATCGCTGGCATACCGCTGGGGCGCAAAGTCACTGGTATTGGCATTTGAACTCTGGAACTTATCTTTTGCATTGGTAAAGGTAAACCGGCGGTCAGTCGGATCAAAAAACCAGATGTTTCCGTCAAACTGCAGATAGCCCTTCCCTTTTTCACTGGAAGGTCCGGTAACCAGAATGGTCCACTTACCTTCGGAATCGCGGCGGTACATAATGGCTTCCGTACTGCTGTTACCTTCTCCCGGTTTACTCTGGACAATGGAATAGTTTCCCTTGAAATCAAGCCCGTAAAAAGCAGTGCTTTCTTCTGCCTTTTTCAGCAGGGATTCTGCATCATAAGCAAAAAGGGTTGCAGCAACAAACAGGCCACACAATATGGTAATACTCTTTTTCATTACAATCTCCTTACGCAGTGGTTGCCAGAGCCTCACTGGGCATCTTCTTAACGGCATCCCGTACACTAAACAAAACAGCCACCAGAGTGGTTACGATAACAATAGCACAGATGGCGAAGATACCGGCAAGACTTATTGAGGGTACCAGCTGGCCGTTGGAAAGGAATACGTCAAAGGCTGGAATGATGGTAAAGTCAAACAGTTTAATCACCGAACAAAGAATCCAGCTGAAAAGAACACCGGTCAAAGCACCGGCAATAAGCAGCGCCAGACTTTCACTGCCAATCAGCTTATAGATTGCAGAACGCTTCATACCGATTGCTTTGTAAATTCCCAGTTCATTGATGCGTTTCATGATGATGACTTTATATGTACTGGAAATACCTACTACGATGATAATGACCAGCACCACGATAACCAGGGCGGTTACGGCACGCATAGCGTCGATGATAAGGCGAAGATCCTGCATATTGCAGGCAAGAGTCAGCAGCGCATAGGTTGGTATATCAAATTTGCAGTAATCAACCAGATCAAGGTATTCATCTTTATCCTGTACCTGAGGATACATGACAAAAAGCTGTTCCAAGGCAGCCTGATATTTTGCGGTATCTGAAGCGGTAGGGGTTCCCTGCAATGAAATGACACTGATGCGGTTCATATGAGTGTCAGGATATCCCACTGCCCGGCAGAGGGTTTTTCGGTCCAGATAACTGGTATACATGCCGAATACGCTGCTGTCCCGGAAAATTCCCCGGACAACCAGTGAAATAGTGTTGGTATACCCATCTTTGGTCATCAACATAAAAGTAATGGTATCGTTGACATGACAGCCTAACTGACGGGCAATGGGTTCACTGATGAATACAGCATCAGCATACTGCTCTGCAGACGGCATACCGCCTTCTACAAAGTTACATTTTTCCAGCAATGGCGTTTCACGGTCAAACTCAACACCCTTCACAAAACGCTGACGGGTAGATACCCCTTCAAAGTACAGCCCACCAGCCGTAGTAGCACGATATTCATACCGGGGTGAAGTAATCACCGTATCAGGGAAAACAGAAGCAAAGGTTTCATAGACCAGCGCATCATCACTGTCATACTCACCCATGTTACTGCCCATAAAGTGATAGTCACCGCCGTAATAAATCTTGGCTTTCAGATTAAGGGAATTGATCATACCGTTAACGGCAAATACCAGAAACAGTGACACACCGGTACCTACGGCAGCTACCAGAAACAATGAAAAATACTGACGCCACCGCAGGAGCAGTGACCGTACGGACATTTTTGCATATTCCATCAACTGGCCCCCTGCATTGCCTGAACCGGTGATACCCGCAGCGCAGTCCGCACAGGGTATATCCAGCCAACAAGACCAAGAATAATACTCATACCTAAGGTACTGCCAATGGTACTCCAGGTGGGAGCAAAGTTTAAGGTATCAGCACCAAAAAGCTGGATAAGAAAACTGTTGTCGAAGGTGATACCTGCACGGCTTACGGCAGCACTGACGATAAAACCGAGAATACAGGCAAGGACGCCGGCGGATACCGTCAGGGTAAATGTTTCAATCATGCACTGCAGACTGATGAACAGGCGGCTGGCACCTTCGGCACGCAAGGTTCCTATTTCCTGAGTCCGGTTCAGAACACCGACAACCAGTGTATTGTTGATGATGATGAATCCGGCAGCAAGAATAACGATAACGCCGATATTGAAAATCAGACGGATCCAGTAGAGATACAGTGCGGTAGAACCGGCTGCATTACGCCAGTTGGTAGCTTCCACCGGCCAGCTGTTTTTCCGGAACTGACGGTTTAACGAGCGGATTACACTTGATGCGTCATCACTGTCATGCAGCCGCACCAGCAGATAGTTCCAGGTTGTGCTCTCCGAGAAATCAGCCGGAGAATATTCCGGAACAGACTCTGTGACATCTGCCGCAGGAAGCGATTCATCAGCATTATCAATAAAGAATGCATCCATATCTTCTGCTTCCCCAAAGAGATCATCCAGATCAAAGTCTCCGTCAAGTAAGTCAGTTTTCTCTTCTGAAATCTGTTCATTGGAAATGCTGGTACCGGTCATACCGGCCAGAGAACGGACAGTAAAGGAATCAACGAGAACCATTTTTTCAAGAACGGAGTTTGCTACGGCATACTCATAAATGGCAGTGACAGGTACAGCACGGATGCGGGCAGAAATACCATCCTGCACGATGAACTGGATTTCATCACCAACCTGCGCGTGGAGAGAACGGGCGGTGCCGGTACTGAGCATGGCTCCACGTTCATTGTCCCCAAAGGGAGTTCCTTCAATAATGGAAATTGACGGCATGGCAGCAAGATACGACTGACCGGGAACGCCAAAGGCATACAGCACATCCCGTTCATCACCACACTCAATGGCAGTCTGAATCGTTACCTGCGGAACCACAGATTCAACTGCAGAATATGCCGAAATAACAGACTGTACCTCTGAAAAAGGCACCAGCGTCGGTATCGTAGTAAGATACCCGGTCATGGGCGTTTCATCTCCAAAGAGGCTCAGCGGCTGATTATTGTCATACCGGATGACCAAGTCTCCGGTAAAAGATTTGGTATAAACTGTCTCAACGCCGTGTTCGGTACTTTCAAACACCGCATTGATGACTGTCATCAGCGTAAGGGAAATAGCAATGAAAATGATGATTACTATCGAGCTCTTACGGCTCATGATATTTTTGAACGCCAGTTGAAAAAGCATGTGTCAATTTTACCTGAAACCCGTCAGTTGGGCAACGAAGCCATGGCTTCCTCTTCCGTAACTTCCCTGACACAGTCAGCATCAAAGACACTCTCACCAGTCTTATACCAGAATTCTACCCGGTATTTATTTTTTTCCTGGCCATCGGGAGTCCAGCGCATCAGGAGTGCACCGAAAATACCTCCGGCTTTCCGCTTCATATCAATAGGATTTCCGGTAAACGGATTTACCGGGTTTTCAATGATGTTTTCACAGGCAAGAGCAGCCACATCGGCATTGGTCATGAAGGTTTCATCACGGGTAATGGCACCGGATGCACCGAAGTCCTTCACCAGAAGGATTGGGTTAATGGATTCAATGCGGTTATTGGTTACGCCGTCAGAAGGAGACGGAAGTTCATCAGTATTGGCAGAAGAACCGTGATCAGAAACCAGAATGATTCTGGTGTTGTCATACACGCCGTTTTCCTTCAGGAACTGGAACCATTCTGCCAGTTCAAGGAATGAGGAGATATTGATGTGGTAATGACGGTCACGGGCATAGCGGCTCTGGCCGATATCAGTAACCGTCTTAACCGGCACATAGTCTGGTGCCTGCAGGTAGAGCGGTTCATGGGTGGCATCATTTACCATGTAAGTAAAAGTTGGTTTCTCAGAAGAAAAATCAGTAAGACGCGGCAGATAATCGAGAACCGAATAGGAATCAACAAAGGTCTGGATGGAGTCTGCATCAGACAGGGAACTCCAGTAGTTGCCATTCTTGTAAATCAGGTCGCGCATGATGCTGGGACTGGCACGGAGCACCGTATACCAGAAAATATTGGTACCAATCAGCCTGCTGGTATAGTTTTCTGCACGGATACCGGGATGTTCCCGCATCCAGAGGCTCCGGTATACTTTTTCGGTAGTCAGGGCACGGATTTCCGGGTACTCATCAAAAATACGCATATCAGGAATCCAGGAATATCCGGCAAAAGAAGAATCCGTTACCGTGGCTGTGTAGCCATTGTTCATGAACAGAACAGGAAGAACCTTTAAGGCTTCATTGTGCTTATCTACCAGCGCTTCAGTATCACGGGCATTCATCATCTGCGGTGTATAATCATACCCACCAAACATGGCAGGGCTGGCCGCCAGAGTGTTTACCCCAAAAGAAACCGTATTGGGATAGTATACAAAACCTTCAAAAATATCGTTCAGTTCAGGACGTTCCCGGAAAATCTCAGGAAGATAGGCACTGATGGCACGGTCCAGGTCCAGGATGAATATGTTCTTTTCAGTCTTTGAAAAATGGAATACCGGTTTTACCGTATCAGCAGAACCGCCACCGGCAGCCTGCATGGCAGCATATTCCGTATAATTCCGGTTAATCCCGCCAAATGACAGAAACGATGTTACAGCCAGTGCTACAGCGATAATGCCATAGGAACGGGACAGAATCACCGTTTTTTTCACGGCAAAAACAACACATACCAGGGCAATGGCGGCAACACCGGCAAAAATATTGAGCAGTGCAGTACCGGTTGCAGGCCGTAAAGCACCAGGATTATCAAAAATCATGGTCTGATTCAGGTTTCCATAATTACCGTGGAACACAAATACATTGATGAGGACAACGATTGCACCCATTGCAAAAAGAGCTGAAATACAGGCCTTAATCCGCCGGCCGAAGAGCAGATAGACACACAGCGGCCAGATACAGAACAGCCCGAAGAATTTCCAGCAGTTAGCCCATAAGAAGGTAAAGGGACTGGTAATGTCATCAATAAAACTGAATTCCATGGGGCTGGCAGCAATAATGGTGGTAACGATATACAGACCGCAGACAATGCTGAGTACCAGGCTGGAAGACAGGAATATGCTGAAACAGGCTTTTTCATCATCAACCAGCGGTTTCAGAAGAGTATCCAGCAGATACTGCACCAGTTTTACCAGCAGTGGAATAAAGAAAACTATGGCAAGCAGAAATACAATGGCAAGCCGTTTGTACAAAAATCCGTTATGTTCAAAGAACAGATAGTAGTCAATGCCACAGACCCCGGCACACGCACAGAGATACAGCACAAACAGCGGTTTCTTCAGCTTATAGAAGATATTCTTAACCATACTGAACACGTTGTTCATGGTCCAGTACAGTACCAGGCCTGCCGGTGAATCATAAAGAATAACCAGGAAGATGGCAGCCATGGCATATATCTGGATCTTATCTTTTGCCTTGAAGCCCTTGGTATAAATGGCACCTGAAATACAGTTAATCAGGGTCATGGCAATGGGCAGTACGTTTACGGCGAAGGAACCGATATAAAAAGTGGCGTCAGGATTACCCAGGTCACGGATGAACCAGAAACTTAAGCCCCGCAGTTCTTCCAGATTTGACAGATAGTTGTACGCTGCCATGAAAAACGGAATCTGGATAAGAAGACCAAAGCTGGAACGCAGTGCCATAAGGGGATGATAGCCATT
>JAKSTT010000023.1 GCA_024413635.1 Treponemataceae bacterium | reverse complement strand
TGTATACTATCCCACATTATGGGAATCTTACTTGCTATTGAAGGCGCAGTTTCTCAGGGTGTCCTGTGGGGCATCATGACACTGGGTCTCTATCTTACCTTCAGAATTCTTGATATGGCTGACCTTACCGTTGATGGCAGTTTTGCCACCGGTGGCGCCGTAACTGCCGTTATGATTGTTGCAGGCGTTGATCCGCTTGTTTCTCTTATTGTTGTCTTTATTTCGGGCATGCTCTGCGGACTGTGTACCGGTCTTCTTCATACAAAACTGAAGATAAACATCCTGCTGTCGTCAATTCTGACCCAGATTGCGCTCTATTCCATCAATATCCGCATTATGGGCCGCGCCAATACACCACTTATCGGGGTAAAGACCATCATGTCATTCTGCATGAAAAACATGCACATGACCTCAACGGTTGCATCCCTCTTTGTCGGTTCCATTTTTGCCGTCATCCTTATTGCTATCCTCTACTGGTTCTTCGGAACCGAACTGGGATCTGCCATTCGTGCAACCGGTGCCAACCAGCGTATGGCTACTGCCATGGGTATCAATACCGATAACCTGAAAATGCTTGGCCTGATGATTTCCAACGGTCTGGTTGCCCTTTCCGGTGCCCTTGTTGCCCAGAGCCAGGGATATGCTGATGTCGGCATGGGAACCGGTACCATCGTTATTGGTCTTGCTTCTGTCATCATCGGTGAAGTTATTTTCGGCAACCGTTTCGGCTTCTGGTGGATTCTGCTTTCAGCCCTCTTAGGCTCTGTCGTATACCGCATCATCATTGCCGTAGTTCTGCAGCTTGGCCTGAAATCAACAGATATGAAACTCTTTACCGCCATCATCGTTGCCATTGCCCTTTCAATGCCGGTCATTAAAGAGCGTACTGCCCGCCGCAAGCAGAAGGAGATTTCAAAATGATTAAAATTTCCAATGTAACAAAAACATTCAACCCGGGAACCATTACCGAAAAACGTGCCATCAACGGCATTGACCTGGAACTGGAAGAAGGCGATTTCGTAACTGTTATCGGTGGTAACGGTGCCGGAAAATCAACGCTGCTGAACCTGATTGCCGGTGTGTTCCCCGTTGATACCGGCTCCATCGTTCTTGACGGCATGGACCTGACCAATAAACCGGAATACTACCGCGCCAAATATCTGGGTCGCGTATTCCAGGATCCTATGATGGGTACTGCCGCCAACATGCAGATTGAAGAAAACCTGGCCATGGCCCTGCGCCGCGGCAAACGGCGTACCCTTGCCTGGGGTATCCTGAACTCTGAACGGCAGCTGTACCGCGAAAAACTGGCACTGCTGGACCTGGGGCTTGAAAACCGCATGCAGAGTAAGGTAGGTCTGCTTTCCGGCGGACAGCGCCAGGCTTTGACCCTGCTTATGGCTACCCTGCAGAAACCGAAGCTGCTGCTGCTTGATGAACATACGGCCGCCCTTGACCCGAAAACTGCCCGCAAGGTTCTTGAACTGACCGATGAATTCATTACCCGTGACCACCTGACTGCCTTTATGGTTACCCATAACATGAAGGATGCCATCAAATATGGAAACCGCCTGATCATGATGATGGACGGTAAAATCATCTATGATGTGAAGGGTGAAGAAAAGAAAAACCTGAAGGTTGAGGACCTGCTGGCTAAGTTCGGACAGGTTGGCGGGGACGCAACAGCCAACGACAGAATGCTGCTGACCCACTGATAAAGTATTGACGCGTTGGTTGATTTCGCGTAATATATCCTAAGTTTTTTTAAGGAGTGCTATAGTGCCCTGTGGTAAGAAAAGAAAGCGTCAGAAGATCGCTACTCACAAGCGTAAGAAGATGCTTAGAAGAAATCGGCATAAGAGTAAGTAAGTAACATACCCGGAGCACTGTTCCGCGTGTGAGCTTGTGACTATGCTTAGTAAATGGCCGCAGATTTGGTTGTTGCAAACGACTCAAACTGCGGCTTTTTTTTACTCTTTGCAACATAGCGTAAAACTGCATTGCAACTGGAAGATATTTCATCTCCTAAAGATATAAAGAATCTCTCGTACAAAGAGCTGCGGCAGCTGTCCCGTGATATCCGGACCCGGATTATCCAGGTTACCAGCCGGAACGGTGGTCATCTTGCCAGCAATCTGGGGGCCGTAGAGCTGACCCTGATGCTGCATAAGGTATTCAACAGCCCGGAAGATGCCATTATCTGGGACGTGAGCCATCAGAGTTATACCCACAAAATCCTCACGGGCCGTAATAAGGAGCTGGATACCCTGCGCTTAAAGGACGGTATCTCCGGCTTTACCCGCCATACGGAAAGTGAGCACGACCTGTTTGACGCCGGCCATGCCTCAACATCCATCAGCCAGGCTCTGGGCCTGCTTCTGGGCCGCAAACTGCAGGATAAAAGCGGTAAAGTCATTGCGGTACTGGGTGACGGTGCCTTAACCGGCGGTATGGCATTTGAAGCTCTGTCCCATGCCGGTCAGTCTGCCAAAGACCTGATTGTTGTCCTCAACGACAACCGCATGTCCATCAGTGCCAATACCGGTTCCATCAGCCGCTATCTTTCACGCCTGACCATGTCCCGTCAGTATCAGGGATTCCGCATTGCCTTTGACAGTTTTGTTGCAAAACTGCCCGGCGGCCAGTTCCTCAATAAATTCATTTACCGTTTTAAACGCGGTATCAAGGGTATTTTCTTTCCGGATACTCTGTTTGCTGATCTGGGCTTTGAATATGTCGGCCCGCTCAACGGCCACAATATTGAAGAACTGGATATGGTTTTCAACCGGGTGAAGAAACTGCACCGGCCGGTCGTTGTACATGTGGTTACCAGAAAGGGTAAGGGCTATAAACCGGCAGAAGAAAATCCATCAAAATTCCATGGCGTTGGTCCCTTTGATCCGGCAACGGGAGAACTGGTTGCAAAACCTGCTGAAAGACCCACCTTTACCGCAGTCTTTGGTAAGACTATCTGCCAGCTGGCAGAACAGAACCCTAAAATCTGTGCAGTAACTGCTGCAATGACCTCCGGCACCGGCCTTACGGAGTTTTCAAAAAAGTTTCCTGACCGTTTTTTTGATGTCGGTATTGCAGAAGAACACGCCGTAACCTTTGCCGGCGGAATTGCCCGCAGCGGCATGAAACCGGTCGTTGCCATTTATTCAACCTTCATGCAGCGGTCAGTGGACCAGCTTATTCACGATATTTCCCTGCAGCGGGTCAGCGCCGTCTTTGTGCTTGACCGTTCCGGTGCCGTACCTGATGACGGTGAAACCCATCAGGGTATTTTTGACATCAGTCTGTTCCGTCCCATTCCGGATGTTGCCCTTCTGGCACCAGCCAGTGAAGCGGAACTGGCCAATATGCTGGAGTGGGCTGTGCAGCAGAACTGCCCCGTCGTAATCCGCTATCCAAAAAGTCTGTGTCCGGCAGAACAGCCTGTCTTTGCCGATGCCATTGAATGTGGCAGGGGCGTTCTTATTCCCTCATCTGCTGATACAGCGCCTGCCGAAAACCTGTTTGTCTGCACCGGCGGTATTTTCCCGGAAGTGCAGAAAGCGGCAGAAAACCTGGCAGAAGAACAGGTTCCGTGTGACATTTACAACCTGCGGTTCATGAAACCGCTGGATAAGGCATACTTTATTACTCTGGCAGAGCGCTACCAGCGGATTGTCTTTGTAGAAGACGGTATCCGGATTGGCGGCATCGGTACCTATCTGGAAAGTCTTTTGACCCGGTGCGGTACCCGGAAAAAGATGGCAGTCTGCGGATTCCCTGACCGGTTCATTGCCCAGGGAAAACGCTCTGATATTCTTGAAGAAGCGCATCTGTCACCGGCTCATCTTGAACGTAAAATGAAGGAGCTTCTGTCATGAATACCGCTCCAGACCTGCATCTTGCCCGGGGAATCCGTTCTACAACCCATGCGGCATGGATTATGGGTATTGTCAACGTAACGGATAATTCCTTTTATGAAGCCAGCCGCATTACACAGACCGGCAGTACGGAATCTCAGCAGCAGGCCATAGACTATGCGCTGAAACTGGTGTCAGAAGGCGCTGAAATCATTGACCTGGGTGCAGAATCTACCCGGCCCGGCAGTGACTATGTGCCGGAAGAAGAAGAGCTCCGCCGCCTTTTGCCGGTAGTACGGGGAATCCGCGAAAAATCCGATGTCATTATCTCAATTGATACCCGTAAAACGCATGTTTTTGAACAGTGCGCCGCTCTTGGTGCCGATATATTGAATGATGTTTCTGCACTGGAAGATGGCGGTGATGCACTTGCCCGTTTCTGTGCTGATGCCGGTGTACCGGTGATTCTCATGCATAAACGGGGAATTCCCCGTGAAATGCAGCAGAACACGATGTATACTGATGTAGTAGCAGTTGTTCAGGAGTACCTGCACCAGCGGGTTTCCTATGCGGTTTCTGCAGGTATTGCTCCGGAGAAAATCATTCTTGATGCCGGCATTGGCTTTGGTAAAGGTCTTGAAGAAAACGTGGCCCTTATGAATGCTTCCAGCCGGATTCTGGAAAGTTTTCCTTCCGGTCAGCGTCCTAACCAGGTACTCATGGGACTTTCCCGTAAAACCTGCATTGGCGCCATGACCGGCAGACCGGTTGAACAGCGTCTGGCAGGAACACTTGCTGCAGACCTGCTCTGTGTACAGCGGGGAGCTACCATTCTCCGGGTACATGACGTTGCAGAAACACGCGATACCTTATCGGTTTTGGAGTTCATGAGTGAGCGCAATTGATAAATTCGGGTTATTGTACAACTACGTAGGACCGGTCATTGATGTTCTGGTACTGACGTTTCTGCTGTATAAGGCATATCAGCTGATCAACAAGACCCAGAGTATGCAGATTCTGAAGGTTCTGACCATTGTGTTCTTTGCCTATGGCCTTGCACTGGTTCTCAATCTGTCAACCTTGCTCTGGATCCTCAATACCATGGCTCCCGGTCTGCTCATCTGTTTTGCCATTGTATTCCAGCCGGAAATGCGCAAGATTTTCCTGAAGCTGGGGCAGGGTAACTGGTTCAAGCTGGGAACCAAAACTAAGCACACCACCGTAGATTCAGTGCTTATTGCCGCAGAAATCCTTTCAAAACAGCGCCGCGGTATGCTGGTTGTTTTCATGCGCAAGACATACCTGAAAGACATCATGGATACCGGTACCCGTCTGAATGCCGATGTATCCTCATCCATTCTGGTTACCATTTTCGGTCACGATACACCCCTCCATGACGGTGCCTCCATTATACAGGGCGGTAAAATCCTGGCATCCGGATGCTTCCTGCCGCTGTCAGAACAGTATGACATCAAGAAAACCTTCGGTACCCGCCACCGTGCGGCTCTGGGGCTTTCTGAAGAAACCGATGCCGTTGTTCTGGTTGTATCAGAAGAAACCGGCGCCATCAGTCTTTGTTATGACGGAAAACTCCATTATGACCTTTCCATGGAACAGACAACCCGTACCCTGGAAACCCTGCTTGAAATAACTCCAGACTCATATACCGAGGAGGACCCCAATGACGTTACCTCCAAAGCTTGAAAAACTCATTGATAACTGGCCGGCAAAAGTCATTGCCTTTGCTACTGCCCTGTTTCTGTACGCCTATTATCAGATTTCATCCCTTGATACCCGCACTCTGACCGTTCCTCTGGAAATCCGCGGTATTACGTCCATGGAGCCGGTTGGTCACGTCAACCGGTATGTGCGGATTTCACTCCGCGGGGATTCTGCAGACATCAACCATTTAAGCCGCGATGACTTTAAGGCATATATCGATGTATCACGTGAAGATACTTCCGGCACGGTCCGCAGCCGGGTATACATTGATCTTTCTGAACAGGCAACAGCCATGAATGTATTGAGCGTGGACGTAACGCCTGCTGAAGTAACGCTTGAACTGGAAAAACGCATTGCCCGGTATGTACCGGTTGAACCGGTTCTGGTCGGCGAAGTTCCCTATGGCTATGAAGTTACCTCCGTTACCTGCGAACCACCGCAGGTCCGCATTTACGGTGCAGAAAAACTGATTAATTCGGTAGAAACTCTTGCAACCGACGGTGTCTTTCTGGATTACCGTACCACCGGCTTTTCAGAAAAGAAATCACCGTATTCTCCCAACAGCGGTATTTCATGGGATTCTACTGATTCCGTAAACGTTACTGTTGCCATTACGCCACAGATGACGGAAAAAACATTCAGCAATGTTCCTCTTGCCATCCTGAATACCAGAAGTGACCTGGAGTATGAAATCCAGACTACCCGGCGGGGAGAAATCGTACTGAACGGCAGTGTCCTGAGCCTTGAACGGTATTCTTCTTCACCGGTAGGCCTTTTTATTGACGGTTCATCACTGACAAAAGATGGTACCTATACGGTTCCGGTTGTTGCCGGTGTTTCCCAGCAGTTTGGCGTATCGCTCTTTTCCCCGAAAGAAGTAGTTGTTCTGGTACGTGAAAAAGAACCGGAGCCGGTGGTTGAGGCTGAAAGTTCCGGCGATACCGCTGAGGGTGCCGACTGATGATTATCGGTATCGGTATCGATCTGGTACACTGCCAGCGGATGCAGTCTTTTCTGGATGATGAATCAAAGGGAAAGCGTTTTTTTGGTCCTGAAGAATATGCTTATGCCCGCGGAAAGAGCAGCGGTGTAGAAAGCCTGGCAGCCGCTTTTGCTGCCAAGGAAGCATTTGGAAAAGCCCTGGGAACCGGACTTACTGATTTAGTACTGTCAGATATTCAGGTTGTCCATGCTGAAAACGGAAGACCGCAGCTGCTGCTGCAGGGAAGTGCCGAGGCAGCCTGTAAAAAAGCCGGAGTAGGGAAGATACATGTTTCCCTGACCCATGAACATGATATGGCAGCAGCATACGTTATTTTAGAAAGCGTGTAAGGAGCAGATATGGCCAACGACGATAAAGAAACAAAAAAACTTGCCGTAACATTTTACAGTAAGCAGAAAGTACGCTGCCCGGTCTGTAAAAAGGACTTTAACAAAGAAGAACTCCTTTCTGGCGGTGGACGTATGATTGCCGGCGACCTGACTGATGAACTGCGCCGTAACTTTGAACCCAGCGCCAAGTATGGACCGGTGTATCCCCTCATGTATTCCATCGGTGCCTGCCCCGTATGTAATGTGGGCATGTACTGGGCAGATTTCAACAATATTGTAGAAGATAAGGATCTGCAGCACATTCTTGCGGAACATGAATCAAAACGCATTAAAGCTGTTGAAACCATTTATCCCCATTATGACTTCAAGCGTGTCCGCACTCTGTATGACGGAGCCGCTGCCTATTATCTGGCACTGCTGACCTATGAAGATTTCCCGCCGGATTATTCTCCTACCATCAAAAAGGCTCAGATCTGTCTGCGTCTGGCCTGGCTGAACGGTGATATTGATGCTGAATGTCCGGGCCGCGGATTTGATTTTATCCAGCAGACCTTTTACCGTAAGGCACTGTTCTATTACCAGGAAGCCATGGATAAGGAAATGTCCCACGAAGAAAGTATTGCCGGCATCGGAAACTTTGGTCCTGATATCGACAAGAACTATGGATACGATGGCGTTATATACCTGACGGTCCTGCTGGAGTACAAATACGGACAGACCCAGGATATTCCTGCCCGGCTGAAAACCCTGGAGCAGAACAAATCTTCCATTGCCCGTATCTTCGGACTGGGTAAGTCATCAAAGAACAAACCGGGACCACTGCTGGAACATTCCCGCAACCTGTACGATAACCTGAAGAAAACCCTGGCAGATGCCAATATCATTGATCTTGATGACGATGATGATGAAGAGTAATCGGTTGGCTGCATGAGAACCATTTTACTGACCCTCTCTTATGACGGTACCGATTTCTGCGGCTGGCAGCGGCAGAATGACTGCGAAACCGGCCATGCCCGTACCGTACAGGAAGAACTGGAAAAAGTCCTTGCCCAGATGCATAAACAGCCGGTTCAGGCAGCCGGATCCGGCCGGACCGATAGCGGTGTCCATGCCATGGGACAGGCAGTTACCTTTGTATCCCCCATTGACTCCATACCGGTACAGAAGTATCCCGCAGCCTTGAACAGCCTGCTGCCCCACGATATACGCATCATGTCCGCCGCTGAGGTGCCGGACGGGTTTCATGCCCGCTTCAGTGCAACCCGCCGCAGTTACCGCTATTTCATGTGGTGTGACAGCCCGGTGCCGGCCAGTGAAATGCGGTATGTCTGGCCCTTATTCCGGCAGCCCGATGTTGAAAAACTGAACCGTATGGCATCCTGCCTGCAGGGTGAAATTGACTGTACCACCTTTTCTGCAGCCGGGGATAAAAGTCCCAGTAAAAAGCGGTATCTTGAAAAAGCCCACTTCTACATGGACGGTCCCAAACTGGTGTTTGAAATTTCAGCCAATGCCTTTCTCTGGCGCATGGTGCGTTCCATTACGGGCACCCTTATCCAGGCAGAACAGAAGGGAAAAGACGACGACTATATCAGACGGATTCTTGAAGCAAAAGACCGTAAGCTTGCCGGCATTACGGCTCCTGCCAACGGCCTGTTCCTGTGGGAAGTAGGTTTTGACGGTATACGCCGGGGCCCTACAGCAGATTGACCGGATCTGCATCAATTTCAAGATAACAGTGTTCCAGTTTAGGATTCATACCCACAAAAGCATGCATAATATCCTGCAGAATGCGGATATTGTCTGACCTGAGGAGTATCTGCCGGCGGTGGTTAGCCGCAATCATGGCAAGGGGACACTCGGTGGGGCCAAGAATTTCTACCGGAGGCAGATCCGGCACTTCCTTCTGCCAGCGCTGAACAATCCGTTCAAGAATTTCTGCTGCAGTATCGGCTGCAGCGTCTGCATACTGTGGCTGGGCACTCCGGAACACCAGCCGCATAAGCCGGGCGTAGGGTGGAAATGCCATATCCTGACGGGTTTTCAATTCTTCGTCATAAAAGCCGGTAATGTCATTCTGTACGGCATAACTGATGGCGGGCCGGGTCGGGTTATAACTCTGTACCAGTACTTTGCCGTCAGGAAAAAAACGTCCGGCACGTCCGGCAACCTGTACAATAAGGCTGAACGTCCGTTCTGCAGCCCGGAAATCCGGCAGCATGAGCCCCGTATCGGCAAGGACAACGCCAACCAGCTTCAGTTTCGGAAAGTTCAGTCCCTTGGCAACCATCTGGGTACCCAGCAGAATATCGGTTTCGCCGTTTCTGAAGGCAGCCAGCTTTGATTCCAGCTCCTTTTTGTCCTTCATGGTATCTGTATCAAGACGGTCTACGGTTGCGTTGGGAAACTTTGCCGCTACTTCCTGCTCAATGTATTCCGTACCAAAGCTGCCTAAACCGACATCAAGGCTGCCGCATTCGGGGCACTCGGTGGGAACGGGGACACTGTAGCCGCAGTAGTGGCAGATAAAGCGGTTTTTGGCTTTGTGCCAGGTCAGGGATACACTGCAGTTTTTGCAGGTAAGTCCATACCCGCAGCTGTTGCACTTAAAGAAATGTGCGTACCCCCGCCGGTTCAGGAACAGGATGACCTGCCGTTTTTCTGCAATGGTAGCGCGGATTTCGTCTTCAAGGGCAGGGCTTAAACACCCGTTTACCGGGGTGTTTCCACGCTCGGAAAGATTAATGGCCTGTATTTCCGGCGGTTTACCGCCGGCAAGACGGCGGGTCAGAACGTGACGGCTGATGGTACCTTTCTGCATCTGGTCCCACGCTTCAAGACTGGGGGTAGCACTCCCCATGACCAGGGGAATTTTCAGGTCCATGCACCGTTTCATGGCAACCTGCCGGGCGTGGTAGCGGGGAGTATTACCGGCTTTATAGCTGTTGTCATGTTCTTCGTCAATGATGATAAGCCCCAGATCCGGTACCGGCGCAAATACGGCACTCCGTGCACCGATGACAACCCGTGCCTGACGGTTGAGGATCCGGTGCCATTCTTTCAGCCGCTGGCTGGGCGTAAGGCTGGAATGAATTACAGCCACCGTATTGCCAAAACGTTTGGTAACGGCTTCTATAACCTGGTGGGTCAGTCCGATCTCCGGCACCAGATAGATGACGCCTTTTTCGGCAGCAAGCACCTGTTCTGCTGCTCCCAGAAAAACTTCGGTCTTGCCGGTACCGGTGGGACCGTACAGGTAGTGGTACAATGATTTTCCACCCTGGAGGATACCTTCAATGGCCTGCTGCTGTTCTTCTGACAGGGTGTGGCGGGTAAAACTGGAATCATCTTCTTCAAAGCCGAAACTGCCTGTATCAGATTCCCGCCGGCCGGATGGCAGCATGGCAAAGAGGGCTTCTCCCCAGCTGCACAGGTAATAGTGGGCCATCCAGCGGGCAAGCTGCACCTGGTCGGTGGTGAACAGAGGTTCTGTATCAATGATGCGGTGAATCTTCTTGATTTTATCTACGGGACAGCCAAGATCTGCAGGTACGGTTTCGCTGACGCTCACAATGCAGGCGACCATTTTCCGCCGGCCAAAGGTCACTTCTGCCCTGAGCCCAACCTGCACGGCATCGTCATCTGAGATATAGGTGAAGCTCCCGTCAATGGGAACGTTTACGACTGTTTCAACGTACCGCATCAGTATCCTGCAGGTATGGGGCCAGCCGCTGGCGGAACAGTTTCAGGTCTTCCCACGCCGGGCGTTTCAGTTCCTGGTCACGGAGCAGTGCGCTGGGATGGTAGGTTGCCATAAGGGGAATGTCCCGGTACTGGAACCACTGGCCCCGGAGCCGGTTTATGCCCTGGGGGGTATCAAGCATGTGCTGTGCGGCAATACGGCCCATGCAGAGAATGAGTTTCGGCTTCAGTACGGAAATCTGGGCATCCAGATATGAACGGCAGGCGGCTGCTTCTTCCGGCTGGGGATCCCGGTTATGGGGCGGCCGGCATTTTACGATGTTGGCGATATACGTATTGGTGGTACGTGAAAGGGAAATACTGGCAAGCATTTTATCCAGCAGCTGACCGGCGGGACCGACAAAGGGCAGTCCCTGCAGGTCTTCTTCCTGGCCGGGACCTTCCCCAATGACTAATACTACCGGATGGGGAACACCCATACCGGGAACCGTATTGGTGCGGGTCTGGCATAACTGGCAGCGGGTACAGGCGGCAATCTTTGCCGCAATGGAATCCGGTGTTGCACCCGATGAAACCGGCTGTGATGGTTGCGGCTCGGGTGTCGCAACTGATGCAGCAGGCTGCGGCGGGGTCAGCTGAATGTGTACCTGGCAGGGAACAGCCGGACGGCCGGTAATATAGGCATCACTAAGGGCAACAAGATTTGCAAGAAGCTGTTCAGGGGTGTCAGTTTTTTCCATATCTTCATTTTAGTAGGAAGATTTCTTTGTGTAAACTGAAAAGCGGACTATGAAAAATCAATACAATAAGATAGAATTAAGGTATGCGCATTTTATTAGTTGAAGACGAGAAACATCTTTCCCGGGCTCTTTCTGAAATTTTTAAAAGAAATTCTTATCTGGTTGATGCCGTATATGACGGCGAAGAAGCATTACGCCTTGTAAAAGAAGGTGTATACGACGTTATTGTCCTTGATATCATGATTCCTAAAATTGATGGTATCCAGGTTCTGGAACAGATCCGCGGTTCCGGCAATAACGTTCCGGTTCTGCTCCTTACTGCAAAAGACGAAATCGAAGATAAAGTTCGTGGTCTTGATGCAGGTGCAGATGACTATGTTACCAAACCATTTGTTACTGAAGAACTTCTTGCGCGTATCCGCTCATTAAGCCGCCGCCGAGGTGATGTTCAGGGTAAGGATTACGTAGTAGGTGACCTGACCCTGGTAGTACGCCGCCATGAGCTCCGTTACGGTGGAAACTCCGTAAAACTGTCGCTGAAAGAGTATCAGATCATGGAATACTTCATGCGTAATCCATACCAGATCGTTACCAAAGAACGCATCATCGAAAAAATCTGGGGCGGAGACTCTGACGCTGAATACAACAACGTTGAAGTATATATTTCGTTCATCCGTAAGAAGCTGGCTTCCATCGGATCCCAGACTGAAATCGTAACCTCACGCGGTTCAGGTTACTCACTGGAAGATTTGCGCGCATAACACGCTCAGGTACTGCTGTGGACGTCATCAGTAAGCTGCGTACTAAGTACATCATCACCTGCGTCATCTCCATCAGCCTCATCTTTCTTTCACTGGGTGTCATCTTACTGACCATGGTCCGGAATGAGATGGACCGGCAGAACGTTCTGTTCCTGCTGAAGATTTTTCTGCCGCTGTTCATCTGTGTACTGGTCGTTTCTGTTGTTCTTGGCTGGTTTTTCTCCATCTGGGCCGTTAAGCCGGTAGAAAAAGTCATCAACAAGCAGAAACGGTTCATTTCTGATGCCAGCCACGAACTGAAAACCCCTTTATCAAGCATCCGGGCCAATCTTGACGTCCTGGTTGAAGAAACCGGAGAAAACAAGTGGACTGAATACATACGGGATGAAGTTGACCATATGAGTTCCCTGGTAAAGGATTTGCTGACCCTTGCCCGGTTTGAAAACTCAAACCAGCGTCTTGAAATGCAGTCCTTTGACCTTAGCGGTGCCATACTCCGGGCAGTACTGCCCTATGAATCAAAATGTTTTGAAGAAGGGCGTACCCTGGTTATGGATATTACGCCCGGAATAACCATGAAGGGAGATGAGCGCAGCATAAAGCAGGTAGCCGTCATATTCCTTGATAATGCCATTAAATACTCTGAGCAGGGCTCTGTGATTACTGTTGCCGTACGCAAGGAAGGAAAACAGATTCTCGTTGCCGTCCGGAATACCGGACAGGGTATTGAAGATAATCAGAAAACAAAAGTTTTTGAGCGTTTTTACCGTGTAGACAGCTCGCATAACCGGGATACCGGCGGGTACGGACTTGGTTTGTCCATTGCCCAGGGTATCGCCGAACAGCACCATGGACATCTGGAACTTGAAAGTATTCCAGGACAGTACGTAGAGTTCAAGATGGTATTATAGGACTTTGAATGCTTAACTTTTCAACCCTGACGCTTTCCAAACTGAAATCCATGTATGACATGCCGGTCATCCCAACCAACGGTGAACTGAAGTCATACCTGAAAAAGGCAATCCGCAGTCTGGAAAGTGAACCTGCCAGCTACCGTCCCCAGGATAAAGCCGGCAGACCGGGAAGCCTTCTGTATTTTACGGATGACCTTCCTACCGTAATCGTTCCGGATCTGCATGCCCGTGCAGATTTCCTCATGGCAGTGCTTTCCATGACCGTATCGTCATCCATTCTGCCGGAAACCAAAACAGCCTACTATTCCCTGATGCGTCCCCAGCAGCGGACCACCGTTTTTGAAGCACTGCAGAGAAAACAGATCCGCGTCATCTGTCTGGGCGATGCCCTTCATGCAGAATCACGGCAGCGGGACCGGTGGCTCAGGGCCTATGCCGGATTCCTGCAGGGCCAGAAGACAAATGCCTCCATGGTAGAAGAAATGCAGGAAGGCCTTTCCCTTATCCTTATGATCTGCGCCTTAAAGAGTGCGTTCCCGGAACACTTCCACTTCCTCAAGGGAAATCACGAAAATATCCTGAATCAGGTATCCAACGGAAATCATTCCTTCAAGAAATTTGCCTCTGAAGGAGAAATGGTTTTTGAATTCATGAAGCAGGTATACGGCAACGGAACACTGCAACTGTATGATACCTTTGAAAAATCACTGCCACTGTTGGTGCAGACTCCCTGGTATCTGGCATCCCATGCAGAACCGGCCCGGATATTTACCCGGACTGAAATAATCAACGCCTATCAGGAAGAAGACGTTATCTTTGGCCTTACCTGGACTGCCAATGACCAGGCAGATTCGGGCAACGTACCTGCCATGCTGAAAGACCTGATACCTGATAACCCCCATGCACGGTGGTTTGCCGGACACCGGCCCGTGCTTGAAGGAAAATACAACCTTCGTGCCCATGATCTTTTTGTACAGCTGCATAATCCTTCGGAAATGAATGTGGCCATAATTCCTGGAAAAGCAAAACCCTTTGACCTGCAAACCCAGATTCTCAGTGTAGCCCAGTGGGCACCAGACTCTCAGGGAGGTGAACGATGACCCGTACAAACGCCGGCGTAAATGCGCCCCGTCCTGCTGCAGCTGCCAGCAGCGGAACTGTTCCACAGATGATCGGACAGTATAAAGTAATTGGTGAACTTGCCCGTGGCGGCATGGGCGTTGTATACCGCGCCGTTCACCCCGGACTCCGCCGTCAGGTTGTCATCAAGAAACTGACCATGAAGGCCAATAACATTGTTGTTGAACGGTTCAAGCGTGAAGCACAGATCCTTCTGGACATGAAGACTCCCTATATCGTGCACCTGTACGACTACTTTGTTGAAGGAAATTTCCATTACATTGTTCTTGAATATGTAGACGGCATGTCCCTTGATAAGCTGATCCGTAAGCAGGGGTATTTAAGCTGTCAGACCGCCATGCTCATTTTCCGTGATGCATTGCGTGCCCTGCAGTTTGCCCACGACCATGGAGTTATCCACCGTGACATCAAACCGGCAAATATCCTTATGAGCCGCCATGGCGACATCAAACTGGCGGACTTCGGTATTGCCTCTGCAGACATTGACGGTGAAGAATCAACCCTTACCCAGACCGGTGTTGCCCTCGGTACCCCCAGTTACATGCCGCCGGAACAGTTCAGTGCCAGTCATACCGTAGACCAGCGTGCAGATATTTATGCCATGGGTGTCATGCTGTATGAAATGGTTACCGGCTCAAAACCCTATCCCGGAAAATTTACGGCAGAAACCCTGTCTGACATTCAGAAGGGCCGGTACATGCCGCCGGAAAAACGGAACAGTACCATTCCAAAACTGATCAGCAGACTGATCAAGAAAATGCTGCAGGTTGACCCGAAACGCCGGTACCAGTCTGTAGCTCCGATTCTGAAGAAAGTAGAGAAATACCTGGCTGATTACGATGTTGAGGACATCAAGACCCAGTTATCCTTTAACCTGTCGCAGCCCGTCGGTCCCAATCTGACCCCCTATGAAGAAAAGAAATTCGTAGAACGGGGGCACATATTCAAGGTGGTAAGCCGCACTGCCGTATGGGCTGCCATTATCCTCTGCATTTTAAGCGGCTTATGGCAGCTGGGATTTTTCTACCGGACGGTACTGCGCCCCTGGTATTCTCCGGTAACCCTGGTCATGAAACTGCCTGATACTGCCACTGCAAAAACGGATTTACCGGTAAAGGCATTTTTCTTTAGGGATGATAACGATACCATTCCGGAACTGCCCCAGTGGAATATGGATTTTACCCTGCACAACTATACGGATACGGTATATGCCATCTATGACGCTACCATCGGTGGTGCTCTCCGGTCCCTTGCCGGTATAGAGCGTTCTTCATTCCGGTCGTTTGCGGATCCGGATACACCGTTGTACCACACCAAGCCGGCCTATCTTGCACCGGGAGATTACCGGATCAAGATTGTCATCGGTTCCTATGTACTGTGGCAGTCCATCACGGTGACAAAGGGTGAACAGGTTCTGCCGGTTATGTCCCTTGAACATGCACGGCTGCCGTTGAAGTTCGTTACTACGGTAACTGATGCCGTTACCGGTGAACCGGTAAAAGGTGCAGAACTCCGGCTTATGTATAACGGCGAATACCAGAACGTTGCCAAAGTTCCTGATGCCGAAAAGCAGAGCGGAACAGTGCTCCATCTGCAGGTAGGTGCTCCCGGCTACACCAGCCAGAATTACAGCCTGATGGTGGAATGGTTCCAGGAAACGGTCTGCATCAACGCCCGCATTACCAAAGAGTAACCCGCTGAAAAAGTTGCCGATAGGGCAACTTTTTCTGTATATTTAGGGTATGTCACAAGCAACTATCGTGCCTCAGGACAAGGCACTTCCTACAACCATTACACTGTTTCCCTTTACATCCAGACCTATCTTCCCCGGAATTTTTACTCCGTTGATGCTGGATGACCCTGAAGATATCAAGACGGTTGAAGCTGCCATGGATCAGGATGGTATCATCGGATTCCTGCTGCAGAAAAATGAAACCGATACTCCCACTGTTGCTGATCTGTACAAAATCGGTACCGTTGCCAGAGTCGTAAAGAAAATCCATCTGCCTGACGGCGGCCTTAACCTGTTCCTCAGTACCATCAAGCGTTTCAAGGTAAAACGGACCCTGAATGCCGGACGGCCCATGAAAGCCATTGTCGAATACATTGACGATGAAGAGGACGACAGTTTTGAAGTAAAAGCCCTGACCCGTGCCCTTATCAGTGAAATGAAGCTGATCAGTGAGAACAATCCGCTGTTTTCGGAAGAAATGCGGGTCAACATGGTGAATATCGACCATCCCGGCAAAATTGCCGATTTCATCACCAGTATCCTGAACATTGAAAAAGAGGACATGCAGCGTGTTCTTGAAATGATCAATGTGCGCCAGCGTATGGAAACGGTCCTCATGTTCATCAAGAAAGAGCAGGAAGTTCTCCGTATCCAGAAGAAAATCCAGAACGAGCTGAATGAACGGGTAGAGAAGAACCAGCGTGAATATTTCCTGCGGGAAGAACTGAAAGCCATTAAGGAAGAACTGGGTATGGCAACTGATGCCAGAAGCCAGGAATACCTGAAGTTCAAGGAAAAAATTGATTCTTTCCATTTTGAGGGAGAAATCAAGGAAACCGTAGACAGTGAACTGGAAAAATTCCAGATGATGGAACCCAGTTCCAGCGAATATATTGTAAGCCGCAATTATCTGGAAACCATCTGTAATCTGCCCTGGCAGGAACCGGATGCTGAAAACTACAATATTGCAGAAGCAAAAAAGATTCTGGAAGCTGATCATTACGGCATGGATGATGTAAAGAAACGCATCATGGAATATCTGGCAGTACGCAAACTGAAAGGTGACAGCAAGGGATCCATTATCCTGCTGGTAGGACCGCCAGGGGTTGGTAAAACCAGTGTCGGTAAATCCATTGCCCGCGCCATGAACAAACCATTCTACCGGTTCAGTGTTGGCGGACTCCGCGATGAAGCAGAAATCAAAGGGCACCGCCGTACGTACGTAGGCGCCATGCCGGGAAAAATCATTCAGGGACTGAAAATCGTAAAGACAAAAGCGCCGGTTTTCATGATTGATGAAATTGACAAAATGGGTGAAAGCCATCAGGGAGATCCTGCTTCGGCACTCCTTGAAGTTCTTGATCCGGAACAGAATGTTACCTTCCGTGACAGTTATCTGGACCTGCCTTTTGATGTATCAGACATCCTCTTTGTGCTGACGGCCAATACCCTGGATACCATTCCGGAACCGCTGCTTGACCGTGCAGAAATCATTCAGCTTTCCGGTTACATTGACCAGGAAAAACTGGAAATCGGCAAACAGTATCTGCTGCCAAAAAGCCTTGAAAAGAACGGCTTGAAGAAGAACCAGGTAAAATATGGTAAGGATGCCCTTTTGACCATTGCCAACGAGTATGCCCGTGAAGCCGGTGTCCGTAACTTTGAGAAAAACCTGGATAAGATTCACCGGAAATATGCGGCAGAACTGATAGCCAGTGATGCAGTCCTTTCTGCCCAGTCTGTACTTGATGAAGCACTGGCAGCAGAAGGCGCCACTGAAAAAACGCCTGCCGTAAAGGAAGCCCGTAAGGCACTGCAGAAAGCCCTGGCAGCTCCGTTAACGGTAACAAAAGAGGACATTGAAAAATATCTGGGTAAACCGGTGTTTGATGAATCTGAAATCCTTCGGGCAGATAAACCCGGTACTGCCGTAGGACTTGCCTGGACCAGTATGGGTGGAGATACACTGCTTATTGAATCCATGAGTACCAATGCCGGTGGCGGTGCGGCAGGTCTGCAGCTTACCGGTCAGCTGGGGGACGTGATGAAGGAAAGTTCCAGCATTGCCTACAGCTGGGTACGCTCCTATGCCATTGCAAACAAGCTGGTAAAGCCTGACTGGTTCAACAAGAACCTCATTCACCTGCATGTACCGGACGGTGCTACCCCGAAAGACGGCCCCAGTGCCGGTATTACCATGGCGACCGCGCTGATGAGCCTGCTGAAAGGAAAGAAAATCCGGAAAGATCTGGCCATGACCGGCGAGTTGTCATTAACCGGTAAGGTGCTGCCCATCGGCGGCTTGAAGGAAAAAACCGTGGCAGCAAAACGGAATAACGTTAAGACCATAATCATTCCAAAACAGAATGAACGTGACCTTGATGAAATTCCGGAAATCGTAAAGAAGGGAATTACCTTTAAACCGGTAAGCCGGATTGAAGAAGTTCTTGAAATAGCGTTTAATAAATAAGAGGAGTAAGTATGTTCAATTACAAAACAAGCGGCACCTGTTCAACCAATATTGCCCTTGAACTGGATAACAACGTCATTAAAAGCGTAGCCTTTACCGGCGGTTGCAACGGAAACCTGAAGGCAGTTTCTGCTCTGGTTAAGGGAAAAACCGTAGAAGAAGTAGAATCTATTCTTTCCGGCATTACCTGTGGCTTCAAGAAGACCAGCTGTGGTGACCAGCTTGCAAAGGCTGTCCGCGCTGCCTATGAAGCAGGCGAAGGCAGATGAAAGCTGCAGTTAAAGGCAGACTTTTAAAAGGGGCGGCAGTTGCTGCCCTTTTGTGTCTGGTTATCTATCTGGTGTGGGAACCCGGTGCACCCAAGGGTTCATATAAAGAAATGTATGAACTCAGTACCACTGGCGGGGTAGAGAAGGTTGAGATTTCTCCCAAATCAATTACCTGGACCGGTACTGATGGCTCTGTGGTAAAAACGGCAAATCCCGGCTCTCCAACGTTGTATGAACATCTACTGATGCATGACGTATCTGTTACCAGTACCAGTGGTGCTGAAGAAAAGATTACGCTGGTGCTTGATATTCTGTTTTATGGAGTCTTTGCTGCCATCTTCGCAACGGTTTTTGCCAAGGTTATCAGTCCCAATACCTTCAAGTCGGTACGGAAAACCGGTGTTACCTTTGAAAACATCGTAGGTATGGACGGCATTAAAAAAGACCTGCTGCAGGTTGCCGACATCATGAAGCATCCTGCCGACTACCGGAAAAAGGGTATCCGCCTGCCAAAAGGTATACTGCTGGAAGGTGGACCCGGTAACGGAAAGACCCTGTTTGCCCGTGCTCTTGCCGGTGAAGCAGGCGTATCGTTTATTCCGGCCAAGGCCACTGACTTTGAAAGCATGTTTATGGCAATTGGCCCTATGAAAGTAAAGATGCTGTTCAAAAAGGCCAGACGTCAGGCTCCCTGTATCGTGTTCATTGATGAGTTTGACGGCATCGGCACAAAACGTAATTATTCGGGAAGTGCCATAGAAACGGAGAACACCCGTATCGTAACGGCGCTGCTGAACGAACTTGATGGCTTTACGCCCCATGACGGTGTTCTGGTGGTGGCTGCCACCAACAGCCGGGCCGCTCTTGATGAAGCTTTGATCCGTCCGGGCCGTTTTGACGCTCACTATCATATTCCGCAGCCCGATAAGGCCACCCGCACCGCTCTTGCTGCCATGTATCTGCAGAATAAGAGTTACGATACATCGGTAACCCCGGAAAAGATTGCGGATATTACCGGCGGTGCCAGCTGTGCTCTGGTAGAAAGTATCCTGAACCGGGCACCGCTTATTGCCGCCCAGCGCGGAGAAACACAATTCACCTTAAAAGACGTATCTGCAGCACTGGCAGAAACATAAAAAAAGGGCAGCCCCAAAAGTTCTGTCATGCTGTCATGCTAAACTTATGGGGCAGCCCCTTGAAGTTGATGCAATTAAGTAGCTGTAAATTTAATTTGCAGTTACTTGAATTTTCTGTAATAAAAAGTTAATCATTCGATCATACGCATCTTTTGCAATCTCGTCAGATCGTTCACTTGCCACAAAGCAATGTTGCTTCAGTTCACCATGTTCGGCCAAAGGATCAATAAGTATGTGTTCTGCTCTGTTTTTTTCAAGCGCATTATGAAGCGCTCTCATATCTGCGTGATATTCACTTCCGAGCAGGACACAAGGAATATAGTTTTCTGTAATAGACTGTATATTATTATATTTATGTATTTCCTTTTTACTTAGAAATATGGACCCCTTAACATAATTTCCAACTAAAACTTTGGTTCCTAAAGAGAAGTTTTCGTAGTCCAGGGGGGCGTCGTCGATTACTAAAGCAGTAACTTGTTGTTTCAATAAAACAGGCTCTATGCCTAAAAGAGCCGCATATTCAGGATTTGTAATCACACTTCCTATCTGACTTGTGATTATCGCACCGGCCGAAGACCCCATAATAATTACATGCTCCATGTCGAGATGATATTCTTCTGCGTGGTCCATAAGAAACCGGAATGCCTCATTTGCCTGTATAACAGGGGTTGGAAAATGATACTCGGGAACTAAAGCATAGTCGACATTTACAAGATTAAAGCCTTCTGCACAGATATCATCAAGCAATGCTGTTGCATCTCCCTCTGCCAAAGGATCTCCGTCGCACTTACTTCCTCCAAAGAATCCACCCCCATGAAAGTAGATGAAAGTCGGTCGATGTATTTCTACGTTTTCATCAGGATATGTGATGTCCAGAAAACTGTTTGGATACATATCAGAATACTTGAGTTCTGTGATTACATACTGGTGGTTATCTTTCACAGCCTGTACAGGATTATGCAAAGGCTCGTAGAGGTTTTTTGTATTAACAATTTGCTGCGCAAAAGTCTGAATGACTCCCACAATTACTTGTGTGTTTGTCATAAGTACCAAAAACAATCCTGCTACGATAAATGTGATGATGCACAGTATGATTCCCAAGAGTTTCAATAACCTGTGGGGTTTCTTTGCTTTGAATGTATTCATCTATTCTTCTCCACATCCTGCCAGTTTGTGTTATGAAGAATTTCTGCGGCATTTCCCAGAAAGACCTGTTCAGCTTCCTTGTCATCTGTCAGCTGATAGAGCATCCAGGCTGTCATATATCCATCGCTCCGGGCAAGCATGTCTTCATGTTCTGCTCCGACAGCTCTGGCACGAACTTTGAAATTGTCATTTGATAATTTAGAATAATTCTCAATAAGTGAAGAAAGTGGCGCAACTCCCGCGAATTCTTTACTGGAATCTATGACACCTTTATCATCAGACCGGCCGGTACCGGCAACCATAAGATACGGAACAGCAACTTTGGTGACATCATATTTCCACCCCATATTGCTTGCAAGAAAGGGATATGCTGCACTGCCGGTAAATATGGCTTTATAGAAAGTTCCATTTTCATATTCTGTCACAGCCGCTAAAGCTCCAGCGCCTCCCTGAGAGAAACCAATAATTCCGATATTATTTGTATCGAGTTTTCCATAAAACTTGTGATAGTCACTAAGATGCAATACATAGTCCAGAGTAAGGGAAGTTGTCTCGCCAGTTCCTGCCTGGGGATCCTCATTTCCAACAACCACAAATCCCCATGATGCAAGGCGTTTAAACCATTCCTCATATTTGTACGCTGGAGTACCGCTGGCATTGACTACAATGATTACAGGATATTTGTGTTGTGTGCTGAAAATCTCAGTTGGATACCAAAAGCGATATTTCCTGATGTTTTTGTTTTCGGATGGAAAGTCGCTATTCTCCACCGTAAATGGACCAAGCTGAGAATACTTCTGTTCTAAAGGAGCGTCAGATGAGAAACTCTTGTAATAGTCCTTTTTCACAGAAGTCTTATGTGAATTGACTAATCCCATGAGCGTAAGACAACTCGATAAACTAAAGGACATAACAATTAATAAGCAAATTGTTACGAAAAGTCTGATTCTTCCAGAAACTAATGCCATAGAATATTTCCTCCACTAGAATGATTACCACTTATATGGCACATTTGTACCATAGTTTCAATCAGGAAATGCTAAACTGGAACAAATTGGAAGTTTTGTATCATGAAGAATAAAAGAAAACTTAATGAGGAAGTAATCTCGTGTATTGAAATTTCTATGTTGGACTTACTGAAAGTAAAAGATTTTGACACAATTTCAATAATTGACATTATTGAACATGCGGGAGTGAGCAGGAATTCTTTTTATCGGAATTTTAAGAACAAAGAAGATATTCTGATTCGATATATCGAATGTATTACTGATGAATTTATTGAGGCAGCTTCCATTCATGTTTTTGAAGTTTCATGGACTGAATATATTGAGGCAATATTAAAACATATGTACGAAAATAAAAATTTCGTTATGCTTCTCATGAAAAATAATAAACTTCATTTGATTAAAAATATTTTTGATAAAGCTATTTATACTAGAGCTTCAGGAAAAACTGATGATTACCATATATGGTTTCTTTCAGGCGGTTTATTTAATATTCATCAGCACTGGGCAGAAAATGGATACAAAGAACTACCAAAGGATATAGCTGAAAAATTTGATAGAGCTGTTCTAGGAATTTAGGAACACCTGCTAACAGGGCAGCCCCAAAAGTTCTGTCATGCTG
>JAKSTT010000220.1 GCA_024413635.1 Treponemataceae bacterium | reverse complement strand
GAAGGTCAGGCTGGAGACCGCTCCATCCTTTGCCGTTATCGTAATGAGGCCCACCGGGCTGTTGTATTGCATGGAGCTTACAGTTTGATTACTTCCGGAGCACCGGCAAAAGAACTGATGGTTGCAACGGCATCCGTAAAGTACAGAACCTGGGTATTCGGATCTTCAGCCTTGTACATGGCCTGCAGGTCAGGATATGCATCAAGCATGGCTTTTTTTGCTTCAATGCGGTCATCGTTTACCAGAGTTCCGGCAACTCGGATCCATTTACCGTCTTTGAATGCACAGATTTCAGCTTTACCGTTGGCTGCCAGCTGTTTTGAAACATCCTTTACCTTGCCGGTCTGGATATACAGCTTGTCTTCAAATACCAGAATGGTGCCGAAGGGGCGTACCCGGGGCTGGTCGCCATCAACAGTTGCCAGATAATAGGTTCCGGCATCCTTTAAGAATTCATACACACGTTTCATTTTCTTCTCCTTAGTGTTCAATACTGACAGTATACACTATTTTTACGGTTCATCATCAGCCTATTTCAGCAGTTTGAGGGATTCAAAATTCTTATAGAACAACGGAGCCGCTATATCCTGGGATTTTCCCGTGTCATACAGACTTTTGCAGATATAGTACAGGTCCTTCAGATTATCGTGGTGCAGCAGGATACCGCGGGCCAGTTTGTTAACGCCGAACATATGCCGCATGACCAGTGCTGCAAGATACGGTGGCAGCTGATACAGCCACAGGACGTTCCGGTACTTTTTCAGGTTGACACCGCGGGATGCCACAATATGCGTGGTTTCACGGATTGAGCGGACCGCCTGCGCCAGTTTTTCAGTTGAATCCATCAGGCTTTCTGCAGATCCTCCAACCGTTACCAGCCCGACTGTAACTGCCATACGCAGCCATATCCATTCCAGCATGTCATGGGGGACCTCAATCCGGACATTGCAGGACGCAAACAGTTTTTCAATCTGTGGATCTTTTTTTTCAAGCATGAAATAGTCAAAGATGCAGCAGCTGAGCATATCGTTATCAACGGTGCCACCCGCCACCGGGTACCCCAGCATATACGGCCGCCCGTCAACAAGCCGGTCAATGGTAGCCCGGTCATCCCAGATACCGCAGGCAAACAGAAGAGTGCCCGTAATCTGCTCCCGGTTCAGGTCATCAATAACTTCTGCAATTTTGCCGGAAGGAACAGCGATGAAAATTACGTCGTACTCTTTGCGCGATGCCTTATGCACATAGTATTTATTGCGTGAAAGGAATCCCCGCTTCTCCTCACGGCCGTCAAGAAAGTCTACCAGTAAATCAGTTATGGCGTATTGGGTTTTATTTTTCCTGATCAGGTGTTCCACATTGTGCCCTACCGACTGAAACAGGAACCCGTAGGTAGTTCCAATGCCTCCTAACCCGATGATTAAGATATTCATTTTTTCTCCTGTTTCTATTGTAGGGGGAAAGTAACGGGAGCGCCAGTTTACAGAAAATCTTTCCAGAAAAC
>JAKSTT010000022.1 GCA_024413635.1 Treponemataceae bacterium | reverse complement strand
GAACTGAAAGCCAAGGATGAAAAGCTGGCGCAGTACGAAAAACTGTACGGCAAACTCTGACCAACTGATAAAAAAAGACCTGCACACGCACTGTGGCAGGTCTTTTTGTTTTTCAGGACTTATTTTCCGTTAATGAATGAATCCAGTGACTTTTTCATGTCGCCCTGGTACACACCGGCTTGCCTGAAGCAGTCGCGGGCAATTTTAACTTCTGCCACGGCCTTATTGTGTTTTTCCATGTTTTCCCAGTACACACCGTAGTAAAAATGCAGGTTACCCAATGCCACATTGTTGCCGGGGTACCGTACCAGGTTGGCTTCCAGGAACCGGTAGTATTCTTCAAACAGTCCGCCTTTTGCAAAACATTCTGCAACATCATCAAGAACAGCCGGTTCTTCCGGGTACATGGCCAGAATGGCAGAGGCAGCTTCAATACCGGCGTCCACTGCATCCCGGTACAGATACCAGTTTACTGCCTGGAATAATGCATCAACATCCTCAGATCCTACGGTCAGAATCACATCGGCTGCGGCATCGGCCAGGTCAAAGGCATCTGCTTCAAAACACATATCAATCAGCATGCTCAATGCATCAAGCTTGTATGGAATATAGTCATACATCTGGGCACTATACACACTTTCTGCAATGGCCAGTTCCAGGTAGTCTTCCCAGTTGTCATCGTTCCAGTAGCACATGGCCAGGTTATAGTGGACATCAGTGTTGTCTTCCATGGCCAGTGATTTCTTGAGCAGTGGAATGGCATGTGCAGAATCTTTCAGCACCATGTAACATTCGCCCCAGATACTGGTCTGGTATGCATCCAGTTCCAGTCCCAGATCTACTGCTTTCTGGTAGTTATCAATGGCGGTCTGGGCCAGTTCTTCAGGAGTCATGATCCACTGGTCGTCATACCACATGCGTACTGAACAGTAATACCAGGCAAGCGCCATATGCAGAATGGCACTTTCGCCGTTTTCTGCAATGTATTCTTCAACAATCGATTCCGGATCCCACATGGTCATGTTGAAATCACCGGTGTATTCAGAGCGGAGATCATACAGTGTTTCACCTGGTTCCAGATCTTTGAATGCAAACATCTGATGCATCATGGTGAAGGCAAAATACTGATGGGCAAGTTCAATGCGTTTTGCAAGGCCATAGTCACCGGTGCAGGGAGTAGTCCAGGCAGTCTGGAATTTTCCCTGGGCAATCAGGCGGTCAATTTCAGCAATCTGTGACTGCACTTCTTCAGAAGCACCTGCATACATATCGATATCATATCCGGTCGGTAAAACAGCGGGCTGTTTCCAGCTGATGTCTGCCATGGTGTGCTGGGGAATATATAACGGCTCATAGCTTGCAGCAAAAGAATCAGTGCCGGATTTTGGATCACTGGCACAACCAGTCAGCAGCAGGGCGGCTGCAACAGCAACCGCAAAAAGGGAATGTTTCATTACGCAATCCTTGTACATAGTGGTTAATATTTTTTTCAGATTACTATTTCATTATTTTTAAGAAAAGGGGAGCATACACCCCCACTACCCGTTATCTGGTTACTCGTGCTAAAATTATCACCATGAAAACAGATATCGAAATTGCCCAGGCAAATGTAATGCAGCCTATCGCTCAGGTTGCTTCTGATCTTGGCCTTACTGAAGACGACTTTGACCTGTACGGTAAGTACAAGGCAAAACTCACCATCAAGAAACTTCGCGAACTGCAGGCTGCCGGACAGAAAGGTAAACTGGTTCTGGTTACCGCCATTACCCCAACCCCAGCCGGTGAAGGTAAATCTACCGTTTCCATTGCCCTTGCAGACGGCATGCGGAAAATCGGCAAAAAATCCATTCTGGCCCTGCGTGAACCTTCTTTAGGTCCCTGTTTTGGTATTAAAGGCGGTGCCTGTGGTGGCGGTTATGCACAGATTGTCCCTATGGAAGACATCAACCTGCACTTTACCGGCGACATTCATGCCATCTCCATGGCAAATAACCTGATTGCAGCCCTCATCGACAACCACATTCATCAGGGAAACCAGCTGAACATTGATCCCCGTACCATCACCTGGAAACGCTGCGTAGACCTGAACGACCGTGCCCTGCGCGACATCGTGATCGGCCTTGGCGGTGCAACCGAAGGTATCCCGCGCGAAGACGGCTTCAACATTGCCGTTGCCAGCGAAATTATGGCAATCATCTGTTTAAGCAAGAGCCTGACGGACCTGAAGGACCGCCTGAATAAAATCGTTATTGCAAAGACCTATGCAAAAGAAACCGTAACCCTGGGACAGCTGGGTGTTACCGGTGCCGTTGCTGCCCTCTTAAAGGACGCCATCCGTCCTAACCTGGTACAGACTCTGGAACACACTCCAGCATTTGTACATGGCGGACCTTTTGCCAACATTGCCCACGGCTGTAACAGTCTGAACGCCACCACCTGTGCTCTTGCCCTGGGTGACTACGTTGTTACCGAAGCCGGCTTTGCAGCTGACCTGGGTGCAGAAAAATTCCTGGATATTAAATGCCGCGTAGGTGGATTAAAACCATCAGCCGTTGTTCTGGTTGCAACCGTTCGTGCCCTTAAAATGCACGGCGGAGTTGCAAAGGCTGACCTGGCAACCCCAAATGTTGATGCCCTGATGAAAGGTTTCTGCAACCTGAAGACCCATGTAGAAAACCTGCACAAATACGGTATTCCGGTAGTCGTTGCCGTTAACCGCTTCATCACTGACAGCGCAGAAGAAAACGAAGCCCTGATCAAAGCCTGTGCAGAAATCGGAGCAAAAGCCGTTCTCTGTGAAGGTTGGGAACACGGCGGAGAAGGAACCAAAGACCTGGCTGCTGCCGTTTGTGACATCTGTGACAAAGGCGAATCTAACTACAAACCCCTGTATCCGCTGGAAATGTCACTGGAAGATAAAATCAACACCATCGCCAAAGAGATTTACCGCGCAGACAGCGTAGAATTCTCTGCTGCTGCAAAGAAACGGCTGAAGGAATTTACCGACCTTGGATACGGAAACCTGCCCATCTGCTGTGCAAAGACCCAGAACTCCATTTCCCATGAAAAGACCTGGACCGGCGCACCAAGCGGCTACGCATTCCCCATCCGTGACGTGCGCCTGTACGCCGGTGCCGGATTCATCGTTCCGCTGGCAGGTGAAATCATGACCATGCCGGGGCTGCCAAAAGCACCTGCAGCACTCAATATTGATGTTGATGACGACGGAGTAATCACCGGTCTGTTCTAATCTTCAGAAAAACATTGAGAACTTACGCTTTTTACCGGCTCCATTGCCGTTAATTGCAAACTCCCATTCAGAGGTTTAGGCTTTTGGGTGGGAGTTTTTTATTGCGCATGAAAAAAACGAAACGGAAAAAAAGCATTGCTTCATCCATTCACACTTCCTTTGTCTTTCTGGCTTTTGCCATCGTTGCCACCATCGGTACTGCCGGTCTGCTGCTGCAATTAGGCAACAATATCCGTAACGCAGAAGACAATCTTTCCACAACTGCAAAAATAGCCGCAGAACGCTATGAATGGGCCGTACAGTCATATCAGAACTCCATTAAAGCTTTAGGTCTTTCCTCCATCCTTTCTGACGATTCTGTACCCGTAGCAGATAAAAAAGTTATTCTGGACCGCCACGCAGACCAGTTCGGGTTTACCCGCTGCCAGATTCTGGACCAGTTCGGCTATTCCATTACCGACGGCATTTACCGCGGTAACCGTGACTACTTTACGGCTGCCATGGCAGGAAAAGTATACATTTCAGACCCTATTGTTTCCCGCACCGACGGCAACATTACCATTGTCGTTGCAGCCCCATTATGGAAAGACGGCCTTGAAACCACAGAGCCGGTCGGCGTTGTCTGGGGTGGTGTTCCACCGGAAACCATCAACACCCTGGTATCCTCCCTTGAAGTTTCAAAGCACTCCTATGCCTTTATCCTGGGCCAGACCGGAAACCACGTAGCCTCTTCTGACAACCAGCAGATTATGCCGGGCATCAACACCATTCTGCAGTCAGTAAATGATCCCAGCCTGGCAAAACTTGCCGCCATTGAACGGCAGATGATCAACGGCATTCCCGGAAAGGCAATGGTTGTGCAGAACGGCATCAAACTGTACGCCTGGGAACCCATCGGCAACACACCGGGCTGGACCCTGGCACTGCAGGCACCGCTCAATGACTATCTTTCAAACTTCTGGCTGTTTGCCGCCATCATTCTGCTGGTAAACATCGCCACTTTTTACGCTACCCGAATCGTGGCAAAATATATCAGCCGCAAAGTCGGTCAGCCGGTTCACCAGCTGGCAGACCAGCTGAACCGTGCTTCCTTGGGTGACCTTAATTTTGATCTTGAAGAAATCGGCGATACTGAAGATGTACACCTTATTGCTGAAGCTTCCAAAAACCTGGTACTCCGCCTGAACAATACCCTGACCTTTGTGGACTCCTACAAGACCAATACAACCCTGTCAGACTTTCTGGATGCTACCGTCATCAAACAGCTGACATCGTTCTACGAAGAGGGCAACTTCAAAGGATTCCACCTGATCATCATGGATAATAAGGGAGAAATCCTTACGGGACAGCAGTGGGTACGTGATCACTCTGCCCTGCTGAGCCAGACGGAATTCAAAGTGGACAACCGCAATAAACCACTGGTTTCTCCCATTATGATTGATGGCCGCATTTTTGGATCTGTCGGATACTACATCGAAGAAGGCGGTCCCATCACCAGAGAACGTGCCGATGGTGTCCGCGATATGGTATCCCATGTCCTTGCCCTCATCGGCCAGACCAACTTTAACCGGAACGTTCAGAATATTACCCGCATCAAAAACCTGCAGGACAACATCCAGAACCTGGTAGAAATGGAAACCGCTACCAGTATTTACCTGCAGCAGCTTCTTTTTGACCTGAAGACCCTGAATCAGACAAAGGAACTGTTCAAACGCATGAACCTTCTGAAGGAAATTCAACATCTGGCAGATTCTTCCCTTGAGTCCATTAACCGGGCGGTTGATTACTCCCTCCTCAATGACCTGAATGCTGCCATCAATGAAGTGCCGTACAGTCCCCAGCAGCTTTCACAGCAGATCACTCTGGACGGTGATGAATCCGGCCTTACCCGTAAAGCCACCATTTCCGTACAGGTTTCAGAAGCCGTTCCCGGTATCCTGTATGGCGACCTGCGCAACATCAGCCGCGCAGTACACCGCATCATCAGTGATATTTCTCAGTCAGACCGCAAAAGCTTTGTTTCTGTCCTTATTGATGCCAGAACCCACAGCTACTCAACGGAACTGATCATTACCATATCAAATCCACGCTATATGCTGTCATCATCGCAATTACAGCGCTGTAATGCATACCTTGCCGGTGACATGATGGCCCTGGGTACCCAGAGTACCATGTCCAATGCGTCGCTCCATTTCCTCTCAATCGTACGCATTGTCCATCTGATTAACGGTTCTCTTGAACTGAAAACCGGTATCCAGCAGGGAACCGCGTATGTTATCACCCTGCCACAGGTTTCTTTGAATAAGGAAGTCCGCAAATGAAGATGACCCCTGAAGAATCACCAAAGCTCCTTGCAATCAATGAACAGTATGCCGCTCTGATGGAAAAAGCTGTTTCCCAGGGACTTCCGCCGGAGACCGCAGAAGAACTGAGCACTAACCGGACAGCCCTGTTCCAGCACCTGCTGCTGGTAGACGGACGGTTTGACCTTCCCAATGAAGCCGCCCTGTACCAGGCAGCTGAAAAAATTATTGCTTCAAAACGAGGTCCGGAATTCGGCTGTATAGCCTTCAATATCCGTGATTTCAAGAAAATCAATAAGATTGTCGGTCCCTATGCTGCCAACGATATCCTTGATGCGTTCCTTACCGGCCTGGTACACCGCCTGGGCCCGGAAGACCAGCTGTTTACCGGAGGTCAGGATGACGGATACATCATCTGCAGGACTGAACAGATTGATATGTTCCTTGACTATCTGCACTGTACCACCGTCACCTATAACAGCGAAAAACCGGAAACCATGGAAATCCGCTGTGCCGTTGGCTGCAACCGGTGCATCGGTGATATTCAGATTCATTTTATGGTTATGGATACGGTTTCCGTGCCGTTAAAACTTGCACGGCAGAACCGTTCCCGCGCCCAGTGGTGTGTATTCTGGGATGATAACCTGAGCCAGAAAAGCTCAGAAGAAGCCTGGATTACCGGTATCATTCCAAAAGCCCTGCAGAATAACGAGTTCCAGGTATATTATCAGCCAAAAGTAAACCTGAAGAACTACGTGCTTGCCGGTGCAGAAGCCCTGTGCCGCTGGCCCCATGAAGGCAAAATGATTTACCCGGACCAGTTTATTCCCCTTATGGAAAAAAGCGGCACCATTGGTGAACTGGACTTTTACATGCTGGACCACGCCTGTGCCGACATTGCCCGCTGGCTGGCAGAAGGCCTGACACCCGTTCAGATTTCCGTGAACCTTTCGCGGGTCAATATGGAAAGCGAATCCCTTCTGGACCGCATTATCCACACCGTTGACCGGCACGATATTCCCCATACCTATATCCAGATAGAACTGACGGAAACCGCCACCGATGTTGGTTTTCAGGAACTGAAGGATCTGATGGAAGGATTGCGTGATGCCGGATTCAGCACTGCCATTGACGATTTCGGTACCGGCTACTCATCCATGAGCCTTATTAAAAATCTGCCATGGAACGTCATCAAAATTGACAAAAGTCTGCTACATGAGCACACTGATACTAAGCAGGATAAACACCTGATGTTCAAAGCCATTGCACACATGGTTCAGACCCTTGGTCTGGAAGCCGTTGTAGAAGGGGTAGAGACCATTGAGGATATTAACCTGATGAAAGAAAATGACTGCGCTCTTGCCCAGGGATACTTCTTTGATAAACCACTGCCACTGGCAGACTTTGAGAAACGCCTGAAAGACGCACAAGGATAACATAATGATTGCCCGCTACATTTTTGGTGAACCTTTTGATACAGAGGCTGTTCTGAACAAACCGGAAGCTTGCACCCAGCTGCCGGTTTTTATTACCCGTAATGAGTCTGTCTTTACCATTCCACTGAACCCGGAGGACATTGTCTTTGGGCTTGGCGAACAGGTCCGCGGCATGAATAAACGCGGTCATACCTACATCAGCTGGAATACCGACGAGTTTGACCACAGTGAAGACAAGCATTCCCTGTACGGTTCCCACAACTTTTTTATCGTTACGGCCCCCGGCCAGAAGGCAACCGGATATTTTCTGGACTACGGCGGGAAAGTTACCTTTGACATGGGGTACACCCGCCTGAATGAAATCACCATTACCGTTGATTCGGCTGACTTTGAACTGTACATCATTACCGGTGATACCGCAGCTGCCGTTACAAAAGAATTCCGCGCCATGATCGGACAGCCCTATCTGCCGCCAAAGTGGGCCTTTGGCGTAGGACAGTCCCGCTGGGGCTACGGTTCAGAAACTGATATGTATACGGTAACGGAAGCCTACCGCAAAAACCACATTCCGCTGGACATGGTATACCTGGACATTGATTACATGGACCAGTTTGAAGACTTTACCATCAGCAGTGAACGGTTCAGCGACTTTGCCGCCATGAACAGGACGCTGAAAGAACAGCATGTACGGGTAATTCCCATTATTGATGCTGGCGTAAAACAGCTTGAAGGGTATAAGACCTACGAAGAAGGCAGAAAAAACGGATACTTCTGTAAAAATGCCGATGGTACCGATTTTGTTGCCGGCGTGTGGCCCGGAGACTGCTGTTTCCCCGATTTCCTGAATCCTGAGGCACGCAAATGGTTCGGGGATTCCTACAGTTATCTGGTAGACCAGGGCATTGATGGCTTCTGGAACGATATGAATGAACCAAGCCTGTTCTATTCCAAAGAGCATCTGGAAGAAGTCCGCAAGCAGCTGCCGTCATATGTGGACGGAGAACTGTCCATTTACAAGAACTTTGCCCTGAAAGACCTGATTGCCGGACTCAGCTGCAATGAAGACGATTACCGCCGCTTTTACCACACCGTAAACGGCAGGAAAATAAACCATCACAGCGTGCATAACCTGTACGGCTACAACATGACCCGCGCCGCCAGCGAATCCATGGCAGCAAATTATCCTGACCGCAAACTGTTCTTCAGCCGGTCAAGCTACATCGGCATGCACCGCCACAGCGGCATCTGGATGGGAGACAACAAGTCACGGTGGCAGCATATCCTGCTGAACCTGCAGATGCTGGCAAGCCTGAATATGGTAGGATTTCTGTACACCGGTGCAGATACCGGCGGCTTTGGTGCTGACACCACCGAGGATCTGCTGCAGCGCTGGTATGCCCTTTCCATCTTTACCCCGCTGTTCCGTAACCACAGCTGTATGGGTACCCGTGAACAGGAACCCTACCGCTTCCCTGATTCCCTGGAATCCCTGCGGGGAATTCTGGGACTTCGGTACCGCCTGCTGCCCTACCTGTACAGCGAGTTCATGAAAGCCGCCCTTGATAACCGCATGTACGCCCGGCCCATCGGCTTTGACTACCCCGATGATGCAGACGCCATGAACACACAGGATCAGGCATTTATCGGAGAAAGCATTATGATTGCGCCGGTATACGAACAGAATGCCACCGGCCGCCATGTGTATCTGCCGGAAGCCATGACCCTGGTACGCTTTAAAGGCTGTGAGCTGGAAGAATCAGTTGACGTTCCTGCCGGTCATACCTGGATTACGGTTCCCCTGGATGAAATTGTCTTTTTCATTAAGAAAGGCCACCTGCTGCCACTGGCAGAACCGGCAGAATTTGTGGACGGCGTAGACTGGAACACCCTGACCCTGCTGGGCGATGACGGTGCCACCTATGAGCTCTACAATGATGACGGCCTTACCCAGCACCCTGAGTACGCCTCAAATCTGCATATTTTAAAGAAATAACTATATCTCTTGATTTCGTTCAGATATACAGATCAGACTTCTCATCCATCTGCTGCCGGTTCTGGTAGTCCTTATCTTCATCGATGATATCTACCATGATGTCTGCAATACGCGGATCAAACTGGGTTCCCATACCGCGGATGATTTCACGGCGGACATCCTGCTGCGGCATAATGGCGCGGTATGAACGGTTACTGGTCATGGCGTCATAAGAGTCTGCTACGGCAATAATACGGGCACACTCAGGAATTTTATGTCCGGCAAGCCCTTCCGGGTAGCCTTTTCCGTCATACCGTTCGTGGTGATACCGGGCACCATCAACAAAGTTGGGGAACTGCCGCAGAATTGTGGCACCAATCAGCGGATGCTTTCTGATAACCCGCATCTCGGCATCTGTCAGACGTCCGTTTTTATTGATGATGGCATCAGGAATACCCATTTTTCCTACGTCATGCAGCAGGGCAATCAGGTAAATGTCGCGCAACTGCTGGGTAGAGTAGCCCATACGGTAGGCAATTTCCTGGGTGTATTTGGCAACACGGGCAGAATGACCTTTGGTGTACTGGTCTTTTGCTTCTATTGATTCAACCAGGACATGGGTCAGCTTTTCTGCCTGCTCCTGCTGGTTCTTGAAACTCAACTCGGTCTGAACGTTAATATATGCCAGCAGCAGAGCCAGGGTAGTGGCGATGTTTTCCAGGGCATACCCGCGGAACAACGCCTGGAATACCAGTGCCACAATAGGAATCAGCGCATATACAAAGATGAATACCAGTTCCTTGGTACGCATGTGGGCATAGCTTTTCAGCGGAATGTAAAAGCACAGCAGATCCTGGATGATGTACAGGGTAAACATAATTGGATACAGTGCGCCCCGCTCAAAATGATTGTCAGCCGTAATGTAAACGGAAAGGCCAAAGGGAGCCGTGACAATGACCAGAACACAGCACAGGAACGTAAAAAGGCTCATGGTACGCCGTACCCGCTTTGGAATGACTACCACTGAACTGACGTATTCACATTCATAAAAGAAGAATGACCCCATAAGCAGGAAAAAGAACACGTAATAAAAGGTAGTTCCTACCAGTAATACCATGCGCTGAAAAGCCGGGTCAAAGGTGCCCTGCGGCAGCCAGTCAGGAATGTCACAGATGGTCATGGCAATGTTGAACAGCACCATCCTGGTAAAATACCGCTTTAGCTTGCCGGAGCCTGACAGGTCAAAAATCAGACTGATTGCCAGTACAAGTGAGACGAGGATATCGAACATGTCGCTTGTTAAATTAAACGCAAGCAAAGGGGTCATGTATTGTATGGTAAGGTGAGCATGGCCCCTTGTAAAATGAAAAAAAAACATGGCCCTTCAAGCCATGTTTTTTATGTATTTTTGTAAATTTTTTTTCAGTGGGTAAAACCGATACCAGCAAACGGTGCAACAGCTATCCGCCGGTAATCAGTTACATCAGAATTGTTCATTTTGAACATATCGTAACTTACCGGGCATCCTACCGTCAGGAACAGAACGTTACCCAGTTTCAGCCGGCTTTCTATGGTCCCGCCCAGACCGGCGGTCAGGCCATACACGCCGGAACTGATATTCTGCGTACGGATGATTTCCATCAGATGCATGTTTACGTGGGGACCAAAACCGATGTTCAGGGTGTATCTTCCCATATCCATGTTCAGGGCAAGACCAATGCTGGTGTTGATCATAAAGCCTTTATCAAGGTCAAACTTGGTATAGCTGGAACTTCCCTTCGGCAGTTCAATCAGCGAGCTGGCTTTACCAAAGCTGCCGTTTATCCAGATACCCAGTGAAGAATTCAATGTTGACCACTGTTCAAAGGTAATCATGGCAGCAGGCGTAATTTCCTTGCCTTCTGCGTAGGAATCAAAGTGAAACGTTTCTCCAATACCCAGTACAAATGATTTACTGGCATCGGCAAACACACAGACCGTCAGAATGAGGGACAGGCTCAGGGCAATAATCTTTTTCATACTTGTAGAATACCACACTATCAGCGTTACTTCCATTTTTGCCAATATACAAATCCTCATGATACACTGAATGAACACAGACGGTGGCATTGTTCCTGTTGTTGCTGAAGGACGGCCGCTGAAAGGAGGATTCTGTGAAGAAAAAATATGTTATCGCTCTTGATCAGGGGACCACTTCTTCCCGCGCCATTGTGTATGACAATAACGCAAAGCCCCTGGGATCAAAGCAGAAGGAATTTACCCAGTACTATCCCCAGCCAGGCTGGGTTGAGCACGATGCAGAGGAGCTGTTCAAATGCCAGTTGGGCGTCATGCAGCAGGTCATTGTAGATACTGAAATCAAAATGGACCAGATTGCGGCCATCGGTATTACCAACCAGCGCGAAACCGTTGTCCTGTGGGATAAGGCTACCGGAAAACCGGTGTACCACGCCATTGTCTGGCAGTGCCGCCGTACGGCCCCCTTATGTGAAGAATTAACCCGTAAAGGATATGCAGAAGTCATCAAGGAAAAAACCGGACTTCTGATTGATGCCTATTTTTCTGCCACCAAAATCAAATGGATCCTTGATGAAGTTCCCGGCCTGCGCGAACGGGCTGAGCGTGGAGAAATCCTTGCCGGAACCATTGATACCTGGCTGATCTGGAAACTTTCCGGCGGCAGATGCCATGTTACCGACGTTACCAATGCCTGCCGTACCATGCTGTTCAACATTTATGAACTGGACTGGGATGATGACCTCCTGAAGCTGCTTGATATTCCCCGCTGCATCCTTCCGCAGGTACGTGATTCCAGCTCCATCTACTGCAATACTGACCCGGAAATCTGCGGTTTTTCAGTACCCATTGCATCTGCCGTTGGTGACCAGCAGGCAGCTCTCTTTGGCCAGGGCTGCTTTGAAAAAGGCGATGCCAAAAATACCTATGGAACCGGCTGCTTCATGCTCATGAATACCGGTGACAAACCTGTTGTATCAAAAAGCCTCTTAACCACCATTGCCCTGGGAATGAACGGCAAGGTGCAGTACTGTCTTGAAGGCAGCGTATTCATCGGTGGCGCCGTCATCAAATGGCTGCGCGATGAACTGGAACTGATTTCTTCTGCACCGGAAGTTGACCGCCTGGCAGAAAGCGTTCCGGATGCCAACGGCTGTTATCTGGTTCCTGCCTTTGTCGGCTTTGGAACTCCCTATTGGGATATGTATGCCCGCGGAACCCTCATCGGACTTACCCGCGGTGTAAAACGTGCCCATATCTGCCGTGCCGCCCTTGAAGGTATTGCCTATGAAGTAAAGGACGTTCTTGATGCCATGGTTGCCGACTCCGGCGTAAAGATAAACACCCTGAATGTAGACGGCGGTGCCTGTGTCAGCAATATCATGATGCAGTTCCAGTCTGATATTCTGGGCACTCAGGTATGCCGGCCCAAAAACGTAGAAACCACCGCTTTAGGTGCTGCCTATCTTGCCGGTCTTGCTACCGGTTTCTGGAAAGATAAGGAAGAGATTATCCAGCGCCGGGAAACAGACCGGATTTTCACGCCACAGATGGATGAGGCAAAACGGACAAAACTGTATGCCGGCTGGAAAAAGGCCGTAGACCGTGCCTCTAAATGGGAGGAAGAATGATTTACGATGTAGCAGTCATTGGTTCAGGCATCATCGGCTCATCTATTGCCCGCTGCCTTTCCATGTATACCCTGAATGTCTGCATGATTGAAAAAGAAAATGATGTTTCCTGCGGAACATCAAAGGCCAATTCCGGTATCATCCATGCCGGTTATGATCCGGAACCCGGATCCCTTATGGCAACCCTGAACGTACAGGGCAGCGAACTGTATCCTGCCTGGGCGCAGGAACTGCATTTTGACTACAAAAACATCGGCTCCCTGGTAGTTGGATTCAGTGATGCCGATATGGAACACATCCAGAAGCTGTATAACCGCGGTCTGAAAAACGGCGTAAAAGGGCTACGCATCATCGGCCGTGAAGAACTGGTCCAGCTGGAACCCCACATTGCAGAAGAAGCCCAGGGTGCTCTGCTGGCAGAAACCGCTGCCATCATCAGCCCGTACCAGGCCACCTGGTCTATTGCCGAAAATGCCGTAGAAAACGGCGTGCAGTTACTGCGTGAAACAGAAGTTCACGGCATTACCGCACCGGAAAAATCAGGAGATCCGTGGACCCTGCACACCGGTAAAGGCGATGTACAGGCCCGGTTTGTAGTAAATGCCGCCGGTCTTTTTGCAGATGTCATCAGCAGAATGGCCGGTGCAAAAGAATTTGTCATCAAACCGCGCCGCGGTGAATATTTCCTTTTGGACAGCAACTGCTCAAAACTGGCCCATCATACCATTTTCCAGACGCCGGATGCCCTGGGCAAAGGCGTTCTGGTTTCCCCGACCGTAGACGGCAACATTCTGGTAGGACCTTCCGCCGGCGATAACGGCACCAAAGACGATACTGCCACCACACCTGACGGTCAGGACCTGATTATGACAAAGGGTGAAAAATCAGTTCCCAACCTGCCCCGCCGCAACATCATCAACAGTTTTGCCGGTATCCGTGCCATTGCCTACTGGCCCGATGGAACACCTGTCGGAGACTTCATTATTGAAGAAGATGAGAAGGCAAAAGGGTTCATCAACGTTGCCGGTATCTGCTCTCCCGGCCTTACCGCGGCTCCTGCCATCGGCTATTACGTTGTGGACCTGCTGAAAAAAGCCGGTCTTGCCATGACGGAAAATAAAGACTTCATTGCCGTTCATAAGGGCATTGAGTCATTCCGCGATGCCACCCCGGAACGGAAAGCGCAGCTGATTGAAAAAGATCCCCTGTACGGCCGCATCATCTGCCGCTGTGAAATGATTACCGAAGGCGAAATTGTCCGCGCCATCAAGTGTCCTGTCGGTGCTGCTGACCTGGATGGCGTCAAGCGCCGCACCAGAGCCGGTATGGGCCGCTGTCAGGGAGGATTCTGCTCTCCACGGGTAACGGAAATCATCAGCCGCGAACGGAATATTCCCATGACGGCAGTAACCAAAAACGGCGGATGTTCCTACATCCTTAACAGTAAATCACGGTAAGCAGGGAGGAAATTACACTATGTCAACAAACTTACAGTACGATATCGTTATTGTTGGCGGTGGACCTGCCGGTCTTGCCGCTGCAACAGCCGCCCGTAAAGCCGGCACCCAAAGTATCCTTATCCTGGAGCGTGATACCCGTCTTGGCGGCATCCTTCTGCAGTGTATCCACAACGGATTCGGACTGCACCATTTTGGCGAAGAACTGACCGGTCCTGAATATGCCGGCCGCTTTGTGCAGGAAGTTGAAGAACTGGGTATTGAGTACAAAACCGATACCATGGTTCTTGAAGTTGCCAACACAGCAGAAGGCAAACAGGTCACTGCCATCAACACCAAAGACGGACTGATGCTTATCAGCGCCAAAGCCGTTATCCTTTCCATGGGATGCCGTGAACGCACCCGTGGTGCTCTGGTTATTCCCGGTACCCGCCCCGCAGGTATCTTTACCGCCGGTTCTGCCCAGCGCTTTGTAAACATCGACGGCTACCTGCCCGGCAAAAAAGTAGTCATCCTGGGTTCCGGTGACATCGGCCTGATTATGGCACGCCGCATGACCCTGGAAGGTGCAGAAGTAAAACTGGTTTGCGAAGTAATGCCCTTCTCCAGCGGTCTTACCCGCAACATCAAGCAGTGTGTAGAAAGTTTCAACATTCCGTTGAAGTTCAGCCACACCATAACCCGGATTCACGGCAAACAGCGGGTAGAAGGTGTTACTGTTTCCCAGGTGGACAAAAACCGCCGGCCTATCCCGGGCACTGAAGAATACATTGAATGTGACACCGTCCTGCTGTCTGTAGGACTTATCCCTGAAAACGAAATTTCAGTCGCTGCAGGCGTTTCCATTGACTCTTCAACATCCGGCCCCATCGTAAACGAACGGATGCAGACTTCTGTAGACGGCATCTTTGCCTGCGGAAACACAGTACACGTTCATGACCTGGTAGACTTTGTAACGGCAGAGTCACTGCGGGCCGGCGAAAACGCTGCCCTGTATGTCCAGGGTAAAACCAGCGGCGAAGCTCAGCATATCGTTCTCCGTGCCGGTAACCGGGTCCGCTATACGGTTCCCCAGTACCTGGACTCAACCATCAGCGAAAAGAACGTTTCAATCATGTTCCGGCCCACCGACGTATACCGCGACGTGCAGATTGTGGTGTACTCCAACGATGAGCGCATCAAGTCCATGAAGAAAAAGGTTGTACGTCCGGGAGAAATGCAGGTTGTAGAACTGACACCGGCACAGCTGGCAGAAGTAAAAGGAAATCTGACCGTAGCCATCGAAATTCCAGAGGAGGATGTTGAATAATGGCAGAAATAAAAACCGAAACCATGCCCATGACCTGCATCATCTGTCCAATGGGATGCACCATGGAAGTTACCGTAGAAGATGACGGAGTAACCCGCCGCGTTACAAAAGTGACTGACAATACCTGTCCGCGGGGACCAGCCTATGCGGAGCGGGAACTGCTGAATCCCACCAGAACCATTACCACCACTATTGCGGTAGATGGCGGTGTCATGCCGGTAGTCCCCGTCAAGACAAAGGGTGAAGTCCCCAAGAAAATGCAGCTGCAGTGCATGGAAGTTATCCGCCGCGCTCACGTTGCTGCTCCCGTCCAGCTGGGGCAGGTACTGGTACACGACATTCTGGGTACCGGCATCAACGTTGTCGCCTGCGCCGAGGTAGCTAAGGACTAAGAGCCTTCTTCGCGCTATACTGCTCAGTATGAGAAAAATCACCCGCTGTGTGGCTCTCGTACTGAGCCTTTTTTTTGCCGTATCCCTTACCGCTCAGGAAACTGCTGCACGTCCAAAAATTGCTGTCGTATTAAGTGGCGGTGGTGCCAAAGGATTTGCCCATATAGCCCTTCTTGAAGCCCTGGAAGAAGAAGGGATCCCCATTGACCTGATTACCGGCACCAGTATGGGTTCCATGATCGGTGCCCTGTACGCATCCGGCTACAGTGCCAAAGAAATCCGGCAGATTATCAGCTCCACCGATATGATGAGCATGATGCTTGATCAGGCAGCAGCTTCAAGTCCCCTGCCCCCGGAAGCCTTTGACCTTTCCAGAGGAAACCTTGTTTCCTATCCCGTATCATCAGAAGGTGTAGGAGCAGCCCCCGGACTGCTGGGTGATGAAAAAATCCTCACGTTCATGGGCCGCCTTCTGGCCAAGAACTACGATATCGAGTCCTTTGACCAGCTGCCCATTCCCTATCGGGCCGTCGGAACAGATGTCCTCACCTTTACTCCCTATATTTTTGAAAGTGGCTCACTCCTGAAGGCAGTGCGTGGCAGCATGAGCCTTCCCATGCTGTTTACCCCGGCGCCCACCGGTACCGGCCGGTATGTCATGGATGGCGGACTGGTCAACAACCTGCCGGTCCGTCTTGCCCGTGAACTGGGAGCAGACATCATCATTGCCTGTGACGTTGCCAGTAACCTGCCCGATACAACAGCCGGACTTTCAACCGCATCAGATATGGGCATTCACCTGTTCAACTTTTTCATCACACCAAACGCTACAGCCCAGCACGAAGACGCAGATCTGCTGATTACTCCTGACCTGCACCCCTATAACACGTTAAGCTTCATGTTCCCCACAGAGATTGTTGACCTGGGAGAAGCTGCCGTTGCCCAATGCCGGTCAGAACTGCACGCCATTGCCCTGCAGCTGGCAGAAGCCGGAGTCCCCCTGCAACCGGCAGACCCGGACAGGATCAGTATCTATGCCGCAAAACCGGAACCGGTTGTCGAAAGTGTCCGGATAGAAGATGTGGCTGCAACGGCACCTGTTCCTCTGCCGGATCCTGCAACGTACTCCTGGATAACCGGCCGTCCCCTTACCGCTTCCGTCCTTGACCGTCTGACAACACAGGTTACCCGCGACCGTACCAAATACAATCTGGCGTCCCTCAGTTTTGAAACCCATGCCGGTTCAACTCCTGAAGCCTGTACCCTGGTACTGGTTGCCAACCACTACGACCAGAACCCCGGCCTTCTCACCATTGGCGGAGTTCCTTCCCTGAACGCCACCATCGGTAACGGCCGGGTAGACGGCGTTGTTTTTCCTGACCTGAACTTCCGGCTGCATCTGGACCAGCCGTTCAGCCATGACTACTTTGGCGGCATCGGATCTACCATTACAGCCGGCTTTGAACTTTCACCACAGCTGTTCCATCTGGGAGATGCTACCCTTCACGCCAATACCGGTGCTTCCATTAAAAACGGGGGTATCAGTCCGGATACCGGCTACTCCTGGCTGAACAAACCGCTGCTGGATGATACGGCTGCATCTGCCTTTCTGGGGCTTGAAATCCGCATCCTCCGTTTCAGCACCGTCCGCACAGGTTTCCAATACACCCTGAACAACACAGTATCCGGTCTTGTTCATGAGCCGGCCGGCTACGCAAAAGCAGTCATAAACTCCCTGCACGACCCGGCTTCCAGCTGGAGCGGATTCCGCCTTGATGCAGAAGGTTTTTACGGAACCGTTTCAGGTGTCAGATTCCGTCAGTTACAGCTCTTTAACCTGATGCCGGAAACCTCATCTCTGGGCTATGAATTTGCGCTGGGATCAAAACGGGGGCCTGTCGTACTGACAGACAGTTATTGCGATTACGGCGGTATCGACGGCATGTGCGGATATGCAGCAGGAACCATGGTCCGGGACTTTGCCCTGGCCGGCATCCGGTATCAGCACCACCTGTTCAATGTGCTGGGAATGCCCGGTCTGTTCCAGCTTCAGCTGAAAGCCGGAACCAGCAATCCGGAAACGCTTTCGGCCGCAGATGCCGGCTATGGCGCCTACCTGCTGCTGAATTCTCCCATCGGAAACATCACAGCCGGTGTCAGTCATAGTGTAACAAATAAGAAAATCTGCATTATATTAGGAATCCGCTGACCGGTTTTGCAGTTTTTACGCCACAGGCAGAAAGACCGCTATACTTTCTGATATGAGAAAGTTATTAACGGTTTTTCTGCTTCTGTCCTTTTGTCTGACGTTTCCTGCCTTTTCCCAGGAACAGAACCGGCCGAAAGTTGCGCTGGTCCTCAGCGGCGGAGGGGCAAAAGGGTTTGCCCACATTGCAGTTCTTGAAGCGCTTGAAGAAGAAGGTATTCCCGTTGATCTCATAACCGGAACCAGTATGGGCGCCTTAGTCGGTTCCCTCTATGCATCCGGATACAGCCCCAAGGACATACGGGAAATCGTTTCCAGTAATGACATGATGACCCTTCTGCTGGACAAGGCATCTGCCATCGATCCTTTTTATCCGGAAGCCTTTTCCTATACCGATGATAATCTGGCCAGCCTGTCCTTCTCTGAATACGGATTCGGTGCTGCCCCCTCGGTATTGGGCGATGGAAAAATCCTGAACTTCCTGGCTACCTGCCTTTTACGGGATTACAACATCGAAAACTTTGACCAGCTGCCCATTCCATTCCGGGCTGTGGCAACTGACCTTCTGACCAGCGAAGAAATCGTATTTGACCACGGTTCCCTTCTGCAGGCAGTCCGCTGCAGCATGAGCCTTCCCCTGCTCTTTACTCCGGCACCCACCGGCGACGGCCGCTATGCCCTTGATGGCGGCATCGTCAACAACATGCCCGTAAAACTGGCAGCAGATCTGGGGGCTGACATTATCATCGCTTCTGACGTCGGAACAACCATCCTGACCAGGGTAAACCAGCTGCAGACCCTTGACAGCATGGCCTCTCATGTCTACAACCTGATGGTTGACCCGAAAGTTGTCGTTCAGTATCCCTATGCCGATGTTCTGATCCGCCATGATGTATCTCCCTATGGCACCCTGTCCTTTCCCTTTTCAGACGAAATCATTGCCAAAGGAAAGATAGCGGTTGATACAAAACGGGATGAAATCCACGCCATTGCCCTTTCACTGCAGGAACAGGGTATTACCCTTACTCCGCAGGAATACGACCGGGTCAGCTATTACCAGTCATTGAGAAATCCTGTAGTAGATTCGGTCGTTATCCGTGATATTTCCATAAATGATCCGGTACCGCTGCCGGACCCGGATGAGTATGCCTGGATTATTCAGCAGGAACTTACGGATCAGCTGATTACCAGGCTTTCCGCCCAGCTGTCCCAGGACCGGAAGAAATTCAACCTGGCTTCCTTCAGTTTTGAAACCGCACCGGGGTTAACCGACGAAACCTGTACCCTGGTGCTCAGAGCCGACCATTACAACCAGAATCCCAGTTCCATCAGCATCGGCGGGACTCCGGCCCTGTACATCCACAATCAGAATGGCGTTGTAGACGGCACGCTCCGGCCGGAACTGAACCTCCGTATACGCAGGAATGAGCCGTTTTTCTGGGATATGTATTCTTCCATCGGGAAATCGCTGATGCTGGGCTTTAACCTGCGGCCAGTCATCACTACCCTGCTGCACAATTCACTGCAGCTGGATACGGGAGCCCAGATAACCTATGGCGGTCTGATGCCCCAGTCTGCCTACACCTATTTTGATAAACCACTGCTGGAAGATATCGGTTTTTCTGCCCATCTGGGAGTCCTGGGCCGGTACCTGTATTACGGCACCGTTGCGGCATCTGCAGAATATAATCTGTTTAATCTGCAGACCATCGGTGATATTTCCGGCATGATACAGACGGCAACAGGAAAACTGACCTTTGCAGCAGATACGCTGCAGAATGAAATTACGGGATGGAACGGATTCCGCATGGAATCCATCGTAGAAGCAGGTGCTTCATTCAGTAATCATGGCGTTACCCCTACCGGAAGATATACCTTCAGCTGGAAACGCCTGTTTGCACTTGACCCCCAGACATCGTCCGTGGGGCTGGTATTCCAGTTTGACAGCCGTGAGGGAGATTTCCGCCTTACCAGCAATTATGCCGATTATGGCGGTTACCACGGAATCTGCGGATATGCACCGGGCACCTTTGCCAAGGGATTTGCCCTTGCAGGCCTGCTGTACCAGCACCGCATATTCAACATATTCGGCCTGCCGACCATTCTGCAGACGCAGCTGAAAGTCGGCGCAACAACGCCGGGAATACTGTTATTTGATGCAACGCCGGAAGCAGGTTACGCACTGTATCTGATACTCCATTCTCCCATCGGTAACTTTACCCTGGGTGGAAGCCACAGTGTTACCAACGGCAGGTTCTGCCTTATGATCGGCTTGCAGTAATCAGTCCTCGTCCCCGTCTTCTTCCGGGGATTCCTGAGCCATCTTCAGTTCTTCTGCCTGCTTCAGGATATCAAGTTCCTTCAGCCGGTTGCTGGCATTCAGTACCTGACGGCTGCCGTACGCCAGAATGCCCAGGATAACGGCCATCATCAGCCCCATGACTGCATAAAACCACCATGCCGGGTCATCATTGCGGGCTGAACTGGTGGTGTAGTACAGCAGGATGGCAAAAACTACTATGCAGATACTGCGGTTCTGTTCAAAACTTTTCTTTTTGGCGTATGCCTTATCAATTTCGTCATTCAGTTCTTCATATGTCATGCTCTAAATATACTGATTGATAGTAGACTCGGCTAGTTGCATGGCAGTAACTTGACCATACGCCCTGTTAGTGCTATTTTTTTTGACCTTGAGAAAAATTGTGGCGTCCCGGATAGCGGAAAGCCTGACTTTGGAGAGAGTTATGGGATTTATTGAAACATTCCTTATCGGTGTTGGCCTTTCGATGGATGCATTTGCAGTAGCCATCTGTAAAGGCCTGAAAATGCGGAAGCTGAACCTGAAGCAGGCCCTGATTATCGGTCTGTTCTTTGGCGGCTTTCAGGCACTTATGCCACTGATTGGCTACCTGCTGGGTACCAGTTTCAGCGACCTGGTATCAAGCTTTGACCACTGGATTGCCTTTATTCTGCTGGCCTTTATCGGTGGAAAAATGGCCATTGAAAGCTTCAAGAAAGACGATGATGCCGATACGGCAGAAAACCAGCTGGACCCGCCGCTGGACTACAAGGAACTGTTCATCATGGCAGTTGCCACCAGCATTGACGCCCTTGCCGTCGGAATTTCCTTTGCATTCCTCAACATGAACATCATTCCTGCCATCACCATCATCGGCATCACCACCTTCTGTCTTTCCATCGTAGGTGTGTGGGTAGGCAACAAATTCGGCGAAAAATACAAAAGTAAAGCCGAACTTGCCGGCGGTATCATCCTCGTCGGCATCGGCATCAAAATCCTCGTTGAGCATCTGCTCAACGACTGAGATATTTGTTAGGGGGAAGCCTCCCCCTGGCTCCAGTGAAGTGCCTTTTTTTCAAATTACTATTTCTTTTTCACCAGTTCCTTCAACGACTTGATATGTTCGTACTCTTTTGGGTTCAGGCGGCTTAAATGGGTTTCTACTGCTGCAAGCCGCTTGTGCATTAAGTCGATGGCCAGCGGGTTCAGCAGATGAACCTTCTGTTCAACCGTTTCTTTTCGCTTTTCAATAAGCAGTTCCAGTTCATCAAGCTGCAGTTTTGTAAACTTGCCGGTAGCTGCCAGCTGTTCCAATTTGATTTCCAGATGGTCAAGAAGTTCGGTTTCATCAAAGAGTCCGATTTTACCCCAAGCCAGTTTTTCTTCCAGGTTCTCAATATTTAACTGAGAGATTTCGTCCGGAGTTTTTGCAGAAATAAACGCAAGGATTTCTGACGCAAACTGGTTCATTTTTCCTTCTGCATCAGTTCCAAAAAGCCATTCAAATTCAGCAAGAACCTCATTATTTTCAATCTGATTATGGATGACGTTGGGTATATCACCTTCCAGCTGATACGGTTTCTTATACCCGCAGCTTTGCAATGCCAGTGACATGGTTCGCCGGACATTCCCGTTTTCAAGAAGTTTCTCTGCACCGTATGTTCTCAGCTGATCATTGATATGCCCCTGATGTTCCGTGAAATAAAACCGGACTCCCCGGCTTTCAAGGGTGTCAGCAATGGATATAAGCCGGTCTGCAGCAGTGATATCGATATCACCTATGCCACTGGCATCAACAACTACCTGTTTTGTGGTAGGAAGAACTGCCGACAAAATGTCATTCTGAAATGTACCCACATTTGCAAAGAACAGGTTGCCTCCGAACCGGTAGATAACTGTATCTTTTACCGCAACGGCGTTTTTATTCCGCTTCAGGTTGTAGTATCCATGCTGTCCGGGAATTTTCCCCAGAAAGATCCGTGGCGGGATAACGGCTTTCTTTACAACCTGAACAAATGATAGGAAAACACCAATAACAACACCGTATATGGTACCTAAAAAGAGAACGCCCAACAGGGCAACCATAAAGATGCAAAATTCAAACCGGTTGCATTGCCAGAGCCGCTTAGCCTGCTTAATGTCCAGAATGCCGATTAAGGCGCTTATGACAATGCCGGTAAGTATAGGAACCGGCAGATAGATAAAAAATGGCGTTAAGAACAGGACCACAATAAGCATGGTAATGGATGCCGTTATGGACATAAGCTGTGTTTTACCGCCAAACTGAGCGCCAATACCGGTTCGTGAAACACTGCCGTTTATGGGGCAGCTGCCGGTCAGGCTACCCACAATATTCATGGCAGCATAGGCAATCAATTCCTGATCTGCATTCAGTGTGTAATTATTGCTGGCCGCGTAATTATTAGCTGCCAGCAGAGTCTGAGCCATGATAACCAGAGCAACAGTCAGGCTTAAAACCACATATTCCCGTAAATGAGGAAGCAGGCTTGGCAGAGGCGGAATTATCAGTTGCGGCAGGCCAGGTTCCACCGCCGGCAGCAGTTTTACGTCAAACTTTTCGATATGGAAAACAGCAGCAAGAATGATACCAACGCCAAGCAGCGCAACGGTCATGGGGAATTTTGGAAAGAGTTTCTTTGAAACCAGGATAATGACAACAGTTCCAACCCCAAGCACACAGGATACCCAGTTAAAGTTCTGCAATTCACGGATGATGTGAGGGATAAGAACAATGACTTCGCCCACGCCCGGGTTGCCGCCAAACAGTTTGGGAATCTGCATCAGAATGATGGTGAGCCCTACTCCTGAAATAAAGCCACCCATTACCGGATTTGATATATATTTGACCATCCTTCCAGCCCGGGCAGTCCTAAAAATAACAAACCAGAGGGCAACCAGAACAGAAATAGCCGGAACTACGGACAGTGCCTCTGCAGATCCGGATATGATACCGAATTCAGCTAGCGTTGCTCCAACCATGGCAGCCGGCATGGCATCAACACCTACAATAAACTGGGGAGAAGAAGAACACAGCCCGTACACCAGTATGGGCAGTAAAGAACCATACAGACCGTACACCGCTGGTAGCCCGGCAATCTGGGCGTATCCCAT
>JAKSTT010000219.1 GCA_024413635.1 Treponemataceae bacterium | reverse complement strand
CCTTCAATGAACAGCTGGTATTCCAGTACCTGCTGAAAAACGCAGAAACTGAAGATATGCGCCGCTACCTGATTGCCAACCGTGCCGATGATATTCTGGCTACCCTGTTCCGTCAGACCATGTTTGCCGAATACGAGCACAAGGCCCATACCCTGGTAGAAAGCGGAACGCCTCTGTCTGCAGATGTTCTCCGTGGTGAATACCGCAAACTGCTGAAAGAATACTTTGGTCCTACCATGAAGTTTGAAAAGACCAGTGATCTTGAAGGCTTACGTATTCCGCACTTCTACGGCGCATACTATGTATACAAATATGCAACCGGTATTTCCGCATCTCTGGCTCTGGCAAAACGGGTTACTGAAGGTGGAGAAAAAGAACGCGAAGATTACTTTAACTTCCTGAAATCAGGCGGTTCACGGTATCCGATCGAATCCCTGAAGGTTGGCGGTGTTGATATGTCTTCTGCAGATCCTGTTCAGGCAGCCTGTGACACCTTCAAAGCTCTGGTAGATGAGATGGAAACCTGGGTCTGATTACTGATTCTGCCGGCTTTGGAATTTTTTTAAGAAAAAAATAAAAAAGCCGACAAATCGGCGGGAGCGGGTTATACTATACTAACCGGCACATTCCCGGAGAGATAAAAAATGGGTCTTGTTGAAGAATTTGTTTCACATCGTAAAACAGAAGCTCACAATCATTTGAACCTTGGCATGCTGTACAACACGTACAAAGTATGGGCAGGGTTTGAGATACCTGACTTTCCGCGGAATTTGAATGGCCTGGCCGAAATGCATGAGATTATCGGTCGGTATACCCGTCCCCGGGCAAAAAGCGCTGCCGATGCCCATGACCTGTTTGTCATGGCATTGAACGATGCCGTTGCCGATGGCGTTACTGTTCTTGAGGGCAGCGTAGACCTGCAGTTTGTCGGTCATTGTGGTAGCGTACCGGCCTTTGTCGATATGATAGCTGCCATCAGGGATCAGTTTTCAGACAGGATTGAATTCCGTCCTGAGCTGGGTATGGGTAAAACCTTTCCTCAGGAAAAAATCCAGGAGTGGGTACCGGCCTGTCTGGCATCCGGCGTATTCAAAAGCATTGACCTGTACGGGCCTGAAGTATTTGAAGGACTTGAGCCGTTTAAAGGTATTTACGAACTGGCCGGAAAACTGGGCATAAAACGGAAGGCCCACGTCGGAGAGTTTTCTGATGCAAAGTCAGTAGCACAGTTTGTAGAATATTTTGAGCTGGATGAAGTGCAGCACGGTATTGGGGCTGCCGGTGACAACGGTGTTCTGAAACTGCTTGCCGATAACCACATCCGCTGCAATATTACTCCCATCAGCAATGTCATGCTGGGAGCCGTACCTTCCTTAAAAGAACACCCGATCCGTAAAATGGCAGATGCCGGAGTTCCGGTATCCCTGGGAACAGACGACCTGCTGTTCTTTAACCGCACCGTCAGCCAGCAGTGTGCAGACCTGGTAGACTGCGGACTTTTCACTAAAAAAGAGCTGTTTACTAT
>JAKSTT010000218.1 GCA_024413635.1 Treponemataceae bacterium | reverse complement strand
GTCAGGATTACCGTATGTCCGCCGACGTTGACGTTATCCATGGTCCGCCGTAACAGTGATGCATAATTTCTGTTGTCTTCCAGTTGTGCGTCATGGAAGGTTTTGGGGCTGCTTCTCCGGCACAGATCTCTGGCAATCATTGGGTAGGATGCACCGGATGGTACCCGGAGATTATCTTCAAGAATATACCATTCGTTATCTTTTCCCTTTACCAGGTCAATACCGGAAATGTGGGAATAGATTCCCTTGACGGGAGTGACGCCTTCGCATTCGACCATATAACCGCTGGATGCAAAGATGAAATCTTCAGGGACTACGCCATCTTTGACGATTTTCTTTTCACCATATATATCTTTCAGAAAAAGGTTCAAAGCTGTAACCCGTTGTTTCAGTCCCCTTTCAAGATATGCAAATTCCGCATGCTCAATGATTCTGGGAATTGCATCAAAAGGGAACAGCTGTTCCTTGAACACATTATTCTTGTAAATACCGAATTTGACGCCATATCGGGCAAGCAAAGTATTTACCGTATCTGTGTGCCGCAATAAATCCATGTTTTCCATAGGCAACCTCTTGTTGTAAAAAAAAAGGGCGCTCTGAACAGAGTCAGAGCGCCCTTGCTTTTTTCTTTTCTGCAGTATAACTAAAAAACTTAAGTATTGTCAAATATCTGGCTGCATTTTTCACACAAACTTCAAATGTGCTATACTTTCTGCACCATGCAGCCAGAAATTCTTGAAGAACTGAAACGTATCACTCCGGAAGAAGAAGCCGTCCGTAACGGGCAGGATGTGGACCGGAGTCTGTATCAGGACGGATCTGAGGGACAGTACCAGATTGAAGCTGCGAAACTGCTGGAACAGGGGAAACTGATAACCATCAGGAAGCACACCCGCTTTGTGCATTTTCCACCGCATACCCACAATTACGTAGAAGTGGTGTATATGTGTTCCGGCAGTACTACCCACATTGTAAACGGCAGGAAAATCAAACTGAACCAGGGTGAACTGCTGTTCCTGAACCAGAACTCGGTGCAGGAAATCCTTTCGGCTGGGGAAAACGACATAGCTGTTAACTTCATCATCCTACCTGAATTCTTTGACTATGCCCTGGGCCTTCTGGACGGAGAAGAAAACCTGCTGCGGAACTTCATCATTGACTGTATGACCGGTGCCAACAAAAACAGCCGGTATATGCTGTTCCGCGTTGCAGACGTGCTGCCGGTGCAGAATCTGGTGGAAAACCTTATCTGGACCTTGATGAACCACCAGCCGGATAAGCGCCGGATACACAAAGCTACCATGGGGCTTCTGTTGCTCCAGCTGCTGAATCAGACGGAGTCTCTTGATACCGACGGTGGTGATGAAGGCGATAAGCTGAGTCTGGCAGTCCTCCGGTATATCGATGAACACTACCGGGACGGGGAACTGACGAAACTAGCTTCCCAACTGGGATACGATGTCTATTACCTGAGCCGGCAGATAAAAGAGCGGTTGGGGCAGAACTACACTGATTTGGTGCAGGCAAAACGGCTGGCTCGGGCATCCTGGCTTTT
>JAKSTT010000217.1 GCA_024413635.1 Treponemataceae bacterium | reverse complement strand
CAGGAAGATACGGTGACGTCTGATGAAAAACGAAAAAGAAAGGTATACGTTAACCGTTACGATTATCGAAAGAATAAAGACACAGATTTCCGCAAGGACATTGTACATACTGATTATACTATATCATGCGTCATGGATATCATGGGGAAAAATTTCTGCTGTATCGGTATAGGTTACGAAAACAATGGAAAAATGTGCTATAATCCGCAACCTATGGAAAAGAGACCTTCAGATTTCAGAAAAATGATTTCATATTACCGGAACTACCAGACTGTGTTCTGGCTTGATATGTTCTTTGCATTCATTTCATCACTCATTTCACTGATTATTCCGCTCATTGTGCGCTATGTAACCGGCACCCTGGTCCATGAGAGTTCAGAAATGATCCTGCAGCAGGTACCGTATCTTGCCCTGGGCTTTCTGGTGCTGGTGGTCATCAACTTTTACTGTAAGTTCTATATCAGCAATGTAGGCCATGTTATGGGTGCCCGCATTGAATTTGACATGCGTGCACAGATTTTTGACCATCTGCAGAAGTTGAGTTTTTCGTTCTACGACAACCAGCAGATTGGCCGCCTCATGAGCCGTATTACCACTGACCTTTTTGATATTACGGAACTGATGCACCATGGTCCTGAAAACATCATCCTTTCGCTTATCAAACTGGTGGGCGCCTTCATCATTCTGTTCAGCATCAACTGGAAACTTTCGGTAGCAGCCGTTGCAATTCTTCCTGCCTACGGCATTTTTGCCTACATCATGAACCAGCGCATGAGAAAGGCGTTCCGGGAAAACCGCAGGAAGATTGCAGAAATCAACGGGCAGATTGAAGATAACCTGGCCGGTATCCGGGTAGTAAAATCCTTTGCCAACGAGCAGGCTGAAAACGAAAAGTTCAGGATTGGCAACATGGGATTCCTGAATGCCAAAAAGAACAGCTATTTTAACATGGGCCTTTTTTCCGCCGGTATGGAAACGGGAAACTTCCTGCTGCAGGTTATCATCATTGTGGTGGGAACCCTGCTGCTGGCATACGGCACCATAACCGCTACAGACCTGGTAACGTTTCTGCTGTACATTCACGTACTTATTGAGCCTATCAACACTATCATTCAGTTTACGGAACAGTTCCAGAACGGTTTTACCGGCTTTGAACGGTTCCGCGAAATTATGGATACGGAAGCCGACATCAAGGATAAAGAAGGGGCTGTTGAGCTGCCAGCCGTAAAAGGCGATGTGGAGTTCAGGAATGTTTCTTTTGTGTACGATGGTACCACGGCGAAGGTTTTGGACGGCGTAAACCTGACAGTACCTGCCGGTTCGTACTATGCACTGGTTGGTGCCAGCGGTGCCGGTAAAACAACCTTGTGTTCACTGATTCCCCGTTTTTATGAGGTTACCGAGGGTGCCATTACGGTGGACGGTTATGATGTACGGGATGTTACCATGGCAAGCCTGCGGGGTCAGATTGGTATTGTGCAGCAGGACGTGTACCTCTTTGCCGGCACGGTATTTGAAAACATTCTGTACGGTAAACCGGGAGCCACCCGTGAAGAAGTAATCGAAGCTGCTAAAAAGGCCAATGCCCATGACTTTATCATGAGTCTGCCTGATGGATACGACACTGACATCGGCCAGCGTGGCGTTAAACTGAGTGGCGGCCAGAAGCAGCGTCTGAGTATTGCCCGGGTATTCTTAAAGAATCCGCCGCTCCTCATTTTTGATGAAGCAACCAGTGCCCTTGATAATGAAAG
>JAKSTT010000216.1 GCA_024413635.1 Treponemataceae bacterium | reverse complement strand
CTCTTGAATTCCGGATGGAACTGAACACCCAGATAGAACGGATGATCTTTCAGTTCTACAGTTTCTACGATGTAATCGTCTGGGCTGGTACCACTGATGACAAGGCCGGCATCTTCAAGCTGCTGACGGAATTCATTGTTGAACTCGTACCGGTGACGGTGACGTTCACTGATTTTCTGGGCACCATAACATTCTTCCATACGAGTTCCAGCCTTGATTTTACAGGGGTAAGCACCGAGACGGAGGGTACCGCCCTTGTTTACGCTGTCATTCTGGTCAGGCAGGAAGTCAATTACCTTGTATGGGCTTTCAGGATCAAATTCGCCACTGTTGGCACCCTTCATGCCGGCAACATAGCGGGCAAAACTGATACAGGCAATCTGCATACCAAGACAGATACCAAGATACGGCACGTTGTTCTTGCGGCAATAGTTGGCAGTAAGAATCATACCTTCAATACCACGCTGGCCAAAACCACCGGGAACGATAACACCGTCCACATCACTTAAGGTGGTCACGATGGTGCTGTCATTGATTGTTTCACTGTCAATCCATTTAATGTGCACGTCAGCACCAAGACCGTAGCCGGCATGGCGGAGTGCTTCTGCTACAGAAAGGTATGCATCATGGAGCTGTACGTATTTGCCGACCAGACCGATGGTAACTTTGCGGTTCCGGTTCCGGATGTTGTCCAGCATGGCATTCCAGCCGGTTAAGTCTGCCGGCGGTACATTCAGGTTCAGAAGGCGGCAGACAGTATCAGAAAGGTGCTGGTTTTCCAGCATGATCGGAGCTTCATACAGTGTAGGCAGGGTCAGGTTCTCAATAACGCAGTCTTCAGATACGTTACAGAACATGGCAACCTTGCGGAAAATGTTATCTTCAAGTTTTTCATCACAACGCAGGACGATGATGTCCGGTTTGATACCCATACCCTGCAGTTCCTTAACAGAGTGCTGGGTTGGCTTTGTTTTGTGTTCATCAGAGCCCGAAAGGAATGGCAACAGGGTTACATGGATGTAAATGGCATTTTCCCTGCCGACTTCAAGACCAACCTGACGGATGGCTTCAATAAAGGGCTGGCTTTCAATATCACCGGTAGTACCGCCTACTTCGGTAATTACCACATCGGCACCGGAAGTTTTACCAACGTTGTAGATGAACGATTTGATTTCGTTGGTGATATGGGGAATTACCTGTACGGTTTCGCCCAGATATTCACCCCGGCGTTCTTTATTCAGAACGTTCCAGTACACTTTACCGGAAGTCAGGTTTGAATACTTGTTCAGGTCTTCATCAATAAAGCGTTCGTAGTGGCCCAGATCCAGGTCGGTTTCTGCACCGTCTTCGGTAACATACACTTCACCGTGCTGATAGGGGCTCATGGTACCCGGGTCAACGTTGATGTAGGGATCAAGTTTCTGAGAGGCAACTTTCAGCCCCCGTGATTTCAAAAGGCGTCCAAGGCTGGCAGCGGTAATACCTTTTCCAAGGCCCGAAACAACACCGCCAGTAACAAAAATGTACTTCATACTCGCATCCTCCCGGTTGGGGGCAGGCGCAACTTTGAAACACCCTTACCAGTTTCAAAGCGCCCCGCCCCTCTTACTCAAAACCGATTACTATATAAAACGTGCGCCAAAGCGCATCACTAAATACTATGTCCGGGTCGCCGTTAGTGCCCGCCAACACAATCGTGTGAGTGGCATGGCGGGAGTAATAGCGAGGCGCCGAGATTGCAGGAGCGCAGGCGGGCTGTCGCCCGTTGAGCACGCCGGACAGTCACTTACGGACTGTCCTTACCACAATCGAGGCAACGAAGCTAGTACCCCGCCATGCCACGAACACAAAAAAAGACGCTTGGTTTAAGAAGGTGAAGACAGTTCACCTGTTTAAACCAAGCGTCTTTGCTTGTTCCTTTAATATTACCGTGAGATGAGGGTTTAAATCAAGAC
>JAKSTT010000215.1 GCA_024413635.1 Treponemataceae bacterium | reverse complement strand
ACCGGATTGCCAGTACATTCAAAAACGCTAGCTAGCGTCGCTATTGGTGAATCCCGGCGTAGAAACTATATAAAGTCCATGCTGACCGCATGGACGCCGGGCTTCAACAATTTTTGCCTGTACTGTCAATCCTCTCGATTTGTGGCTTTTCCCTTCACTCAAAGCAGCTTATTCCGGATTAATGAATAAGCTCCACAAAATTGAAAAAGGGCACCGTGAGCCGGGGTTCCGTGACACCGAAACATTGCAGGGAGCGAGCGCAGCGAGTCGCATACCATATATCCCTGCACGTTGAGGTGGCACGGGTTCCCGGCGGAAGGTGCCCTTTTTCAGTATAGTTAACCGTTACACATTAAACCGGAAGAAGACTACGTCTCCGTCCTGCATAACGTATTCCTTACCTTCAATGCGGTACTTACCGGCAGCCTTAATCTCAGCTTCACTGCCGTATTTTACCAGGTCATCAAAGCTGTACACTTCAGCCTTAATAAATCCCTTTTCAAAGTCAGTATGAATAACACCGGCAGCCTTAGGAGCAGTATCCCCGGCGTGGATGGTCCATGCGCGGCTTTCATCAGGACCGGCAGTCAGGAAGGTGCGGAGTCCCATCAGGTGGTAGGCAGCACGAGCCAGAACAGAAAGGCCTGATTCTTTTAGCCCCAGTTCGCTCAGGAATTCCAGGCGTTCTTCATTGCTTTCCATATCAGCCAGTTCTGCTTCAAACTTACCGCAGATAACAACAACATCGCAGCCCTGTTTTTCTGCAATTTCCTTTACAGTGTCAATGTATTTGTTGCCGTTCTTAACGCCGTCTTCATCAACGTTACAAACGTACATCATGGGTTTCATGGTAATCAGGTGGCAGTCATACAGAGCAGCAGTTTCATCATCAGTCAGCTCTGCACCGCGGGCCGGCTGTCCGTTTTCCAGCAGTGGCTTGATTTTGTTAATGGCAGCCATGACAACTTCTGCTTTTTTAGCTTCTTCCTTGCTTACGCGGGCAGCTTTGGTGGCCTTTTCAATACGGCGGTTAACGGTATCAAGATCAGCGAATGCCAGCTCCATGTTGATGGTTTCAATATCATCAGCAGGATCGATTTTGTTGTTTACGTGCACAATGTCAGCGTTTTCAAAACAGCGTACAACGTGGGCAATAACCCCTACTTCGCGAATGTTGGCCAGGAACTGGTTACCCAGACCTTCACCTTTGGAAGCACCTTTTACAAGGCCGGCAATATCAACAAATTCTACGGTTGCAGGAATCTTTTTCTTTGAAACGAATTTTTCTGCCAGGTAATCCAGACGGGCATCAGGCAGGTCTACGATACCGATGTTAGGGTTGATGGTACAGAACGGATAGTTGGCGGCTTCTGCAGGGGCAGCGGTCAGTGCTGAGAAAATGGTAGATTTACCAACGTTCGGAAGCCCAACAATACCACAGTTAATAGACATAATATACTCCAATCTGCCGTCATGGACGACGGCGCAAACTTATGAGAGTTTTGTGGCACACAAAACTCTGTAAGGTACAGTGGCACGGATGCCACTGTACCGACTATATCACAAAACAAGGCCGAAAAGGAACACGGCAAGAGAAGCGCAGAGGGCAACTACCAGCATGCTTTTTTCAAACCAGCTGAGGATAAGGGCCGTAACGCAGCCGGCAATGGCGGTAACGGTGTTTCCGGTACTGCTGAAAATAGCAGGGAATGTCATGGCCCCCAGCACGGCATACGGGATGTAGTAGAGAAACGATTTGATGAACCGGTTCTCAATGGGCTTACGGAACAGCACCAGGGGCAGCATGCGGATCAGGTACGTAACGCCAGCCATAACGGCAAGATAATAAAAAAAGAGGGAAAGATCAGTCATGAGATTCCTCCGTTTTATCTGCTACCGGAGCGGCAATTGCCATGATACTGCTGGCAGCAATGGCGCAGATGATGATGACCATGCCGCCGGAAACTGA
>JAKSTT010000214.1 GCA_024413635.1 Treponemataceae bacterium | reverse complement strand
GTTCTTTCTGACCTGATTGATAACTGGCGTACTCTGTGGAATGACCAGTTTCCGTTCATCATTGCCCAGCTGGCTCCGTTCAGTGCCTGGCTTTCCTGCGAAGGTACCAACTATCCGGTTGTCCGCCAGAGCCAGCAGACTGTTGCTGACACGGTTCCCAATACCTACCTCATTTCCACCGGCGATGTGGGTATGGAATATGATATCCATCCAAAACAGAAAAAGCCGGTAGGTGAGCGGGCTGCCCTTCTTGCCGAGCGGTATGTATATGGCTGCGATGTACCTGCCGACGCTCCACGGCTCAGTGCTATTTCAAAGGCACCGGGTATGGTGATGCTGCACTTTGAAAACGTTGGAGAAGGCCTCTGGATGAAAGGCAGCACCATTGATGGTCTTGAACTGTTTGCCGGTTCTGAACCGGTAGAAATCAATGCTACAACCGCCGGCGGTAATCTGGTTATCCTGCTGACCGATGATGCAGACCGGGTGGATACCGTTTCCTTTGCCCACAAACCGTTCTATACCATGAACCTGTACAACAGTTACGGTGTACCGGCCCTTCCGGCTCTGGTGCACATTGGAGAATAAAAAAATACATGAGCTTTTCATCTTTACAGCTGCAGCTTCAGAGAAAATGGGACCGGGGAGAAACCCTGACAGTATGCTTTGTCTGTCACGGTAACATCTGCCGCTCTCCCATGGGAGAATTCCTTTTTAAGGATATGGTCAGCCGCGCCGGCGTTTCAGACCGTTTCAATATCTACAGCCGTGCTACCAGCACTGAAGAAATCGGAAATCCGGTGCACTATGGTACCCGGAACAAGCTGGCCCGCTATAACATCAGCTGTGACGGTCACCGGGCTACCCAGATGACCGCCAGTGACTACGAAAAATCAGACGTTCTTATCGGTATGGACCGGGCCAACGTCAGCAACATGGTCCGCCTTTCAAACGGACAGAGCGAAAAAATCTGCAAGATGCTGGAGTGGACCGGCAGCAGCCGTGATGTAGCTGACCCCTGGTATACCGACAATTTTGATGATACCTACGATGATATTCTTGCCGGCTGCACTGCATTCCTGCAGAAAGTGTGCAATATCGGGTAAGAAGACTGCCCGTCCATAACTATACAAAGGAAGTACCTATGAAAAAATACGTAATTGCCCTTTCAGCACTGCTTATTGTGCTCCTTTCGGCCTGTCAGACCGTTAAGACTATGCCGGATAAATGGAGTTCAGAAATCCTGCCCTTTGACTTTTCACGGGACGGCGGAAAAACCTTGGACCGGTATTGGCTTTCATATTTTGAGACAGGTGATACCGGTTATCTTGAACAGATCCTTGCCTATACCGATACCGAGGATGCAATTCTTGCAGCTCTGAATGAGGCTTATGGAGAGGGAAATCTGTCTGATGCATGGGTTGAATATCTCGGTTTGAAAGACGTCAACGGGGTGTTAACAAGTCCCTGGGATATGGACTATGTTACCATTCATTTGCTGAGAGATGGCGATGAAGATTCTTCTGAATCCATGAAGTATCTGTATTCCAGGTTCCCGTCTGACCTTCTTATCAGAAATTCTGTTAAATCATCAGCGTACTGGTCACTTGGTTCTTTGTGCGAAGAACGTTCTGATGTAAAATTTTACGTAGAAGATAAGATTACGCTGTTGGATGCGAAAACCCGGAATACGTTCAGGGATTGCTTTGGCATTATTCCTTCTGTTGCACAGATAGAAAACAGTGGTTTATGGAATGACGAAGGATATGGCGCTGCAACAACCTATTATTTCTATGACGATGGTTCGTGGGTTCGCCGCTGGTATGAACGGAACCTGTCAGAGACAGGAACTGTGTATATCGTTGATACTGTAGAATCCAAAGGAACCTACAGTGGAAAACCTTCTGAAGATGGATTAGTACAACTGATTGTTACCGATGAACGATACTGGCAGCTCCAGGACCGGGAAATAGCGTCACTGGCAGAAGCTGGTAATACAGTAATTACTGATATGGATTTATCTGATCCCTCGAAATTGAATCCACCACGAGTTGAAGATCTTGAAATCAAAGGTGGTAAACTGGTGAAATAACAGAAAAGGTCAGCCCAAGATAGTGGCTGACCTTTTTTCATCC
>JAKSTT010000213.1 GCA_024413635.1 Treponemataceae bacterium | reverse complement strand
CTTTCTGGTATCAAGATTATCCAGAATTTCAGGGCAGAACCTGAAACAGATGCTACATTCCGCCAGCTGGTAGAGGATGACCGCGGAGAATTCATCAAGGCTGTTACCTGGGCAGACGGGTTTGGTGCCTGTACTGACCTGTGCTGGGGTATCGGAACTGTAATGCTGTATCTGGTTGGTATTAAAGTGCTGGGCATTGAAGGCGTTTCCATTGGTACCTACATTGCTTTTGGAACTTACATGGGTATGTTCTGGCAGCCAATCATGAATCTGAGTAACTTTTACAACCAGATTATCCGTTCGGTATCTGGTGCTGAACGTATCTTTGAAATTATGGATACCCAGCCGGCATTCAAGGATGAGCCGGATGCCCGGAAACTGGAAGATATTGCCGGTAACGTTACCTTTGATCATGTTACCTTTGGCTATGAAACTGACACCCAGGTACTGCGGGATGTCAGTTTTGAAGTAAAAGCCGGCGAAACCATCGCACTAGTTGGACCTACTGGGGCTGGCAAAAGTACCGTGGTAAACCTGATCAGCCGGTTTTACGATGTACAGGGCGGAAGCGTTAAGATTGACGGCAATGATGTAAAGGATGTCGGCCTTCACAGTCTGCGTTCACAGATGGGTATCATGACCCAGGATAACTACATCTTCAGTGGAACCATCAGGGATAACATCCGCTACGGAAAACTGGATGCAACGGAAGAAGAGATTATTGAAGCTGCCAAGGCTGTTCATGCCCATGACTTTATTATGAAACTGAAGGACGGGTATGACACTGAGCTGACCAGCCGTGGCGGTGAATTGAGTAACGGTCAGCGTCAGCTGCTGGCTTTTGCCCGCACTATGATCAGTAAACCAAAGATTCTGATTCTGGATGAGGCAACCTCAAGTATCGATACCAAGACCGAACAGCTGGTTCAGGCTGGTATTGCGGAACTGCTGAAGGGACGGACCAGTTTTGTCATTGCGCATCGTCTGAGTACCATCCAGAACGCAGACCGGATTTTTGTCATTGACCAGGGTGGTATTCTGGAAAGTGGTACTCCGGATGAGCTGTATGCAGCTAAAGGGGCATATTATCAGTTGCTGGAGGCAAGCCGCGCCGAAGTTGCGTGAAGCTACAGTAGCCTTGAAAATACTATCAGTCAGTCAGAATCTGTCAAAACCGCTCGCTAGCGTCGCTACAGGTGCAGGCCGGAGCGGAAACTATTGAACCGGCCTGCAACAGTTTTTGCCAGATTCTGCCTTCCTTTTCGTATTTTCATAACAACTTTAGAACTGTTCGCTGGGAAGACACTCTTGCTTCATTGAAAGAGGAATATGGAAATGGAAATAGAAATCCGTAAGGAAAAAGAAAGTGAGTATCCGGCAACCGAGAAGATGGTCCGGGAATCGTTCTGGAATAAATATAAGCCGGGATGTAACGAACATTTCATGGTGCATGTGATGCGGAACCATGAGGCGTGGCTGCCGGAATTGAGCCGCATTGCAGTGGTAGACGGAGAAATTGCCGGTGTCATCATGTACTTTGAGTCACAGATTACACAGGCTGATGGCACTACGGTAAAAGTTGCATCTTTTGGGCCCCTGTGTGTCAGCCATAAGTTCCGCGCCATGGGTGTGGGAATGAAACTGATGAAAGAAACCCTGCCTTTGGCAAAAGCCGCAGGATATCCTGGGGTACTGATTATCGGGGAACCGGATTATTACCCGAGAGCAGGGTTCATTCAGTGTAAGGACCGGGGCATTACTGACGGAGAAGGGAATTCCTGGAGTGCATACATGGTCTACGAATTTGAAGAGGGCAGTATGCAGATTCCGGGTATCATGGAAGAGCCTTATGACATTACTGAGGGCATTCCACCGGTACCGCCGGCTGACTACGAAAGTCAGTTTGCAAAGTGGAACCGGGCAGTGCTGCCGTGCCAGTTTGACTATCCGGCTCCCTGCGATGACAACAATGGGTACCATCTGGTTCGGGAAGAAGAAAATCCCAAAGGGTTTGATGAAATCTTCAGCAGGGCAGACGGTGAGTGCGGGGCCGCTGGTGAAAATGCAGCTGCTGTCCGACGTGAGGTGATGAACCACGGATACCTGATCAGAAAAGGTGATGATACCATTGGAGTATGTGTTATCAGCACGGCAGAAGAAAAGCCTGCGGTAACTCATCTGTGGCTGGAAGAATCATTTAAGGGCAAGGGAATAGAAGATGATATTGTGGCTACCCTGGCAAAGCAGAAC
>JAKSTT010000212.1 GCA_024413635.1 Treponemataceae bacterium | reverse complement strand
GATTTCGTATACTGTTCGGACTATGAGTAACGAACACGCTAATAACAGCAAGCTTTCACACTGGGCAGACCAGACTGCCGATAAAATTATCCGTGAGCGCGGCGATCTTGACGTTTACACCTGCGCATCTGGTATTACTCCATCGGGAACCGTTCATATCGGTAACTTCCGCGAAATTATTTCTGTAGACCTGGTTGTACGGGCTCTGCGTGACCGCGGTAAGAATGTACGCTTTATCTATTCATGGGACGATTACGACGTATTCCGCAAAGTGCCTAAAAACATGCCGAACCAGGATGTTCTGGAACAGCACCTGCGTTTCCCTATTACCATGGTTCCGGATACTACCGGCCGTGATTCTTCGTATGCCCGTCACCACGAAGTTGATGTTGAAAGCCAGCTGCCAAAAGTTGGTATTCATCCTGAATTCCTGTATCAGAGTGAACGCTACCGTGCCAATATGTACACTGAAGGTATGCGCACCGCACTGCAGAACCGCAACCGCTTAAAGGAAATCCTGAACCGGTACCGCGACCCTGCCCACAAAATGAGCGATGACGAAGAATACTGGCCAACTGCTGCATTCTGCTGCAAATGTAATAAAGACACCACTGAAATGGTAGAGTACGATGGCGAATACCGCCTGACCTATAAATGTACCAGCTGTGGTCACGTTGAAAAGGCTGACCTGCGCACCAGCAAGGAAATCAAACTGGGCTGGCGTGTAGACTGGCCTATGCGCTGGCAGTATGAACACACCGTATTTGAACCAGCCGGTAAAGACCATCACTCACAGGGCGGTTCTTTTGATACTGCACGTCTGGTTGCTGATGAAATCTACAACTGGCAGGCTCCGGTATCATTCCGCTATGACTTTATCGGTACCAAAGGCCTTCCGGGAAAAATGTCATCTTCAAGCGGACAGGTTATTTCCCTGCCTGATGTTCTGAACGTATATCCACCGGAAATTACCCGCTATCTGTTTGCGGGTACCCGTCCGAACACCGAATTTGCCATCAGCTTTGACCTGGACGTTATCAAGATTTACGAAGACTACGACAAAACCGAACGTATTGCTTTTGGCGTAGAAAAAGCTAAGAACGAAGACACCTTTGCCAAAGAAAAGCGTATTTACGAACTTTCCCAGGTTGAACCCGGCATGCCTGCGGTAATGCCATATCAGGTAACCGGTGGTTTCCGCCATCTGTGTAACCTGCTGCAGATTAACAGCGGTGATATTGATGCTGTTATCAAGACGCTGGGTGATGTTAAACCGGAACAGGAAGAAAAACTGCGGACCCGCTGTGCCTGTGCATGGTACTGGATTACCCAGTGTGCTCCTGAAGAATTCCGCTTTGCCCTGCAGGATCCGACTAGCCCAGACTGGAAAAAGGCTGATGTTCAGGGTGCTGAACTGGAAGCTGTACGCAAGATTTACAACGATGTTCTGCCGGTTATGGACACTCTGGAAGAAAAACCACTGTCTCAGGCAATTTACGACTGTGCAACCAACAGCGGCATTGAAGCAAAAGCCCTGTTCACCGCCGTATACCACGTTCTGATCAATAAAGATCAGGGACCACGCCTGGCCAGCTTCTTTAAGGTAATTGGCCGCGAACGTCTGGAAAAGATCCTGAAAGCTTATATGTAAGCAGAGATGCTGAAACGAGTTCAGCATGCCGATTATAAAACACTCCGTTCCCTGCGAGCGGGGTGTTTTTTTTATGTCTGGTGGAATGGTGGGCAGTATGGTGTGCAGGCTTTTGAAGTAACGCTTTAATGACGCGATTGCACCGGCAAGGTAGAATGTGATTACACTATCTGCATGGATTTTACACAGATAAAGGAGTTACCCCATATGGATTCCCGCGTTGCGTTGCTCAGCAGTTTTTATGGGCAGATTGATGAAGACGGACGGCTTAGCCGGAGTAGATGTGGACAGTTGGAATATGCTGCCACTATGCATTACATCAAAAAGTATACGCCTGCCGATGCCCGCATTCTTGAAGTAGGAGCTGGCACAGGACGATATTCCATAGCACTGGCAAAAGAAGGTAGATCTGTAACTGCCGTTGAACTTGTGGAAAGTAACCTGAACATATTGAAGGAAAACGGCAAAGGACTTCCTTCGTTACAGGCATTTCAGGGAGATGCAACTGACTTGAGCCGGTTTGCAGACGACTCATTTGATGTAACTCTTGTTTTGGGCCCCTTGTATCATCTGTATGAAAAAGACGATGTACATAAGGCTATTGATGAGGCAATCCGGGTAACAAAGCCTGGTGGTATTGTCATGTGTGCATTTC
>JAKSTT010000211.1 GCA_024413635.1 Treponemataceae bacterium | reverse complement strand
CGTACAGGGTGCCGGTCTGGGCATCTGCAGCATCTTTTTTCAGTTCAATATCTGCTCCCAGCTGGCGGAGTACGTCAACAACGGCTTCATCACCCTGGCTGCCGGTACAGTCTACACCGGTAATGGCAATGTCACTGTGGCTCAGCAATGCTGCCATAAGGGGGAATGCAACGCCTTCCCAGTCAGCAGGAACAGTGCGGTCAAAGGCCTCAATGGTATGGGGGCCGGTAACAGTGATTCTGGTAAAGTCCGGAGCCATGTCAACGGCAAAACCTACGGATTCCAGCCACTGCTTAGTCATGGTCAGGTACGGGGTTTCTTTTGGATCAGTAAGGGTCATGGTGATGGTGCCGTTTACCCGGGTAGATGCCATCATGAGGCCGGAAATGTACTGGGAAAGGCGGCCGTCGGTAACAACGTTTCCCGGGGCGATGGGGCCGGTTACGGTAAATGGCGGAGCGTCTACGCCAACGCGTTCTGTAGCAGCCGTTGCGCCCAGCTGAGCCAGGGCATCAAGCAGATGGGAAACAGGACGCTTGCAGATTGATTCATCACCGGTAAAGGTGCTGCTGCCGGTAAAGGTTGCAGCCACCGGAGTAAAAAAGTACAGGGTTGAACCGGAGTTTCCTACATCAACGGTAACATCGGGAGCGTGGGCATTTTTACCGGCACCGGTTACCACCCAGGTAGTAGCGGGGGTACCCTGAGGATGACCGTTTTCGTCAACGGGACAGCCGATATCACAGTCAGCACCAAAAGCTTTGATGGCATGGGCTGCAGAAAAGCAGTCTGCACTGGGCAGCGGGTTATGGATATGGGAAACACCCTCGCCTAATGCAGCAAGAAGAAGGGCACGGATAGTATGACTTTTGGAGCCGGGAACTGATACAGAACCGCTCAGTTTGTTATTATTTGTAGAAACATTCATGATAAAAATGTATCACATTTTGCCCCTCTGTGAAAAGGTAAAAAAACGTACACAAAAATTGCAGAAAAGTCTTGTTAAAGCAAAGAATGTATGGTACTTTCTCGATTACGACATGTGCATTTTCACTGTATACTGTGGATGATGCACTAACGCATAAACAACTGCCGTTGACAGAGAATATCCCCCCTCGGTTGCAGCAACTGCAACCACGTAATGGAGAAAGTAGATGGTTCAGAACAACTCTGAATACACCAATCAGTATTACATTACCAGACAGGATTCCACCGAATCAAACGCACGTAGTTACCCCAGAAAATTTCCTTTTGCACTGGCAAAAGCACAAGGCTCATGGATAGAAGACGTTGAAGGGAACAAGTATCTGGATTTTCTGTGCGGAGCAGGTACGCTCGCACTTGGTCACAATGATCCTGAAGTAAATCAGGCAATGGTTGAACTGTTAACCAGTGGTGCTCCACTGCATACACTTGACCTTACCACCCCTACAAAAGACAAGTTTGTAGAAACACTTCAGGCCCTGCTTCCCGGCGAACTGAAAAACAATGCAAAAATTCAGTTCTGTTCTCCCTCAGGTACCGACGCTACTGACGCAGCCCTGAAGCTGTGTAAGACTGCAACCGGCCGCTCATCAATTATCGCATTCGGTGGTGGATATCACGGAATGGGTCACGGAGCAATGGCATGTACCGGTAACCTGGGTGCAAAATCAAAAGTACACGGTTTAATGCCGGAAGTACATTTCTTCCCGTACCCATACTCATACCGCTGTCCATTCGGTCTTGGCGGTGACGCTGGTGTAGATGCAGCCTGTGCATACTTTGAACGGACCCTGAAAGATCCTGAAAGCGGTATCACCAAACCAGCTGCAGTTATTATTGAACCAATCCAGGGAGAAGGTGGTGTTATTCCTGCTCCTGTTAAATTCCTGCAGACCATCCGCCGCGTTACCAAAGAACTCGGCATTCCGATGATCTGTGACGAAATCCAGTGTGGTATCGGCCGCAGTGGTAAACTGTTTGCATTTGAATACGCTGACATCGTTCCAGATGTTATCCTGTCATCAAAGGCAATCGGTGGAACCCAGCCACTGGCAGTAGTTATCTACAACAAAGACCTGGACGTATGGACCCAGGGTGCCCATGCCGGTACCTTCCGCGGTAACCAGCTGGCAATGAAAGCCGGAACTGTTGTTCTGAACCGTGTTTCAAAACCTGAATTCCTGGCTGATGTTGCAGAAAAAGGTGAACTGACCAGAGCAAAACTGCTGAAACTGAAAGAAGAAGTTTCAATCATCGGTGATGTTCGCGGTAAGGGTCTGATGATCGGTACCGAATTTGTTGATCCAAACGGTCCGGTTGACAGCATCGGTTCAAAACCAGCCAGCGGAGAAATCTCTGCCCGTGTTCAGAAACTCTGTTTTGAACGTGGCCTGGTTATTGAAAAAGGTGGACGGGGCGGTTCAGTTATGCGCTGTCTGTGTGCTCTGAACGTTAGCCGCGAAGACCTGAACAAAGCCTACGACATCTTTGCTGATGTTGTACGCACCGTTGACGC
>JAKSTT010000210.1 GCA_024413635.1 Treponemataceae bacterium | reverse complement strand
ATCAGTCCCCGCCGCTCCTTATCCAGTGACTGCATCTGAAATCCCAGACGGATGGAAACCAGGCTGCCGAACCCCCAGACAAAAATGTAATTCAATCCGGCAAAACCACCGTGTTCAGCCGGTATATACACGCGCAGGGGTGTTGCATAAATGACCAGCATAAACAGCGTGCAGTACAGGCACCACAGACTGGTGGCTACCGTATTGGTCAGGGTTACCATAATCAGGGGTACAACCAGATACCAGAAAAAACCTAAACCGGCGTTCCCACCAATAAGAAACGAAAATGAAAAGCCGATGGCAAGGCCAACGTGCATGAACACAAAGGCAGCCTGTACCTTATTGAAGATGACGGTAAGCACCAGGGCTATCATGTACATGACGAACAAGGCAGCACAGTAGATGAAGAACACCATATTGCCGGCTGCATAGCCGACTGCCATGCCAACAATACAGATTAGGGAAATAGCAGTGACGACAACAGTTAGCAGACGCTTCTGTTGAATGGTCCCTCTATTCATATCATGGCAGAATTTGTTCCATATCCGGTGGAAATCTATGTGCGGCATCGTCATTACCCATTATTGTAGCAGTAAACTGAGTAAATAACCCGCAGTTTATTCCTTTTTTCAGAGAAAATTACTGAATAGAGCATCGCCCTATTCATTGACACATAAGCGCGCTTTTGTATACTGAAGGTATGAAAACGACAGATAATTTCCAAGAGCAACTAACCTCTTCCCTTTCAAAACTTATTCTTTCAGCTTCCGGCTGGCGCGGCGTTTTTGCCGCATCCGGCGATGAAGAAGATGCACATCCTGAAATTCTTGATACCCATGCCGTATTTGCAACCCTTATGGCCCGGGTATATGCAGACTTCATTAAAGAAAAAACCGGAAAAAGTTCTCCGGTTGTTGCCGTAGGTATGGATGCCCGTCCTACCGGTCCGGAAATTGCCCGCTACATGATCAGGGAACTGGTAGATGACGGTATCACCGTAGAATACCTGGCCATTACCGCAGCTCCGGAAATTATGGCATACAGCCGCCAGAAAGACGGTTTTGTATACATCAGTGCCAGCCATAACCCTATCGGCCATAACGGCATTAAATTCGGCAAAAACGATGGCGGTGTTATTCCCGGCAGCGAAGCAAACGTTCTAGCCGCAAACTTCCGCGCCCTGGCTTCTGATGCTGCAGTTACTGACAAAGTCTTAGCATGTATACAAAAATATACAGAAGCTGACAATAAAGCCGTTTATGATGCCCAGCCGGCCTGCAAACAGGCAGCTGTAACAGCCTATGAAGCATTCAGCCGTCAGGTTATTACTGATGAAACTGACCCTGCCAGCCAGACAGCCCTTTTTGATACGCTGAAAGCAGCCGTAGCCGTTAACCCGCTGGCTGTAGTCTGCGACTTTAACGGCTCTGCCCGTACCCTGAGCATTGACAATGATTTCTTCAAGGCTAACGGCATCGGCTATTATTCCATCAACAACAAGCCGGGCCAGATTGTCCACACCATCATTCCGGAACCGGAAAACCTGGTACACGTTGCTGCCGAAATGGAACGGCTGCAGGCTGCAGGACACAAAGAAGCAGCACTGGGCTATATGCCTGACTGTGACGGTGACCGCGGAAACATCGTATTCTGGAACGAACGGACCGGAAAGGCCGAAGTGCTGAAAGCCCAGGAAGTATTTGCCCTTTCAGTTATGGCTGAACTGGCATTCCTGCACTACGCCGGAAAAACAACTGCCAATGGCTACAAACTGGCTGTTGCAGTAAATGACCCGACCAGCATGCGTATTGAAGAAATTGCACGGGCTTTTGACGCTAAAGTACAGCGGGCAGAAGTTGGGGAAGCCAACGTCGTAAACTGTGCCCGTGAACTGCGGGATGCAGGATACACTGTGCGTATCCTGGGTGAAGGTTCCAACGGCGGTAACATTACCCATCCGGCAGCTGTACGTGATCCGCTGAACTCACTGTTTGCGCTGATCAAACTGCTCTCAATCCGTGATGAAATCAGCTGCTCGGGAGATATTACCAGACCGGGACTGTTCCATCTGTGGTGCTCATTGAGCGGTCAGGAAGACAAGTACTCCAACAGCTTTACACTGGCTGACGTAATGGACACCCTGCCTGTATATACCACCACCGGTGTTTCAGAACCACGTGCCCTGCTCCACATTACCAAAACTGACCATGCGGTGCTGAAGGCCAATTACCAGAAGGTATTTGAGCATGCCTGGCTTGAAAAGAAAGCTGAACTGCTGGAAAAATACGGCATCCGGAGCTATGAAGTAATCTGTAACAACGGAACGAAACAGAAGAATAATGTAACTGATTACAGTGTCAGCGGAAAAGGCGGACTGAAAATCCTTCTGAAGGATACCTGGAGTTCACCGGTAGCATTCATCTGGATGCGCGGATCCGGTACTGAACCCGTATTCCGCGTTATGTGTGACGTAAAAGGTAACAATCCTGATATGGAACACAGCCTGCTTGACTGGCATTCTGCCATGATTGCAGAAGCAGA
>JAKSTT010000021.1 GCA_024413635.1 Treponemataceae bacterium | reverse complement strand
TTCTTTCTGTCTTGCCCTGCTTGGTCACAGAGTGAGGAATTGACAGGTCCCTGCGTAAGCACTCTCAGCACACATACTTGATAAAGTGATGCTTTATTGAGTGCGCCCCCAGATTCATGGTACAGTATCCCCATGACGAAACTCCCGGTTCCAGACATTCTGAAAAAACTCAACGCCGTATTTGCAGACCACGGCTATGAAGCCTACCTGGTAGGCGGCGCCGTCCGTGACATGCTCCGCGGAAAAAAAGCCCATGACTGGGATATAGCCACCAATGCCCAGCCGGAACAGGTTATCGCCATCTTCAACCGGGTAATCCCCACCGGCATTGCCCACGGAACCGTAACCGTCCACTTTATGGGCGAAGAAATTGAAGTTACCACCTACCGGCTTGAATCCACCTACAGTGACGGCCGCCATCCGGACGCCGTCATCTATGCCGGCAAAATAGAAGAAGACCTTTCACGCCGTGACTTCACCATGAACGCCATTGCCGTAAACCTTTCTGACGGCACCCTCTGCGACCCCTTCCACGGCGAAGACGACATTAGAGCCGGCATTATCCGCACCGTAGGAAATCCCCACGAACGCTTCGGCGAAGACGGACTCCGCCCTATCCGGGCACTGCGTTTTGCCGCCCAGACCGGCTTTACCATTGATCCTGACACCTTTGCCGCCATTCCCGCCGCCCGGGACGTTACCGCAAAAATCAGCATTGAACGGTTCCGGGACGAATTTACCAAACTCATTACCAGTGCAAACCCCAAAGGCGGCATAGAGCTGATGGAACAGACCGGTGTCCTGGAACAGTTCCTGCCGGAACTTGCCGCTGCCCGTGGCGTTATCCAGGCCGATGAACGGGGCCACCACCACTTTGACGTTCTTGACCATCTGCTGTTTGCCCTGCAGGGTGCTGTCTGGCTTGACCTGGAACGGGGAATCACAGAACCCGACACAAACCTGCGTCTTGCTGCCCTGTTCCACGACATCGGAAAACCTGCCACCCGCCGTGTAGAAGAAAAAGAACCCTTCGGTACCATCTACACCTTCTTTGGACACGAGAATGTCGGGGCAAAAATGACTGAAGACATCCTTAACCGGCTCCGGTATCCCAAGGTAACAGCCCGCTATGTCAGCCATCTGGTAAAGCAGCACATGTTCCACTATGAAAGTACCTGGACTGACGCTGCCGTCCGCCGCTTTATGGTCCGCTGCACCCCGCCGGACTGCCGCGACACCAACCCGCTCCATGACGAGCTGACTGCCGCCTATCACGATATCTTTGACCTGCGTATCTGCGATGTCTGCGGCATGAGCGGAACGCCAGCCCACATGAAAGACGGAATCTGGACAGAAAACATTCTGGAACTGCAGGAACGGATGAGTGTAATTGCACAGGAGCAGAACGCCCTGAGCCTGAAAGACCTGGCGGTTACCGGAAAAGACCTGATGGCAGCCGGCATTCCGGCAGGAAAACATCTGGGGGCTATCCTCAATGAACTGCTGGAAACCGTCATCGATGATCCTGCAGCCAACAACCGGGAACAGCTTCTGGCCATTGCCAGAAACTTGTATGAACGCAAATAGTCTGATATTATATATAGAATCATTGCCAATAAGGAGTTAAAAACATGTCTGATCCAATGATGAACGAAGAAGTTGAAGGCATCTCAAATAAAACCTACGAAGCAGCCCTTGCCCGCAGCGCAAGAATCGAAGAAGATATCCAGGTAAACCCTAAAAAATACCGTGTTCTTACCGGTGACCGTCCTACCGGACGCCTGCACATCGGCCACTATTTCGGTTCCCTGCAGAACCGCGTACGCCTTTCAGAAATGGGCGTTCCCACCTGTATCCTTATTGCAGACTACCAGGTTCTTACCGACCACGATGCTTACCAGGAAATCAGCCAGAACACCAAGCAGCTGGTAATCGACTATCTGGCAGCCGGCATCAAGCCAAGCGATGACGTTATCATCTACCCCCACAGCTACGTTCCTGAAGCAAACCAGCTGATGCTGCCGTTCCTTACCCTGGTAAGCAACGCAGAACTGAGCCGTAACCCAACCGTAAAGGAAGAAATCCAGGCTGCAGGCCTGAAGGCTGTAAACGCCGGTATGTATACCTATCCGGTACACCAGGCATGTGACATCCTGTTCTGCAAAGGTAATGTGGTACCTGTAGGTAAAGACCAGCTGCCCCATATCGAAATGACCCGTAACATTGCCCGCGCTTTCAACCGGAAGTTCTGTCCAAAAGACCAGCCGGTATTCCCGGAACCAGATGCACTGCTTTCCAACGCCCCAATGATCAAAGGCCTTGACGGCAGCCAGAAAATGTCAAAAAGCCGCGGAAACGCCATCATGCTGTGCGCTACAGAAGACGAAACGGCAAAACTGATCAAGAAAGCCAAGACCGATGCAGAACGCATCATTACCTGGGACCCGGATAACCGTCCGGAAGTTGCCAACCTGCTGCTCCTTATCAGTCTGTGTACCGGCGAAAAACCGGAAGACGTGGCTGCACGCATCGGTGAAGGTGGCGGCGGTATGCTGAAACGCGAACTTACTGAAGCCCTGAACGAAAAACTTCGCCCGCTCCGCGCTGAACGTGCCCGTCTTGAAGCAAGCCCGGACTACATCCGTCAGGTATTGCTCACCGGTGCCGAAAAAGCCCGCGAAATGGCAGTACAGACCCTGAATGAAGTACGCCACGTCATGAACATGGAAATCTAATAGAGCGTTCACCGCCATCCCGAATCCTCAGTAAGTCATCCCGCCTGCAGTAAGTCATCCCGAACTTGTTTCGGGATCTCTTTTATCTGACATCTTTTTTATATATTTTCACGAATATTCTGTCTTTTTTTTCGTAATTTTTTCATGTTAATCTTCGTTTTTTTCCATAACTGCGATATAGTACTAGCAGTCAAAATGTCCTTGCTCAAAGTAGTGATTAAAACAGAATGGTGAAGTCTTTCAAAAAGGATGATTTTATGAAAAAGACGTTTTTTAAAGTGCTTCTGCCGGCTATCATTTTCGGCCTGCTGGCGGTGCTCACTTCATGCATGTACCTCTTTCCCGTGCACTATGATACGCATACGGTAATCATCAACCTGTCAAATTCCCGCGGACGCTTTGTCAATGCTGACGAGGCACAGGCCTACTCAAATTACTATGAAATCCGCCTGTACCAGTACCAGAACGGCGAAAGAATGGAAACCCCGATTCTTACCAAAGTACTTGATGGTAACGACCTTTCCTTTACCTGTGACACCGGCTACTACTACCTAGAAATTGAAGCCTGGGCCGAAAAAACCGGCACCGTTGTCACCGGCCGCGGCTCAACCGAAAACACCGAATCCTTTGATGACGGCATCAAGGTAACGCCCGGTGTCTTTGAACTTTCCTACGAACAGCGCTCAGTTTCCGTAACCGTCCAGATGCACGCCACTCCGGAAGAAGAATACCCCCGCTGGAATATTACCTGGGATCTGATGGGCGGCGAATGGAAACAGGATTATGAAGCAGAAGAAACCTTTGACTGGCGCCGCATGTATCCGCTGACTTCTATGGATGCATCCATGAGTAGTTTCCCTACTTCTGCAGATGTTGTACTGCAGAACGGAGAACAGGCAAGTGCATTGGTGGGATGGTATCTGACTTCAGACTTTTCTGATGCACCCATTACCCGGTACCAGCAGCTTCCCCTTCAGGATGTTACCTTGTATGCACGCTGGGCTTCCGGTATTGGTATTGATACAGATATTACCTTCAATAATGTCATAGATTTTGCTCTGACCAGCGGAGAAGCTGATTCAGTAGAAGAGAAAACCGTAACGGCAACACCGGCAATCGAGTGGCCGAGCGATGCAATCTTCACCTGGTATGTAGACGGTTTAAAACAGTCAGGTTCAGGAAGTTCTTATACCTTCCTCTGTCCTGTTGGACCTCATTCAGTAAGCTGTATCGTAACGTCAGAATCCACCCAAAGCACTGGAAGTGAATCTATTTCAGTCAAGTACATACCGGAAAACTAAGGAGCAGAAGGAAACTATCATGAAAAAGAATACATCAAGAACTTATATCCTTTCGGTGCTGCTTATAGCCATTACCATTCTGCTGAATTCCTGCTCCGGACTGTTTGGCGGTAAAGTGCACAATGATGATGACAGAAATACTGCGGGAGAGCGGATTCTCCGCCTTTCTGCAGATACCAGCAATCGTAACGGTTCGCGCTCTGTATGGCCTGGCCAGGACTACAATCCTAATATTACTGCTTTTACTGATTTCAAATTGATATCTGACTCCCCAATTTCCAGTATCACTTCCTGGGAAACTTACGGTTCCTTTAACGGATCATCAATTATCCTGAACCCTACCCGCTCATATACCCTGCGTCTGACCGCAAAGTATAAGGGAGGTGAATGGTCTTCTAAAGCACATACCATCCCAGCTGGTTCAAGCACCGCAAATATCTCTTTTGTTCTTGAACCCACCGGTACCGGTATTTTTGATATTTCCCTTGATGTTACCGAGGTGGCAGAACAAGCCGCCAGCATTAGATTATGGATTTCAGATACTCCCGTAGTAAACCGCACTACAACGGCTCCAACAGCAACCTATGATCCAAACACAACCATCACTTGGACTGATACCCACCATACATCCGGCAGATACTATGCCCTTTTTGAAATCCTCGACCAAAACGGCGCCTCCACCATCGTTGGTCCGGAAACCGTATACGTTTTTCCGGGACAGGATTCCGTATGGGCCCCGGTAGTCACCGAACTGAACAGAAAGTACAAGATTACTTTCAGCCTGGAAGGGTTTGAAGTGAATAACAATACCGGCAGAGCTGACAAAGATGTAAAAATAACTGCCAACCTTGTCCCTGGTGCTGATTTTCCAGAACCGTATGTACAGAATATTTATGAAACTACCCGTGATCTTCCTAACTACGATAACGAACTTGATATTCAAGACCTCTTTTTGCCTCCTACCGGATATTATTTCTATAGATGGTGGGATGGAGAGACATTGTACCAGTCAGGCCAACCAAATGCTTACTCAGCTGGTTCTCCCATACGCGGTGGAACATTCACAGATGACATAACCCTGTATCCTCTTTGGATTAAGGGTGGAAACATCTATGGCTACTCAACCAAAGAGGAGATTGAAGCTTACATCACTGCTCAAAGTCAGGATAGCGCAGAAGAAACAATAACCATTACTTTTAACCGAGGATTTGAAGAATCTGAAAACAATCGTACCGCTTGGAATACAACTATTGCTGCATTAGCCGATTCTTCAGTCAATACGACAAATAAAAAAGTAGATTTACAACTTAATTATCTTGATAGAGATTGGTTAATTGAAAATGTCTTTCCGGATCCCGAAAATCCAGAAAATCCAACACCCTTTACGCGTATTGCCGGAACTAAGGCTGAACCTAATAACTGGTTGGAATCAATAAATCCGCCGTACATGTCAAAAATTCCAGCCTACGCCTTCTATTACTGTACAGCATTAAAATCAGTTTCCTCCAATATAGACACCCCTTCTGAAATCGGTGCATATGCTTTCTTTAACTGCAGCTCTTTTACTCAGGATTTAACCAGTAAAGAATACCTTATTACAATTGGAGAGGCTGCATTCAGTGGTTCAGCAATCACTTCAATTACATTTGCAAGAGGTCTTCAAACCATTGGTGACAGCGCATTCGAAAACTGCATTGCACTTACAACAATTACTACTCAATCACTAAACAAGTTAGAAACAATCGGTAATTATGCTTTTAAAAACACTGGGATTAGTTCAATTTCAGTTAAATCAACTGTTACATCTATCGGTGACGGTGCATTCACAAACTGTGCAAATCTTCAAACTGTAAAACTTCCAAGTGACATTGAATACATCGGAAAGGATGCGCTGTTAAACGTCCCCACAATAGATACATCAAATCTGACTGCAGATTCATATCCCTGGTACTCGTACTCATATTCTGAAGATGAAATTAACAGCACCTCTACATCAGAGCTGGGTATTTGTGAGACTACCGATGAATTAGTTTCTGCATTAAGAGGAACCGATGGTTCCTCCCCTGCTTTACGTAAAAAATATATTCCGACAGCAGCATTGTCTGCAACAAATCTTGTGTTGACAAGTAAAGCAGGCACCACCCATTACGGCCTTGCTTTCTCCGGTGAAATTGCCTCTGTATACGATTTGTCTCCATTACAAAACCTGACAGTAGGCGCAGAAGGTGCAACCATCGGCCTGGATCTTTCACGGGTAACCATTAACGATACTACTGGTATTAACATGTTCAGTGAGTTACCTAACGGCTTTTTTGCAGGATATGACCGGGAAGATGATAACAGCAATGCTGGAACCTTTACCTTAAAAACAGATAGCGGCACCGCTATCGGTAAAGTGCTTAAATCAATCAAGTTACCGCAGAATCTGACTGCAATCAATGGAGAAGCTCTTTCAGGCTGTCCAAATTTGGAATCTGTTACCATACCTTCTTCAGTGAAAAACATTTATAACGTTGCTTTCTATTGTAATCAGAATCTGAAAGAAGTCATCTTTGAAGAAAATTCTACATTAGAGTTTTTAGGGGCAATGGCTTTTGCATACACTCCTTCTCTGAAGGCCATCCCGCTCCCTAATTCATTAAAAGAATTATCACAGCAGGTTTTCCTGTGTTCAGGTCTTGAAAGAATTACCATTCCCGACAATGCAGACTTTACCTCAAATGGTGTTTTCTACAACTGTAAAAGCCTCAAGAATGTTGTTATCGGCTCTGCAGTTACAATGATAGATGGTTGTTTTGAAGGTTGTAGTAGTCTTGAAACCTTTGAAATCAAAGGACATACCTCTGACTGGTACATACGAACGGCTAATACTTCAAACGGACTTGCCTACAATATTTCTTCTTTGACAGACAGTAGTACGATTCAATCAAAAATGTTAGACAGATCCGATGATACAATGAGAAGTGCCTGTTTATATTCTTCTTTGACAGCCTTTGCCAACAGTACTGTCGATACCATGAACTTTATTTCTGCCTATTACGACCAAATAAGAATTACTCTGCAGGTACCGTTCGATTCCTGGGAAGAACTTGCACCATTGGCTGGATACAACGGTTCAACCCCTTGTACCATTGACCTAAGTGGCGCCACCACGACTAGAGAAATGCCCGAGGACTTCCTGAATGGAAAAGACTCGATAACAGTAATTCCGCCAGGAGGAGCTGCTGCAACCGTCAGTTTTACCTATGACCTTGAAGGGTTCTCATTCAAAAGTTCATTCAGTTACCCTGCTGAAGGGGAAATTGGTAGTGGAACATACCAGATAAATCAGTTTGAACAGGACAACGGTACTACCAGTGGCACATTACTTCTATACAATCTTACCGGCGTCTCAGAAAGTGACCTTAAAGACTATCTTAAGACCATTATTCTTAAGTATTCTGATAAAGCCCCTCTAAATCCTACAGAAAAGGTGAATTACACCTTATTTGAAGGCTTGATGGAGGAAAATAACACCATTACGGAAACACAGGGCCAGGCCCCCACTGATTATGATCTATTTAAGATTGTTACTTACAAAGTTAATTTAGGAAAATGTGATGGCAGCGCTGTCAAATTTACAGAAGAATTAAACAGTGGTTGGGGAATTCATGAATACAGTTGGAATTACTATGCTGCAGAAAACAGCACCTTTGTTGAAATCTTTGGGTATGAAGGTTCTGCTCTTTATGAAAATATAGATGAATTCAGAACAGATTTTCTTAGTCATACCAATGCTGCTGATAAAACAAGTCGTGCCACTGTTGAAAATCTTCCCGCTGGAAATTTCCAGGGAATTGAAGTAACTGTTTCTTGGATAAACCCTACCCCTATCACCACCGTAGGCGAATTGAAATCAGCAGCTGATGTGGGAGGAACCTATGCGCTTGGTGCAGACATTAAAGTTTCCGAACCAATCCCCATCAACGCTTCATTAAGCCTTTTAAGTGTTGCAGGTCAAACCCATACCATCATAAGATCCGATGATTGGACAATTTCCGAAGAAGACAGGGAACCAGGTACTTCAGGATTCAAACCTATGTTGTACACAAACGGCAGCGACATCAATCTGACCATGGAGAATATTATCCTTGATGGTGGATATGAAAGCGAAGATATTATAAGCTCTGATTCCGGTCTGCTGAACTTTAGCGGAAATGAAATCATCCTGACCAATGTGACATTCCAGAATAACTGGAAAGACTGGGACTGGGCTAATTTCAGTGGCCTTAACCTTAATTGTACTACAGCCGTTCTTGATAACTGTAAGTTCGAAAACCTGCACATTAGCGGATCGGGATCTCGTGCACCTGGAATCAATATATTAAAAGGCGATGTCACCATTAAAGACTGTGTTTTTGGAAATAACACAGTACCCGACGGTTATTATGGAGGAGAGTATGAGTACGGTAGAGACATCTGGATTGATGTTGCTTATTCCGGTGGTAAGGTTACCATTACCGGTACAACCAGACATCTTAATGCATCAAAGGAACTTGAAATCGCCATTCCTACTGATAAACTGGGTCTTCTGGAAATTGTTTCTGGCCAAGGTAATTTAACCGTAACAGAAATAGATGGTGATAACCAGGATGGTGACGGTCATCATTATTTTAACGGAGAGCCTCTCAACCCCGAACCTACTCCATAAAAACAAGGCTTCAGTCCCCACTGCAGCCTTGTTTTCTAATTTCTAAGACAATAAGCACTTCACATAGAAATTGCGTTATCATCTCTTATGATTATTTCTCAAACAGATCTGAATGTGTTCCTGTTGCGGTAGCAGAAAGAATCAGTTCATTTTGGAATATCTGGTACATCAAAAGCCAGTCTGGCTCAATGTGACATTCTCTGAAATCTTTTAAGTTACCTGTTAATTGGTGGTCTCTATATTTTTCTGGCATTGGATTTCCAGAAGCCAGAAGATTCAATACATCAACAAGTTTCTTCATTTCCTTGCCGCGTTTTTTCATCAACTTGGCATCATGCTTCATGCGATTCGTGTAGACGATGTTATACAACTAATCCTCCAGCATTGAAGCAACTGCTTCTTCTGCAGAGGAAAAAGGACCATGCAAATCTGTCCTGTTACGGGAATCTGAAATAGCTTTTTCAAGAGAATATGGATCCCGTGTGATTTCAAAGGGAATGCGATTTTCACGAACAGCCTGACGCATAAAAATGTTAAATGCAGTTGTCATATTCATTCCTAAATCTGCAAAAAGAGCCTCAGCCTGTTTTTTAAGTTCACTGTCAGTTTTTATATTGATATTTGCAACCATACGTGTACCTCTAACATAAAAATATAATACACTGTGCGCACAATAGCAAGAAACCTTCTTTATAGAATATAATTCAGTGCATCTAGTCCAGGAAATATCCTTATGCCTCAACTTTTGAGATTTATGTTTTTCGGCCAAAAGTGATCGAATAACAGGTATATTTCGTCCCCAATGCTTTTTTTATCAAGCCCTCGCCTTTTTCAGGGCTTCAATCTCTGCTTGTAATCTTTCAATAATCACCTGGTCTTCCAGCCGCTGCTCTTCCCGCCCTTCGGCATGCCCATTAGCAAATGCTTTTTCTTCGGCAAGTTTTTTCTCAGACCAGGTGTCTCTCAGGAACTTTTCGCGGGAGAGTGCAATAGCGGCATCAATTTCATCCTGGCTGATTTCTATGGAATAGTTGTTAATCACTGTTACCTCCCGCGTATAGCGCCGTGTTTTTGTTATCGCCGACCATACAGTCTTGTCATCAAAGTACTTGAAAACTATACTCCAGAACTCCAGTTCGTTCAAGGAATCCACATCCTGCTTAACCAGCTGCATCTCAATATCAGCTTTATTCGGTCCGTTGAACGTGCAGTTTACATCCATCCGTGGTCAGCAAAAATCTGCCACTTTTGGCAAAAAAAGCTATTTCTTCATCACACTTTTAATGGTGCTGAAGAATACGGCGGCATCAAGGGGTTTGGCGATATGGGCGTCCATACCGGCTTCCTGGGCGTTTTTGCGGTCTTCGTCAAAGGCATTGGCAGTCATGGCGATAATGGGGAGATGTGATTTCCACGGGTCCGGCAGGGCGCGGATACGGCGGGTTGATTCATAGCCATCCATAATGGGCATCTGGACATCCATCAGGATTACATCATAATCGCCTTCTGCACAGCTTTCTATTTTTTTCAGGGCATCAAGACCGTTAACGGCAGTTACCACGTAGGCCCCGGCTTCTTCCAGGATTTCGCAGGCAATTTCCCTGTTCATGAAATTGTCTTCTACCAGCAGTACCCTGATATGGGAATCAAAGGATTCCGTCAGCTTCAGCGAGTTGGCAGATTGGATAACCTGACCGTCTGCTGCTTTGGCAAGGATTTCATGCAGTTCTGACAGGAACAGCGGTTTTGCACAGAATGCCGTAACACCGGCTTCACGGGCCTCCTGCTCTATGTCAGACCAGTCATAAGCCGTAAGGATAATGATTGGCGTATCGTTGCCGATCTCGTGACGGATACGTCGCACTACTTCAATGCCGTTCATGTCAGGAATCAGCCAGTCAATAATGTATACCCCATAGGGATCTGCATTGCGCACTGCATCATGGGTACGCAATACGGCTTCTTTCCCGCTCATGGTCCATTCCGGCCGTAAGCCGATTTCCCGCAGCATGTCAGAAACACTGGTGCAGGTGTCATAATTGTCGTCGCAGACCAGCGCATGGACGCTCTTTAATTTTGGTATGGCAACATCAGAGCGTACTCCACCGGCAATGCGGAATGACAGATTGATGATGAATTCGGTTCCTACCCCTTTTTCACTTTCTACAGTGATGGTTCCCTGCATCATATCAATGATATTCTTACAGATAGCCATCCCCAGGCCGGTTCCCTGAGTGCCGCTGATGGTGGAAGTCTGCTCCCGTTCAAAGGGCTGGAACAGTTTATCCATGAATTCCCGTGACATACCCACACCGGTATCCTTAATGCGGAACTCATAGTTTGCCCAGCCTTCTTTATCAGAGGCAGTCTGGGTAATCTTAACCCCAACGGTTCCATGGGCAGGCGTAAACTTTACCGCATTACTCATGCAGTTCAGCAGCACCTGGCTTAAACGCAGCTTGTCACACCATACGGTTTCATCATGTACATCAACGGTATCAAAGAACAGTTCGATATTCTTTGATTTAATGTCAGTCTGGACGATATTCTTCAGGTCATGCATGACCATGGGCAGCGAAACTTCTTTTTCTTCTATCTTCACCTTACCGGATTCAATGCGGCTCATATCAAGGACGTCATTGATGAGGGACAGCAGGTGATTTGATGAGGTCTGGATTTTCTTCAGATATTCCAGAACCCGCTCAGCATCATCAACATGGGTAGATGCCAGAGCTGTGTAACCGATAATACCGTTCATAGGGGTACGGATATCGTGGCTCATATTGTTCAGGAACGATGTCTTGGCTTTATTGGCGTGTTCTGCCTGTGCCAGGGCATCTTCCAGAGCCCGTTTCTGCTCTTCTTCTGCCTTCCGTTCTTTGGTTACGTCATAGGTATAGGCCGTAACAATCAGGTGGTCCTGTTCATTTTTGGAAAGCAGCAGCAAGGATCGCAGATACCGGTCAGTTGACTTTTCGTAATAGTCGATGGTAGTAGACCGGGAGCCTTCTTCCCATAAGCTGAGTAATCCCTGGCGCGAGAAAAACTTCTGGCTCTGGTCATTTACAAACTCTACTCCGCATTTCAGCAGATACAACTGGCATTCTTCATCATAGGAAACCGGCAGGGACAGGCCCTGGGCAGCGATCATGCCTCTGCCTTTGGTATTATAGAAATCTTCACGGAAATAGCCGTCGGTAATGTCGATGGTAAACAGATAGACACTGTTGGCAGAAAGCACATCGCGGTACATGGCCTTTTCTTTCAGCAGTTTCAGGTTTGCCGTTACCTGGTCAGTAATATCCTGTATCAGGCTGTATATCTGCTGATGACCGGAACTGGACTCAACCAGTTTACCTGAATCTGAAATCCAGCGGAGGCCGCCATCTTTGTGATATACCCGGTATTTTACTGCATACCGCTTATGTTTCTTGAACTGGACGGCAATCTGGTCCCGTACCCGCTCCCGGTCAAGTTCATAGCAGTTTTCCTTCATGGAACCATGACAGTGTGCCATCAGTTCATCAACGGTAAATCCCTGGATGGCAGCTACTGATTCCGTCATATTGGTAATGGTGTAGGCATCATCAATTTCAGAAATCCTGAATCCGCCGTTAATGCCATCAAGTACGATGTTCAGCAGATCTCCCAGATCCTTTAACTGGCCTTCTACATCGGTAACATTGGTACAGGTGCCGAAAAGCATGGGCTTTCCGTCATCGCCAAAGGAACCGAGTTTTGCATGGATTTTCAGGGTTTCGTAGGAACCGTCCTTTTTTTCCATGCGGAAGGTAAAATCAGAACACTCTTTACCGGCAATGGCTTCCAGCATGAATACCATGACTGCTTCCCGGTCATCGGGATGAATGGACTGAACAAAAAAATCGTAGGTATCAGGAAAATCTTCGGTCGAGGTATAGCCCAGCATGGCCCGGAGGGAATCACTCCAGGAAACGGAGGTGATGTTGCCGTCGCCATCCAGGTCAAAATAGTAAAAACCGGAATCAGTCAGTTCCGTTACCAGCTGCAGATACTTGCTGGAACGTTCGTTTTCTTTCAGGGCACGGGCCTGAATCTGACTGATGTGCAGTTCCATGGCTTCACGTTCGTCCTGCAGTTCCTGCAGATCCTTGAAGGAATAGTAAGCACCGGTTACGGAACCATCTTCACCATGCACCGGCGTAAAGGTACACTGCACCTGATGATACTTGCCCTGCAACAGCATTTTTGTTTCTGTCGTGATGGTTCCGCTCAGATTCTTTACAAAATGGGGGTCTACCTTGGCAGCCATGGAACTGCGGAAGTCTTCATGATTACGCACCAGAACATGCTGCTGCATCTCATCAAAAGAAATGACCCTGCCTTCCAGTTCGGGCTCTATATGATCCTGCATGATCAGGATTGTTTCGTTGAAGGGGTCCAGTTTCCATACGGCATCGGTATATGATGCCATGTTGAAGAATAAGTCTTTATCGTACTGAGGTTTTACAAACCGTAGAGAATCTCGTGCCATCCCAATTTTACCTATTTTTCTATTTTACCACGGAAACAGTAATCGGAGGTATTTTTTTCAATGACATTTTAAGTTCATATGTCATTCAGTACTTGTCCTATAACAAAATACCACTTATACTTTGTGCGGGAGAAATTATTTTTCATGGAAACAATTAAAGATTTAGGGAAATATACGTTCCCTGCCTTGCTGAACAACTCTGTCCGCAAATTCTGCGAACGTCCTGCACTTTCAGTTGTAAAAGGCACCCCCATTACCTATGGTCAGCTTCTGACAAAAAGTAAATCTGTATCTAAAATGCTGGTAGGTCTGGGACTTACCGGTCACGCTAAAATTGCACTGTGGGCTACCGGCCGTCCTGAATGGGGCGAAAGCTATTTTGGTATTGTAAACCAGGGATTTATTGCCGTTCCGCTGCTTCCTGACTTTTCAGAAACAGAAATTGAATCAATCATGGGGCACTGTGGTGTTGATGCCCTTATCGTACAGGAATCCCTCTATAACCACCTGAAGAACATTCAGGATAAACTGCCGCCAATCATCATCAAACTGGAAGATTTTTCCATTATCCGTGCGCCGGAAGAATTTGCCGGCAAAACCGGTATTGCAGATTTTGAAACGGTTACCCTTCCTGTTGTACAGGTAGAAGAAGAAGATACCGCATCCATTATTTACACTTCCGGAACCACCGGACGTTCAAAAGGTGTTGAATTAAGCCATAAATCCCTGGTGTGGAGCGCTATTTCCGGTCAGGAAATCTACCGGGTTCACAAACTGGACCACTGTCTGTCGTTCCTGCCTTTAAGCCACGTATATGAATTCAGCATTGGTTTTTCAATGCAGCTTTTAAATGGAGCCCATGTTACCTATCTGGGTAAACCACCGACGGTTTCAGCCCTGATTCCGGCATTCTCCATCGTACGGCCTTCAATCATCCTTTCTGTGCCGCTGATTGTAGAAAAAATTTACAAGGCAAAGGTTGTTCCGGAATTAACCAAGAATGACTTCATGAAAAAGATGTACGGCATCCGGCCAGTTCAGAAAATCCTGCACCGGATAGCAGGAAAGAAAATCATGAAGACCTTTGGCGGCAACCTGATTTTCTTTGGTATCGGCGGTTCAAAAGTTGATCCAAACGTAGAACAGTTCATGAAGGACGCAAAATTCCCCTACGCCATCGGATACGGACTTACGGAAACTGCACCGCTTATCGGTGCCAGTGGCGTTCCTGAAACCATTCCGGGCACCATCGGACATCCTATTGCCGGTGTTGATATGAAGATTGCAAATCCTGACCCTGAAACCGGCGTAGGTGAAATCGTTGTCAAAGGGCCAAACGTAATGAAAGGATACTACAAAGATCCTGAACTGACGGCAGCAGCCTTTACCACAGAAGAAGACAGCTGCGGACCGGGATACTTTAAAACCGGTGACCTGGGTCTGTTTGAAAAACGCCGCGGCCGTGACTGGTTAAGCCTGAAAGGACGCAGCAAGAATATGATTCTTGGCCCCAGCGGTGAAAACATTTATCCTGAGGACATTGAGTTCGTACTGAACCAGCATCCTGCAGTAAGCGAAAGCCTGGTTGTAGAAGATGATGCCGGTCTTGTAGCCCTGGTTAAAGTTGACGAAGAAAAGCTGGAAAAAGAAGTCCGGGCAGATCTTGAAGCAAAGAAATCAACCTATGCTGACTTTGCCGCTGCCGTAAAGGAAGAAGTTGCCTACCGTTCACAGGCGCTCATGAGCGAGATTCAGTTCTTTGTAAACAGTAAGGTAAACAGAACGTCAAAAATCGGCAAAGTAACGAAGGTTGATGAGTTTGAAAAGACTGCCAGTCAGAAAATCAAACGCTATCTGTACGACCTGAAGAACAAGGTTGTACCGGGTAAGAAAGACGAATAAACAGAAAAGGCTGCCTTTCATTCCGGCAGCCTTTTTTGTTATCTGTCTTGAGATCCCGAATCAAGTTCGGGATGACAGAACGTCATGCATTCAGTTCAAGGTAGATCTGGTCAGCCAGGCCAAATCCGGCGTTTTTTGTAAGGCTGACCGAAAGTTCGTCAAACATCATATCTTCATACATCTGGGTGGCGTAGGATTTTTCACCGTAGATGGTTGACGATGACATGGTATTCTTCATGCTGGAAAGCATAATCTTTACAAAATAGTTTTCCAGTTCCATGGCCTGTTCATACAACTTGCTGGTGCGGTCAATGGTCTGCCCCTGAGCATTTCCTGCAGCGGCTCCCTGGGGTTTTGCAGCTTTATCGGATTCGCTGGTAAAGGTACCGGCAAAGCCGCTGGTATAGTCCCCGTTCAGTTTTCCACCGGCAACCTCTTTTGCGCCGGTCATTGAATCCAGCAGTTTTGCAAACTCCGAGGCCTCTTTAACCATGGTCGTTGTAGTTGCCAGAGCGTTACCATCGGTAATGCCGGCTCCGGTTGTTTTCAGGGAATCATTGTATCCCTGTAATGCATATACTCCTAATGGACTCATATGGGTACTCCTTTACCGCTGTCGTTACTTATGTATCGGCCAGCGGTTCAGGGACTTTAGCGTTTCAGTGCAGTTGCAGTCTGCAGCATGTTGTCAGTGGTCTGGATAGCCTTACTGCTGAACTCATAGGCACGCTGGGCTACAATCATCTGTACCATTTCGTTTACGACAGAAACGTTACTCTGTTCCAGGAATTTCTGGCGCAGGGTGCCCATGCCGTCTAATCCCGGACGCTGGGCAATGACTTCTCCACTGCCGGCAGTCTGCAGGAACAGGTTGTCACCGGCGGCTTCAAGGCCGGCTGCGTTGGGGAACCGGTACAGTTCCATCTGTGCAACCTGCATGGGGGTATCACTGTCACCTACTTTTACGGTAACCCGGCCATCGTTGCTGATGTTCAGGGTATCAATACGGAACCCTTCCGGCAGGATAACTTCAGGCATTACCCTCAGACCGTTGTTGTTTACCAGCTGGCCGCTGGAGTCAACCTTAAAGGAACCATCGCGGGTATAGGCATAAGAACCGTCATACTGCTGTACGCGGAAAAATCCCTCACCTACAACGGCCAGGTCGGTAGTTACTTCAGTGTTCTGCAGGTTTCCCTGGCTGAACATACGCTGGGTAGATGCCAGGCGTACACCGGCACCCATCTGAAGTCCTACAGGTGTAACCGTATCTTCTGTGGCAGGGGTTCCTGCCAGTTTTACGTTCTGGTATAACAGGTCTTCAAACTCTGCCCGCTGTTTTTTGTAACCGCTGGTGTTTACGTTTGAAAGGTTGTTTGAAATGATATCAATGCTGTTTTGCTGACCGTTCATGCCGGTAGCTGCTGTCCATAAACTGCGAACCATACGTTACCTCACTCCTTATGCCTTCAGGGCAACACGCTGCCACAGGGTCTGCATCATACTGTCTTCTGCACTGATGACCTTCTGGTTGGCTTCATAAGCCCGGTTTACTTCGATCATCTGTACCATTTCATTGACAACATTGACGTTTGACGATTCCAGATAGTTCTGGACAACATCCGGCCGGAAGTCGCCTTCTGCAATCCAGGCATCGCCTGAAATGTCAGTTGCCTGGTACAGGCTCTGTCCCATTTTCTGCAGATACCGTTCATTGTCAAAGCGCACCAGTTTGATGCGGTCAATTTCTTCCATGGTATCCTTGTTATAAATAATGCCTTCTGCTGAAACAGAGAAGGTTGTATCTTTCAGATTGATGTATCCGTTTTCACCCATAACCGGATAGCCGTCTTTGGTCATCAGGAGGCCTTCTTTTCCGATCATGAAGTTACCGTTACGGGTATAGCGTTCACCCTGTGCTGTCTGAACTGCAAAAAAGCCTTCACCACCTAAGGCCATATCAGTAATCGAGCCGGTTTCCTTGAATGATCCCTGTTCAAAAATAGTGAACAGTTCATTGGTTTCAACGCCAATTCCCAGTTTTCCGATAACAGGGGCCACATCATAACTGCCCAGGCTGTTTACCACCACTCCATCATCGTTCATACGCCGTAACAGCAGACTGGCAAATGATTTGCTTACTGCAACATCTTTTTTGTAGGCAGTTGTATCAACATTTGCCAGGTTATTTGATATTGCATCAAGTCTGTTCTGCTGGGCCTGCATACCGGAAGCTCCGGTGTACCATCCACGAACCATAGTAATACCCTCCAGAAGGTATAAGATTTTCCTGTTTAGATTTTCGGAAAACGGACATACCGACTTAAGGATTAAAAATCAATTGTGTTTTGGCAATTGTGGGCGTATACTGTGTAAAAGCTTACGAGAGCTCTTATAAAATAAAAAGGAGAAGAAAAATATGGTTAGACCATGTTCCATCATTCTTGGCGGTGGTAAAGGTACCCGTCTGTATCCACTGACTAAGGAACGTTCTAAACCTGCCGTTCCATTTGGCGGCAAACATCGTATCGTTGATATTCCAATTTCAAACTGTATTAACTCTGGTTTTCATCAGATTTACATTCTGACCCAGTTCAATAGTGCATCGCTGCACATGCACATTGCCAAGGCATATAATTTTGACCGTTTCTCCAACGGTTTTGTTGAAATTCTTGCTGCTGAACAGACACTGGAACACAGTGGCTGGTATGAAGGTACTGCTGATGCCGTTCGTAAGAACTTCCAGCACTTCAAGACCCAGAATCCTACCCACTACATCATTCTTTCAGGTGACCAGCTGTACCAGATGGACCTGAATGCTTACCTGCAGGAACATATCAAGAGTGGCGCTCAGATTACCATCGCTACCACTGCAGTTAACCGCCAGGATGCTTCCGGATTCGGTATCATGAAGATTGATGCCAAGAACCGTATTACTGAATTCATGGAAAAACCAGCTCCAGACATGGATATTTCTGACTGGATCATTCCTGACAATGCACGTACCCCGGGCGCTACCAAAGGTAAGGATTACCTGGCTTCCATGGGTATCTACATCTTTGATGCAGAAGTTCTGGAAGAAGCTCTGGACAATGAATGCACCGACTTTGGTAAGGAAATCATTCCTGCTACCCTGTCCAAATACAAGGTTAATTCATACATCTATGACGGTTACTGGGAAGACATCGGAACCATCCGCAGCTTCTATGAAGCTACCCTGGACCTGACCAGCATCAAACCAAAGTTCAACTTCTATGATGAAGAACGTCCTATCTACACTGATATCCGTAACCTGCCACCAAGCAAGCTGAACAACGCCAACATGACCCGTTCAACTGCCTGTGAAGGTTGTGTCATTACTGAAGCTTCAATTACTGACTCAGTAATCGGTATCCGCAGTAAGATCGAAAAAAATACTCAGCTGGTTGGAACCATCATGATGGGTGCTGACTTCTACGAAACTGAAAAAGATATTGCTGCAAATAAGAAAAAAGGTGTGCCGAACATCGGTATTGGTGAAAACACCCGTATCCGGAAGGCCATCATTGATAAAAACGCCCGTATCGGTAACAACGTTTCAATCGGTTATGGTGCCAACCCACCGGAAGATGGTGACCACGGCAGCTACTACGCTGTAGACGGAATCATCGTAATCCGCAAGAACGCTGTTATTCCTGACGGAACCAACATCTGACAACAGGGCCGGTACACACTGTACCGGCCTTTTTTTTACCATTTACCGCAAAACAGCTTATCTACAAGGCCGTTCCGTGCGTACCCTGCAGAAGGACACCAGCCGGTGGTTTCCAGAACAAACCGGCACCGGTCTGGAGCACCGCTATCGGTCTGGTATTCTGCAGGATGATTGAGCACACTGACTGATTGGCCGGAAAGTGCCGTAAAGAATACACTGAAGCCCGGCCAGTTATCCGTTGACGCAACACAGCTGTTTTCAAGAACATCAAGTAACGCCGGGTCATCAAAAATCAGTGCAAGGCTGCACACATCAAGATACAGGTCACAGGGAACAGTGGGACCGGCATACCGTACCGATTCCATGGTAATCATATTCATCACCAGTTCCTGCATTGTTTCTGAATCAATCATAGTTGCCAGGGTACTGCAGAAATTTTCAAAAGCCGGATATACCTCATTGACGGCCTGTGTATCAATCAGAACGCCGTTGCCTGATTCCAAGGCAGTAATGAACTCCTCTGCTCCACGGTTCCAGCTGTTGAGCAGTGCCGTATAATTCCAGCCATAGGAAGGTGCCATACCCGGGAAACCGGCTATCAGGCGTGTGCTGTCCTTGATTTCATATACCACTTCAAGGGTGGCGCCAAAACTGGTATCAAAACCTACCAGGTCCAAAGACCTGCCTGCCAGCGCCTTTCCAAAATGACTTAACGGCATGGTGTGGCCGGAAGTATCATCTGCCGTTACCGAGCGGAATCCGTTGCCATATCCCCAGACAATCAGGGAGAACTTTTCTGCAGGAAAAGCTGTTTCTGCGTAATCCAGAAAGGTTCCCAAAACTACCGGGGAAGCCATATCAACTTCGTTTGCCTCACCGGCAGTAATTCCCAGGGGTGGACAGCTCAGTTCACTGGAAGCAACGGGCCCGTCAACAGCGGTAAAGGCATTGTTGTGATGCACCTGGTATAACCGGGTATCTCCGCATCCGGCACCATCAAACAGCACCAGAACCGTGTGGTCCGGCCGTTCAATTCCGGCTTCAAGTTCCCGGAAATCTGCCAATGCCGCAGATTCAAGGTCATTGTCAGCAGCCATATAAATAACGGTGGTCCAGATATTACGGACTGGTTCCTCGAGGTGCCGGGGATCCACTGACATACTGCAGGATACTGACAGTACCAGAACTGCCAGGACGATACAAAAAGGAATTGTCATCTGTTTCATGCACAGATATATGTATGCAAACCGGGAAAAAAAAGTGACTTTTCCGTCAAAATAACAAAATTATCATACTTTTTTTGGGTTGTAATCCAGTATACTGGGTGCATGGATTTTGCAAATCTGGATTTCGACCGGAAAGCACGGACCGGTTTCAGTGAAGTTGTTTTCTGTAGTGGCAAGAAAGATGCATTTCTTGCTGACATTTTTCTGCGCCTGTATGAAAAAAACGGAGAGGTTCTGGGAACCAGAGCTACACCGGAACAGGCTGCCGTTGTCCGTGGAGTGCTTCCTGACATATTGTATGATGAGGTTTCTGGTATTCTTCAGATTCAGAAGACTCCCCGCCCCCTGGAAGGCAATATCTGCGTCTGTACTGCCGGAACTGCTGACATTGCAGTTGCAGAAGAAGCATCCCTGACCGCAGAGTTTTTCGGGACAAAAGTAAACCGCCTGTATGATATGGGCGTAGCCGGTATTCACCGTATCCTTTCACGGGTTGATGACCTGAACAGTGCCAACTGTGTGGTTGCCATCGCCGGTATGGAAGGTGCCCTGGCTACGGTTATCGGAGGACTTGTCAGCGTACCGGTGATTGCCGTTCCAACCAGCGTCGGATACGGAGCCAGTTTCCATGGCCTTTCTGCTCTTCTTACCATGCTTAACAGCTGTGCCAATGGCGTTTCAACAGTCAACATTGACAACGGATATGGAGCAGGATATCTGGCAACTCAGATCAACCGCCTTGCCCAGTTCGGAAAAGTGAGGGAAATATGAATCTCTATTTTGAATGCAATTCCGGTATTTCCGGCGATATGGCAGTTGCAGCACTGCTTGATGCCGGTGCAGACCGCTCCGTTCTTGAACAGGTGCTTGCAACCATCCCCGTTCAGGGATTTACCGCAAAAATCAGCCGGGTTACCAAATCGGCCCTGGACTGCTGCGACTTTGACGTAATACTTGCTGAAGATAACCACGACCACGATATGGAGTATCTGTTCGGGCATGAGCACCACCACGAACATGAACATCACGACCACAGCCACGAACATCATCATCACCACGAACACCGGAATCTGGCTGATGTCTGTGCCATTATCGACGGAACGACCATGACCGAAGGGGCCAGAGCCCTTGCAAAAAAAATCTTTGCCATTCTGGCTGAGTCAGAAGCAAAAGCCCACGGTACACCGGTTGATCAGGTACACTTTCACGAAGTTGGTGCCATAGACAGTATTGTTGATGTCATTGCCCTGGCAGTCTGTTTTGACAACCTTTCCCCTAAGAAAGTCTATGTTTCACCACTGTACGAAGGAACCGGTACCATCCGCTGCCAGCACGGCATTTTAAGTATCCCGGTACCCGCTGTGCTGAATATCGCAGCAGCATACAACCTGCCCCTGTCCATCGGACAGGACAAGGGAGAATTCATTACCCCAACCGGTGCCGCATTCCTGGCAGCCGTTGCCTCCGATTTTACCCTGCCGCCAGTCATGCACGTGGCAAAAATCGGGCTGGGAGCCGGAAAACGACAGTATGAACGTCCTAATTTTGTACGGTGCATGGTCCTGCAGGAAACCGTATCAGATGACAGCAAGACCACTGATCCAGAAGATTTTATCTGGAAACTGGAATCAAACATTGATGACACCACACCGGAAGCCATGGGATTTGTCATGGAACAGCTGTTTGCTGCCGGAGCCCGCGATGTAAGCTTTATACCGTGCTTCATGAAGAAAAACCGTCCTGCATACCTGCTGCAGGTAATCTGTGCGCCAGAGGACCGTGAAACGCTGGAAAACCTTATTTTTACCCACACCACCACCATTGGCATCAGAAGGGTAAAAATGGAACGGACACGGCTTTCACGGATTCCGCTTACCGTACACACCACCTGGGGGCCGGCGCAGGTAAAACAGGTTACCCTGCCGGATGGCATCATCAGGAATTATCCCGAACATGAAAGTGTGGCAGACATTGCCCGTAAAACCGGCATCAGCTATCAGCTGATTTACCAGACCATTGCTGATTGTGCTTCAGGAGCAGCCGATGATCAGTGAAAAATCAGAACAGCTGGATGCACTGTTATCTTCTTACGGCAGTGTTGCTGTTGCTTTCAGCGGCGGCATTGACTCAGCCCTGCTGGCCTATACTGCCCATGAGGTACTGCAGGACCGGATGATTGCCCTGACTGTAGACAGCAATCTGCTGACAAAGGCAGATCATGGTGATGTTGATGATTTCTGTGCCAGATACGGCATTCCCCACCGGTATGTGCCGGTAGATGTTTTTTCCATTCCGGAATTTGCTGCCAACCCCAAAGACCGCTGTTACTACTGCAAGCGTACTATCTTTACTACCATTCAGAAGGCAGCGACAGACGCCGGAATGGCTGTTCTTGCAGAAGGCAGCAATGTTGATGATGAAGGTGATTACCGGCCCGGCCTAAAAGCCATTGCAGAACTGGGAGTTGCAAGCCCCCTGCGTTCAACGGGCTTTACTAAAGGCGATATACGCCGTCTTTCAAAAGAACTGCAGCTGCCTTTGTGGGATAAACCCAGTGCCGCCTGTCTTGCAAGCCGTATTCCCTACGGTGAGCTCATAACCCCTGAATCCCTCCGGCAGATTGAAGCAGCTGAGGATTATATGCACAGTCTGGGTTTCAAGGGATGCCGGGTACGGAAACACGGAAACCTGGCCCGCATTGAACTTTCGGATATGCTTTCCGGTGCAGAAGGCGGGTCTCTTTCAGCCTTTCTGCGTGACAGGGAACTGATTGCCGCACACCTGAAAGAAACCGGATTTCAGTATGTTACCCTTGACCTGCAGGGATACCGTACCGGCAGTCTGAACGAGGTGCTGAAATAAGACGGTTTTGATGCAAGATAGTACTTGCTTTTTTCTTTTTAATTGTATACTATCTAATTGTAAGCAACTTTATATCTGGAGGATGTATCATGACCTGTGCCGTACGGTATTTTTCAAGAACCGGTAATACAAAAAAAGTAGCAGAAGCTATTTCTGCAGCAGTTGGGGTTCCGGCAGAAACCACTGAAAGCCCACTGACTGAAAAAGTAGATGTTTTGTTTTTAGGCAGTGCCGTATATGCAGCCGGCGTAGATGCTGCAATTCAGGAATTTATTAAAGCAAACGCTGATCACATCGGCGCCATTGCAAACTTCAGCACCACTGCCCTGCTGACCTCTACCTGGCCGCAGGTAAAGAAGATTGCCGATGCCAATGGTGTAAAAATGCTTGAAAAGGAATTCCACTGTAAAGGTAAATTCACAGCTATCCACTCCAGCCGTCCCAACGAAAAGGATCTGGCAGAAGCTGCAGCATTTGCTGAAGCAGTTCTTTCGTAATAGAAAAAGCACAAAAAAAACGGTAAGGAGTTTTCCTTACCGTTTTTTTTCAGTTATTTAATATTCCGTACAAAGCAGTCTTTGTAACCGTAGCTTC
>JAKSTT010000209.1 GCA_024413635.1 Treponemataceae bacterium | reverse complement strand
GTAACAATTCTGATGATTACCCATGATATGCACCTGATGCTGGAATATACGCCCAGAGCCATTGCGTTCAGCAATGGTCACCTGCTTGCAGATACGAGCAGTGCGGCCGTGCTGTGTAATCCGGATCTGATTGAAAGTGCTGCATTGAAAGAGACCAGCCTCTTTACACTGGCAGCACGCTGCGGCATTGAAGAAGACCGGCGGGTAGCGTTTGTAGACCGGTTCATTGAGTTTGAAAGGGGAAACCGTAATGGCAGCTAAAACCGTATTGAATTACCTTCCCCGTAAGAGTATTGTCCATGACCTTACCGGAACGACGAAACTGACTTTTTTCCTGCTCTTTACGTTTGCCGGCATGGTTACCTACGACACCCGGGTTCTGGTGGCCCTTATGGCCTGCAGTTTCCTGTTTTTCAAACTGAGCCATATCAAACTGAAGGAAGTCCGCTTCATGATGGTGTTCATGCTGGTATTTCTGCTGTTGAACAACATCTTCATCTTTATATTTGACCCCCAGCAGGGAACTAAACTGTACGGAACCCATCATGTGCTGTGCCACTTGTTCTGGCGGTATGAGGTAACTGCAGAACAGCTTTTTTATCATCTGAATATTTCACTGAAGTATTTCGTTGCCCTACCCGTTGCCATCCTGTTCATATCGGCTACAAATCCCAGTGAGTTTGCTGCCAGCCTCAACAAAATCGGTGTTTCCTACCGGATTGGCTATGCGGTCAGTATTGCACTCCGCTATATCCCTGATATTCAGCGTGATTATCACAATATCAGCCAGGCTCAGCAGGCCCGCGGTGTAGAACTGGGAAAAAGCGAAAAACTGTGGAACCGGTTAAAGAACAGCGTTAACATACTTCTTCCGCTGATTCTTTCTAGCCTTGCCCGTATTGATACCATATCCAATGCCATGGAACTGCGGGGATTCGGCAAAAATAAAAAAAGGACCTGGTATGTGGAACGTCCCTTTACGGCAAAAGACTGGTGTGCCCTGGCCCTTGGTGTTGCCCTGCTGGTGTTCAGCCTTGTTGTAACATTCTGGGATGGCCAGCGGTTCTGGAATCCTTTTATCTGAAAATGAGGGTATATGAAAAACAATGAATTACTGAGAACTCTGAAATTTGCGTTTTTTTCGGCATCTGCCGGCGTAATTGAAATTGTATCTTTCAGCCTGCTGAATGAACTGATTAAATGGCCCTACTGGCCCTGCTATCTTATTGCACTGACCCTTTCAGTACTCTGGAATTTTACGCTGAACCGCAAATTTACGTTTCAGTCGGCCAATAATGTTCCGGTGGCCATGCTGAAAGTGGCGGCCTTCTATCTGGTATTTACGCCGGCTTCTACCTGGATTGGCAATTATCAGGCAGAAACCCTGCTGTGGAATGAATATCTGGTAACTGGTCTGAATATGGCTGCCAATTTTGTATTGGAATACCTGTATGACCGGTTCTTTGTGTTCCGCGGCAGCATTGATACAGCTAAAAAATAAGAGGCTGTTCGAACAGCCTCTTATTGCCGGATTGCTTATTTAACGTTGGCGATAGCTGCTTTTTCTACTGCAAGGCCTTTGGTGTAGCGTTCAAAGAAAGCATTGAATCCTTCAATATCTTCTTTGCTTGCAGATACGGTGCGGGCTTTTGCACTGGCAAATACGTCCTGGTTCAGGAAGTCTTCCAGTTTGCGTCCCTTGCCGTTGATCATGTACGAAGCAAGAACAGCCATACCCCAAGGACCACCTTCACCGGCAGTTTCCAGGGCAGAAATCGGGGTGTGCATTGCTGCAGACATAACGGTAAGTCCTACGTCAGCAGTTTTGAAGAAACCACCGTGTCCGGTCAGACTGTCAATCTTAACGTTTTCCTTGTCAAAAAGAATGTCCATACCGGTACGCAGAGCTCCAAGAGCAGTGAACAGCTGGGCACGCATAAAGTTTGCCAGGGTAAAGGTTGCATTCTGTTCACGTACGAACAGGGGGCGGCCTTCGTTGATTTCAGTCATGCTTTCGCCTGAAATATAGTTGTATGGAATCAGACCACCGCAGTCTTTGTCGCCGGTAAGGGCAAGACCCAGCAGGGTATCATACAGCTGGCCTTTAGAGATTTTGAAACCGCAGGCTTCAATGGCAGAACCGAACAGGCGGATCCAGTTATCGTATTCACCGGTACAGTTGTTGGCATGTGCCATGGCGGTAAGGGCGCCGCTTGGAGTGGTTACCAGGTCAATTTTACCGTTGTAGGCAGCAGACAGGTCTTTTTCAAGAACAACCATGGCAAATACGGAAGTTCCGGCAGAAACGTTACCTGTTCTTGGAGCAACAGCATTGGTAGCAACCATACCGGTTCCGGCATCACCTTCTGATGGAGCCAGTGGGCAGCCAGCTTCCAGGTCTCCGGCTGGGTCCAGCAGTTTTGCACCTGCTGCAGTCAGGGTACCGGCATCTTCACCAGCGCACAGAACTTTTGGGAAAATGTCAGTCAGTTTCCAGCTGTAGCCGTCAGCAGCAACCAGTTCATCAAATTTGGCAACCATAGAAGCATTGTAGTCTTTGGT
>JAKSTT010000208.1 GCA_024413635.1 Treponemataceae bacterium | reverse complement strand
CCAAACAAAAGGGATACGATAATTGAAGTGAAGATGACAAGGGCAAAGATGGCCATGGCAAGCAGTACATTCCACAGGTTGATTCTAAAGAAACCGAAGATTTTTTCTTTGTAATCAGCCTGCAGTGCCTTACTGCCTGATTTTTTTACAAAGCAGAATGCAACAACGCAGGGAACGATGAGCCCCAGAAACATGAATGCCATGGCTATGCCATACCAGGTGTCACCGGGCATATGGCTCAAAACGGCAGCGGCAATCCAGAATGCCCAGGTACTTACCAGGGTAATGACATAAAACAGAACGGGTTTGAATGTGTACATGTGTAAACCTCTGAAACGATGTATTTGAACCGGTGGAACACGGTGTATTCCGTCAGTTCATATCCAAAGCATAGTTTCAGAGCCCGTTCTGCAACAGAAACTGTTGTTTACATCACAGTATTTTCCCGCTACGTATCGTAGCAGTCGGTGGCTTCGCCACCTTACCACGAAGCTGCGCTTCGTGCCTCTACGGTTACGTTTGTGAGCGTGGATTTTTCGTTATGGCAAGGCGTCAGAAACCGCAGCAGCGGAAAAGCCACGCGAACATAAAAAAAAGCCTGGCGGCTACCTACTTTCCCACCGCAAAGGCAGTATCATCGGCGTAAGAGAGCTTGACTTCCGTGTTCGGAATGGGAACGGGTATTACCTCTCCACTATGGCCACCAGGCGTTGAAGAATATATCAGAAACTAGATACGGGCGTCAATAAGTCCGCAGAAACTGTCTATGGGGTCAATGGCCGTAAAGCTTTCAGCACCCGCCTGCAGCTTATCAAGCAGCGCATCGATGGTGTGTTCTTTTGCATCGTAGGCATTGATGTACGTCCTGAACTGGGGAATATCTGCCAGCATGGTTGGAGAATCAACGCTGACGCCCACAACGGGAACTTCAAATACATACCACGGAATTTCACCGCCACCTTTGGAAAGGCCAAAGGCAGGACGTGACGTACAGTCACACAGGGTAATAACCAGATCCATCTGCGAAACAAAATCTGCAATGGCATTCTTTCCGGCAAAATACAGGTTCAGGTTCGGTGCCTTACCGGCTGCCATTTCCTGCTTCATCTTATCCAGGGGACTTTCGTAGATGAACGCATCAAAGCCGCGGGCAATCAGTTTATCACGAAGCATTTCTGCAGGAGACTGTTTGCCGGCTCCACCCATGGCCATCTTCATCAGCGCTTCCATGGGGCCCGGAGCAGACTTTACATGGACAATCATGATCCGCTTGTATTTTTCCGGCGTCAGCGGCAGCACTGCGGAATCCTTGTATTTTACCAGGGTGATGGCGTCCTTACTGATTTTTCTTGCAGTTTCCCGGTATTCTTCCCGGCCCATTACCTCAGCAATTACTTCATCAGAAGCTACCAGCTCCTCCCGGGCCTTTCTGTGCAGTCCCAGATGAGCTTTCAGTCCCAGGATTCTGCTCAAGGCTTCATCCATCCGCTCTTCAGTAATGACGCCGTCCTTATAGGCATTGAGCATGGTGGTAAAGTCTTCATCGGGATCATTGAAGAACAGGAACATATCGCAGCCGGCATTGATGGTTGCAGGCAGCATCCGGGCTCTGGTCATACGGTCAGTCATGCCGACCATGTGGGAGGCATCAGTAACTACCATACCGTTGAATCCTAATTCATCACGGAGAAGGCCGGTCATGATTTCAGGACAGAGAGTTGCAGGCAGCAGTTCATCAGGGGTGATATCCGGTTTGATGTCCTTCATGTAATTGGGCATCATGATATGGCCACCCATAATGGCATCAAGACCTTCTTCAATCATGGTCTTGTACACTTTGCCATAGGTATCCATCCACTCTTTCTTACCAAAATAGTTCACATTGTTGGAAAGATGGGCATCACGGTGGTCCTGGCCGTTACCGGGAAAGTGCTTGGCAGCACAGGCAAATCCGCCGATGGTATGGGCACCTTTTACATACTCCAGGCTCATGCGGGAAACCCGGTCAGCGTCGTTACCAAAGGCACGCTTTACGATTTCGGTATTCAACCAGTTATAGTGAATGTCAGCTACGGGAGCAAAAGCCATGTTACAGCCAATAGCAGCAGCCTGCTCGTTGGACATACGGCCTAGGTCATGGGCATACTGGGGATTGTCAGTGGCAGCAATCTTGATGCCGCCGGCAATATTGGTGCCATCTACACAGGCTCCATCGCCTCCCGCTTCGGTATTACAGGCAATAAAAACGGGCACCTTTGCATATTTCTGAAGGATTCTGTTCTGTGCAGCAACCTTAACGCTGGGCATGCCGTTATAGCGGATACCACCCAGATGGTATTTTTCCATCAGTTCCCGAAGGTATCCTTCATCCTGGCTGGATGTCAGCTGGAAAAACAACTGGCCGACTTTTTCTTCGTCAGACATGGCTGTAATGGTATTTTTTACCCAGTCAATATCCTCGTCAGAAAGCAGATACGGCTTTGCCTTTAAATCTATCATACAAAATCCTCCTGAAAATGAAATAGAGAAGCATTTGTAGTATAGCAGTGTTTTCCGGATATGTGGGGATAAAAAAAGGCCGTCATTTCTGACGACCTTTTTGCGCTATATCAGGTTTTTATTAGAAAGAACCTGCAAC
>JAKSTT010000207.1 GCA_024413635.1 Treponemataceae bacterium | reverse complement strand
GTCATCCCGCCAGCATGACGGTCGTCCCGGCAGATAAGGTCATCCCGAACTTGATTCGGGATCCTCTTCTGCCGGTCGATTGGTTACTTACTTGCTTTTACCCAGGCGTCAAGCTGAGCCTGTTTTTCTTTCAGGATGTCCTGATAACCGGCATCATTCAGTGCTTTGATGAATTTTGGCAGTTCGGTATCAGGATCCAGAGAACCAGTTACCAGACCTGGCAGATACTGGGTCAGTACATTCTGAACAGCAGTGTACTGGGTTTTCAGGTTGCTTGAGTCAAAGGTAAATCCCATGGCTGGAGAAGTTTTTGCAGTTTTGTTCTGTTCCAGTTCCCATGCCAGAGAATCCTTGCTGGTACCTGCACCCGGGTACATGATGAAGAAGTTACCCAGGGTACCGCATGAAAGCTGTGCGGTGTAAGGAACAGTGGTAGCATCCATTCCGTCAGGATAGGCAATGTAGCCATCTGCATCCATTACGTAGTCCCGGTCTTTAATACCGTTGATGATCAGGTTTACTACATCAGGATCGGTATAGGTCAGGTTCAGGAATTTCAGTGCTGCTTCCGGAACATCGGTCATGGAAGAAACCATCCAGCTTACAGCGTTCAGGTCTGCGGTGCTCAGGTATGCATCGCCCAGCATTTTACAGCCGAATGGCAGGTTACCAGCCTGGGCACTCATCATTACGGCAGTATCAGCTTCAGGGTAGCTGTAGGCTGCAATGTAGGCAAAGTAGTTACCGCTTGACATCAGTTCTGCAGCAGCAGAAGTGGTGGTGGCAGCATCTTTCATAACCAGCCCTTCGTTGTACCATGAGCGGGCCATTTTAGCCAGGGATTTGAACGTGTCAGTTGAGTACAGGTCTACTACTTTCAGGCTGTTGCCTTCAAGAACACCGATTGGGGTGTAGCGGTCATCAGTCAGGAAGTCTACTTCACCGTAGTTTACGGCAAGACCGATTTCACCAGTCTGAACCGGAGCCAGTGGAGTCATGTTCGGCTTTGCTTTTTTAACGGCACGCAGAACTGCAGTAACATCCTGAATGCTGTTTACTTTAGAAATATCAAGGCCCAGTTCTTGTGCAATGTCTTCGCGGTAGATGAGCATTGGAGTAAGGGCAACCGGTTTGTAGGTTGGAACACCGTAGATGCGGCCATCGCGGCTGGTAGCGTTCAGCCAGTCAGCTCCTACCAGAGCTTTCATTTCCGGAGCACAGGTGTCAAAAATGTCAGTCAGGTCATAGGTCATATCAGTTGATACACACTGATTGAAGTCACCCAGTGACTGGAACAGGTCAATTTTTTCACCACCCTGCAGGGCAAGGCGTACTTTGTTTGAGTATTCAAAAATGAAAATTGGCTGCAGGGTTACTTCTACACCGATTTTTTCGCGGGTAATTACGTTGATTGCTTCTTCTACAGCATCCAGAGCTTCTTCCGAAGGAATGTTGTTGAAGGTTGCATAGGTAAAGGTTACCTGATCATATCCGCCTTTTTTGGCAGAATCTTTTGAACCGCCGGCAAATGCAGCAGATGCCAGCAGAGCGCTCAGCAGAACCAGAGCGACAATCTTGTTTTTCATGGATTTTCTCCTTTTAGTTGTTGTGATTCCTATGCTAAAGGGAGTAAATGACAAAATCTTTAAGAAATACGACAAAAACTTTTGATTTCAGGACAGAGCAGCCGTCAGGTAGACAGTTTTTAAAAGGTCATTGTACACTTTAACGGTATGACTCAACATGAACCACCCGTATTCGGGCGCAAAGTATTCTTCATAGAGCCTCAACCAAGTCTGAAACAGGCTGTTATTCCCAGAATCATTGAACGGGAATATGAGGTATACAGTATTGATTCATACCAGAAGGCAAAGAACTATCTGAAAGGAAACCCTGACTCGCTTGTGTTCTGCTGTATTTCAGACAGCATGTCTACCGCCGGCTGGTTTAATTTCATTAAATCCTTTGAGGAAGATGAAGTCCTTTCTACCATGCTGATTGGTGTCATCGCATTCCGCATGATGAAATCTGACCGGGAACGGTTCATGATTCACTGTGACCTGCCGGCCGGATACCTGGAGCTGCAGCCAAACCCGGATGCCATGACAGAAATGGTCATCAACGTTCTTGACCTGAATGACGCCATGGGACGCCGTAAGTATGTCCGTGCAGACAGCAGCAGCGACAAAAGCACCTATCTTTCCATGAAGCATAATGACCGGATCCTGAATTTTCCGGTTGATAACATCAGTTCCGTAGGGCTTGCTTTCCGCTGCTCTGCAGAAACCGCTACCCTTTTCCCGGACAACTCCGTTATCCGGGGCAGCATTCTGTCGGTAGGGGGCGTTACCATGCCCTGTGACTGTGCCGTCATCATGCAGAAAAGCGATGCAAAAGGCCCCATGATTGTCGTCCTCTTTATGAAAGGCGGCTCTGCCCATGACAAGGTGCACCTGCATGAGTACGTTGCAAAACGGATCCAGTACTGCATGGACCTGCGTTATGAAGCCATGGCCCTGGATGATACGGACTACCAGACCATCGTTCAGAAAACCACCGAAGAAATTGACGGTGCCGGCCTGTATAGTCCTTCTGCCAACGTAGTTTACGCCGATGACCTGGATACCGGTCTTCTGGAAGAACTGAAAGCCTTGGGCGA
>JAKSTT010000206.1 GCA_024413635.1 Treponemataceae bacterium | reverse complement strand
CTTCATCAGAATCGGGACCTTTGTCGTGCATGGTGCCATCAGGATCTGGGTAATAGGCGTATACGTAGCGCTTTCCGTTTTTTGCCGGCTTGCTGCAGACAGCCTGTACATCGGCAGTCAGCACATCAAAATCCCGGTACTTTGGGTCGATGAACGGGGCGAGCAGCACACCGTCATAGTTTCCGGCATCAGTAATCTGCTCCGGCAGGTATTTCCGTGTCAGATCATGGGTCTTACTGATATAGTCGCTCTCCCGTTCCTTTGAGACTTTCTCTATCCCCAGAAACAGGGTCATGGTTTTATCCAGCGGTTCCACGTACATATCCCATCCAAGCCAGCCGTGTTCCACTGGATTGAGCCCGGTCAGTATGGACATGGTGCACGCTGTTGTTGTAGCAGGAAAAACCGAATAGAGGGAACGGAGCCGGTTGCTCCGGAAAAAGGATGTGGAGGGCAGATTTCGGGAAAGGATGTTGTCTCCCATGCCGTCCAGTAGAAAAACGACTACATTTTCAGGCTGCTGTTCTGCAAGAAGTGCATCGATATCGCTCAGGGTAGTGTGTGCATAGGGGATTTCAAAATACTTCTGCACGGAGCACGCCAGATTTGTCAGGCAGTTGGTGTAATCGTTCTTTACTTTCATGGTGGAAGTGTAGACGTATGGGATACCGGCAGTCAATAAAGCAGGTCTTTAGGTCATTTGATCGGTACAGAAAAGTATTATCCTAAACTGTACTCTTAATCCAACTGATTTCCATCAGGATAAACTCTTTTACCTCTTTGTAAAAATCCATCTTGCGGGGAGTAATGTTAATCTGTTTAAGCGCTTCCTGGACAAGAGGATTGTTGTAACAGGTGCTGGCCTTTGCTGAAGCATACATGAGCAGATCCAGCTGAAGCTTGTCTGCTTTTTCGGCTGAAATGTCCAGCATGAGGGCAAGAATATCGCGGAAATCATGGGACAGGTCGTAGAATTTCTTTTTGAATATGGCCAGGCGTTCAACCGTAACATTTGTTTCGATTACAGGATTCAAATAGGAAACATAGCGCATGTAATCCTGATGCGCATTTACAATTCCTGCCCAGACTTCTGCTATAACTTCGGTACTGAAATTATTTCCTTTTGGAAATGCTGCCATCAGGGATGTGTAGTAGGCAGTCATTTTGTCGCTGGCAATTTCCAGAATGATTTCTTCTTTTGTGGTGACATATTTGTACAGGTTCGCCCGCGACCAGTCCAGTTTTTCAGAAATAGTAGAAAGAGTGATTTCATTAAACGGACAATGCTCAAAAAGTTCTGCAGTAGCTGCTTTAATCTGATTAAGGCGTTCTTCCTTCTGATCATCGCTGCGGGCGCGGATATAATCGGACATGAGGATAGTATACGGAAAAGTGAGGTTTTTTTCAATAAATGACAGAGTGTCATTAAAATCCCGTTTTAGTATTGACGAGTAACTTATTGAAATATAAACTCTATATAAGTGACAAAGTGTTACTAAATGGAGTTGATTATGATTTACAGCGATTTTAACGGGGAAAAAATTTCTGCCCTTGGTATGGGAAACATGCGTCTTCCGGTCTTGAATGGACAGGATAACCAGATTGATGTAGATACTGCTGAAAAAATGATTGCGTACTGCATGGAGCATGGCATCAATTATTATGATACTGCATATGGCTACCATGGTGGTCAGTCGGAACTGGTGGTTGGTGAACTTCTTAAAAAATATGACAGAAGCAGTTTTTATTTAGCTTCAAAATTCCCGGGATATGATGCTTCCCACTGGCCAAAGGTAGCAGAGATTTTTGAAGATCAGCTCAAGAAATGTCAGGTAGAGTATTTTGACTTTTACTTGTTCCACAATGTCTGCGAAATGAATGTGGATGCCTATCTGGATCCAAAATACGGTATTTATGAGTATCTGATCGAACAGAAGAAAAACGGCCGCATCAAGCATCTTGGTTTTTCAACCCACGGCAGCATTGACTGCATGACCAAGTTTCTCAATGCCTATGGCAAGGATATGGAATTCTGCCAGATTGAACTGAACTATTTTGATTACAAATTCCAGAATGCCAAAGAAAAGGTTGAACTTCTGGATAAATGGAACATTCCGGTATGGGTAATGGAACCTGTTCGTGGCGGTCAGCTGGCAAAACTTTCTGATGATGCTACGGCAAAACTTGCTGCTGCCCGTCCTGATGAAGGTGTTCCAGCATGGGCGTTCCGTTTCCTGCAGTCTTTCCCCAGTGTAAAAGTAACGTTATCCGGCATGTCCAACATGGAACAGGTGGCAGCAAACATTAAAACCTACGAAGAAAAGAAACCGCTGAATGACGCTGAGATGAAACTGGTTCTTGCTATTGCAGATGAAATGATCAGCAGAAATACCGTTCCCTGTACCGGCTGTCATTACTGTGTTTCAAAATGCCCAAAGCATCTTGATATTCCAGGCCTTATCAAGCTGTACAATGAATCAATTATTGCCGGTTCCGGCGCCTTTATTGCACCGATGGCACTTGCTGCAATTGATGCTGATAAGCAGCCGGAATGCTGTATCGGTTGTAAATCCTGCGAAAAGGTTTGCCCTCAGACAATCCATATTCCGGAAGAACTGAAGAAGTTTGCCAAGAAGATGGGACGAGTGTAGGGTGAAAAAACTTCTTCTGCTGTTGGGATCTGTTTATATGGCAATGCATCTGTTTGCGCTTGATAAAACGGTGACACTCAATTCCGGGTATCAGATGCCGGTTCTGGGGCTTGGTACCTGGACATTAACCGGAAC
>JAKSTT010000205.1 GCA_024413635.1 Treponemataceae bacterium | reverse complement strand
CTGAACCATACGGGCCGGCATTTCTTTGCCTTCCGTGACCTGCAGGAAAAGGGCCGGGAAAGCCAGTACAAAGACTGGTATCTGAACGTAAATTTCGACGGCAACAACTGGTTTAACGATGGGTTCTCCTACGAAAACTGGGCCGGCTGCGATGACCTGGTAAAACTGAACCTGCGGAATCCGGCAGTACAGGAGCACCTGCTTGCGGCAGTTACCCACTGGATTACGGATTTCCACATTGACGGGCTCCGTCTTGATGCCGCAGACGTTATGGACTTTGACTTCCAGAAAAAACTGCGGGAACACTGCTGCCGTCTGGATCCTGACTTCTGGCTTATGGGAGAGGTGGTTCACGGTGATTACCGTCAGTGGGTAAACGGTTCCATGCTGCACAGCGTAACCAATTACCAGCTGCATAAGGGCCTGTGGTCCAGCTTCAACGACCGGAACTTTTTTGAGGTTGCCTGGACCCTGAAGCAGCAGTTTTCTTCGGGAGCGCCCCTGGAACATGAACTGCTGTATAACTTTCTGGATAATCATGACGTAAACCGGGTAGCCTCGGTCATAAAAGACTGGCGGCACCTTATCCCCCTGTACGGCCTGCTTTTTACGGTGCCGGGTATTCCAAGCGTGTATTACGGCAGTCAGTGGGGTATCCGTGGCCAGCGGGACCAGAGCGGAGATTTCCAGCTGCGGCCCTGTCTTCCGCCCTTTGCCGGGGATATGCCGGAGTACGCCCGACCGGACGGTAACATTCCCTATGGAGCTCTTGAAAACGCCATCAGGAACTATGCCCGCATCCGCCGGGAAAACCCGGCACTGCAGAAAGGCTGCTACCGGGAAATCAGCGTTACCAACACCCTGTTTGCTTTTGAACGGGAATATTACGGCTCCCGGACTCTGGTTATTGCAAACTGTGCCGGGTACGACCAGCAGTGGCAGTTTCAGACGGTTCCCGGAGGGACCTGGCAGAATCTGCTGACGGGAGAAACGGTTCAGCTGGGAATGGGCGGCAGTACGGGAATCCTGACGGTTCCTGCCAATACCACCGCCATATTTGCCCGGCAGTAATGGTCAGAAAATGGGAGCCAGCGGCAGTAAGAGGTGTCCGATAAAGCGGCGTACCAGCGGAATTTTCCGGTAGTTTTCGATGGTCAGCTCAGTGCACTCTGCCAGGGTTGCTGCATAGTCCTGTTCCATGGCGGCAATTTCCGGCACGGCATGCAGCAGCACACCACATTCAAAGTTGGTAGAAAAACTGCGGTAATCCAGGTTGATGGTACCAACGGTGGCCAGCTGGCTGTCGCTGATGCAGACTTTGGAGTGGATGAACCCTTTCTGGTAGCAGAATACCTGCACACCGTTCTGAATCAGTTTTCTGAGTATAACCCGGCCCATACACCAGGTTACATAGTGGTCATATACCTGGGGAACGATAATCTGCACCTGCACTCCGCGGCGGGCAGCCATTATCAGGGTATTGAGCAGGTGGTTGTCAAAAACCGCATAGGGTGACATGAAGCATACCTGCTTCTGTGCCTGGGAAATCAGATGGATATAGACATCTTCTGCCAGGTCATCGGTATTGAAGGCATCATCACCATAGGGAATAAGGGTGCCGGTATTCCGGTGTTCCTTCCAGTATCCGGCAGCTCCGGTAATGAACTTCCTGCAGTCTTCTGACGGATCTGTTTTGTGGGACAGGTGCCATAACTCAAGGAACATGGCAGAAAAGGATATGGCAGCGGGGCCGGTAAGCCGGATGGCTGCGTCCTTCCAGTAGGGGAACTTGTTCCTGCCGATGTTTACGTATTCATCCGCAATATTCAGGCCGCCGGTATAGCAGATGCGGTTGTCGATGACGGTGATTTTCCGGTGGTCCCGGTTATTCAGGCTGACATCAAAAAAGGGAATGATGGACTGAAATGTTTTTGCCCTGATACCGGAAGCGGCAAGCCAGCGTTCGTAGCTGCGGCCGGCATAGGCAATGGATCCCCAGCCGTCGTACAGCATGCGGATTTCTACTCCCTTTGAGGCCCGCTCTTTCAGTACCGCCAGAACCCGGTCCCAGAAAACGCCCGGGGACACAATGAAGTATTCAAAGAAAATGGTTTTCTCCGCTGAGCGCAGGTCTGCCAGATACTGTTCCAGCATGGCTTCTCCGCAGGGAAAATAGGTACAGTCACCGGGGGTATAGGAAAGCCATCCCTCTGAATGATACAGATAGGTATCGATGCCTGATAACGCTGGATCCGGCTGGGGCTGCAGTATGTCACGGGCCTGCTGCAGGTAGGGAATGACTGTTCCCTTAATGGATTTCAGCTGCCGCTTGGTCGTAATCCGTCCCAGATTGATGACATACACCAGGTAAATGGTAATACCGATAATCGGTACCGCCAGAACCGGTATCATCCAGGCAATCTTGAACTCGTTTTTGGAATGGGTTCCCAGCAGATAGATGACGAAAAACAGTGACAGGGCAAAGTTCATGCCCCAGTAAATTTCCTGCTGTTCGGACCAGCGGAGGATAAAGAGTAAAAACAGGGTTAACTGGGCGGCAATGGCACCAAGTACGATGATGAACCGGGCGTAGGCCAGAAATCTCCAGAGCAGCCGGAGGAACTTATGCTTCTTTATCATCAGCAGTTTCCCAGGGAAGTTTTTTCAGGACATGACTCAGGTAGCCGTACAGGGCAGAGCCCAGCCCCAGAAAAAACGCTGTCTGCAGTTCTGCCATAAGATAGGGCCTGCGGAATACGATGGCGCAGACCAGGGCCTCCAGTGCACAGATACCGAAACAGATCAGATTGAATACCATGATGTGGGGAAACGAAGAAGTACAGCGGTAATGGTAGTACGAGGTAAACGGATAGCGGGCAAGAAGAATGAGGCCGACCAGGTACAG
>JAKSTT010000204.1 GCA_024413635.1 Treponemataceae bacterium | reverse complement strand
ACCTGTGACCCACGCCTTAAAAGGGCGTTGCTCTACCTGCTGAGCTAGCAGCCCGAAAACTGACTGGAAAAAGAATTATGAGCTGCACAGGATTCGAACCTGTGACCCACGCCTTAAAAGGGCGTTGCTCTACCTGCTGAGCTAGCAGCCCGTCTTTTTCAAGTAGTTCGTGTTGTGCAAGTAACTTGCTCAACGCTCGAATAACTTACCCCATAACTGAAAAAGTGTCAACAGGTAACGTCACTTTTTATTATAAAAAAAGTAACAAACGTTCGGGCAAACTCATTGTATACTGAGTCATACCGCCACTGTGCCGGTGAAAGGAGAAAACAATGTCGCACATTACAAAAACAGGTGTTATCGGTTCCGGCAGCATCAGCAGCCAGTATCTCAGGAACATGACGGGCTTCTTCAACAATCTTGAAGTCATTGCCATAGCCAGTGCCCATCTGGAAAATGCTCAGAAACGGGGAGCTGAGTTCGGGGTTCCCGCCTGTACGGTTGAAGAACTGCTGGCTAATCCGGAAATTGAACTGGTAGTAATCCTTACACCTGCCCCAACCCATGCAGAACTGATTGAACGGTCACTGAAAGCCGGCAAACACGTATATACCGAAAAGACCATGACCCTTGATCCAAAAGATGCAGAACGCCTGCTTGCACTGGCAGACGAAAAAGGTCTGTACCTCTGCTCTGCCCCGGATACATTCCTGGGGGCAGCCCTGCAGTCTGCACGGCAGGCCATAGACGCCGGAAAAATCGGAGAGCCGGTTTCTTTCAGCATGAACCTGAACCGGAATATCGATGTTCTTGCCAGTCTGTTTTCGTTTCTCCGGTTACCGGGTGGAGGGCTCGCATATGACTACGGTGTGTATTACCTGACAGCCATCGTATCACTGCTGGGACCGGTAGATTCGGTGTACGCCAAGGTTCTGAACCGTTCCGTTCAGCGGACCAACATGATTCCCCAGTCACCCGATTTCGGGAAAACCTTTGAATATAACAATGAAAGCCAGATATACGGCGTTCTTACCCTTGAAAACGGCGTTACCGGCACGATTTCCATGAACGGTGATACCTGCATGCAGGATCTGGCGTACTTTTACCTGTACGGAACGCAGGGCGTCCTGAAACTGACCTGTGCCAATGACTTTGGCGGAACCGTAGAGTATATCCCCAGCGGCTTTGATCCCTCACAGACGGTACCGCAGCCACTGGAGTCTGACTCTCCCCTGGTACGTGATAACCGGGGTATCGGACCGGCGGAAATGGCAGATGCAATTGAGCAGAAACGGCCGGCCCGTACCGATGCCCACATGGCATACCATATTCTTGATGTCATAGATGCCATGATGAAATCAAGTGACAGCAATGGGCCGGTGGCAGTTTCCTCAACCTGTGCACGGCCGGAAGCCTTTACGGATGTAACCCGTCTTTGCAAATAAGGAGATACGTACATGCGTTTTGGAATGAACTTATGGGCACTGAATACTGCCTTTACAAAGAATCCCCGGCAGTTTCTTGAAAAATCCCGGGCCTGTGGGTTCCGGTATCTGGAGCCGGTAGTTGCTCTGGAAAAAATACCCGGAATTGAGGAACGGCTCTGGACACCTGCTGACCTGGCAACCTATACGCCCCTGATGGCCGAGTATGGATTTTCACTTTATTCCTGCCATGCCTTTGCTGATATGGCCCAGGATGCCGAAAAACTGGTCAGCATTGCATTGGAATATGGAATCAGGCAATATGTCTTTGCCTGCCCCAAATGTGTTTCTGAGGACCAGTATGTGGCTCTGGTGCCGGTTTTAAAGGCAGCTGCCGAAACCTACCGGAAAGCCGGTATTGAAGTTCTCCTGCATAACGGAGACGCTGTTTCCATTGCAAGAATTGATGGCATGTCAGCCTATGAATGGATGCTCCGCCAGCTGGGACCGGCAGTCGGTGCCCAGGCAGATGTGGGCTGGCTGTTGTACGGTGGCGTTGATCCTGAATCATTCCTGTGGCGGAACGAAAAACAGATACGGTCACTGCACTACAAGGATATGAAAACAGCCGGGGATACCACAGTGGAAGCTCCCGTTGGTAAAGGTCTGGTTGACCTGACGGCTTGTTTCCAGTTTGCCCGGTATGCAGAAATCATCCAGATTATTGACCAGGATGCCTATGCACCGGATGTTTTTGAAGACGTACAGTCTGTTGCTGATACCTTCCGGTCCCTTGCCCAGACCCGGGAGCGGACCAGAAGTATTCTCTGCGTCTATGATACGGAAACCGGTTCTGTAGAAGAGCTGCAGGAGTTTGACCGTATTATTGAGGCACCCAACTGGCTGCAGAAAGACAGTGATACCTTGATTTATAACTCAGAAGGAAAAATCTGGAAGTATTCCATTTCAAAAGGAACGGAATCCGTTATTCCGACGGGCCACTGCCAGAACTGCAACAATGACCATGTACTTTCCCCGGATAATACGCAGATTGCCGTAAGTCATTCAGAAACGGGCTGGATGAGTCAGATTTATATCTGTAATCTGGACGGAACCGGGGAACCGGTGCTGGTAACGCCGAATTTCCCCAGTTTTTTACACGGATGGTCTTTTGATGGTACAGAACTTACCTACTGTGCATTCAGAATGAAGGATGGGAATATGGCTGTTGATATTTATGCAATTCCCAGTGCTGGCGGAGAAGAAAAACCGCTGACCCATGATGCAGGATTCAATGACGGGCCGGAATATGCTCCGAATAACGAAGACCTGTGGTTCATCAGTACCAGAAGCGGCCTGATGCAGGTATGGAAAATGAACCGGGACGGCAGTAATCAACAGCAGATGACGTTCTGTGAACGGAACAACTGGTTTCCCCACATCTCACCGGATGGAAAACAGGTTGTGTACTTAAGCTACAGCAAAGATGGACTTGATCCCAGCGAGCACCTGCCCAACATGCAGGT
>JAKSTT010000203.1 GCA_024413635.1 Treponemataceae bacterium | reverse complement strand
TGGAGATGGGGGGAATTGAACCCCCGTCCGAGTAAGCGGACCAGAAGCATCTACAGGTTTAGTAGTGCGAGGTGGTTGTCGGGAGACGGTAGCAGCACCACAAGCGTCGCCTCCGTATTTCTGAAAAAGTCCCGTACACCGTCAGAACCCGGTATAAGGCAAGCCCTGGTCAGTAACAGACTGTCAGGCCGCTCAGAGCGGTGCAACCTGAAGTCCGCGATTATGCAGCGAGTGCGTAGTCGAAAGAATTGTCAGTGTTGGCAATTATAGGTTTGTCAGTTCAGAGGACTGGCAGCCTCACCTGCAGCTTAAGACCACGATCATACCCGTCGAAACCGGTGCACCCCCGTGTCTTATGCGTACTGATAATATACTCACGTAATATACAAATGGCAAGTAAAACTGCTATAGTACTATGAAAATTAAAGGAGCGCTTTATGAGAATTACCGGTGGAGAATTACGGGGACGCAGTACAAAATGTCCTGATGGTGTTATCAGACCTGCCATGGATAAGATGAGGGAATCAGTATTTGCCATTCTTGGCGATCTTGATGGCCGTTCATTCCTCGATATGTTTTCCGGATCCGGTACCATTGCCATTGAAGCCATGAGCCGTGGAGCCGCCCGTGTCGTTCTCTGTGAAAAAGACAAAATCAAGATTCGTACCGTTCTTGAAAACGTAGCCATGACCGAAGAAGTGATGGGAAAGAAGATTGAATGTCATTTCATGCCGGTAGAACTGTTCCTGAAGCGCTGTAAAGACAAATTCGACATCATTTTCTTTGATCCGCCGTTCCCTTACCGGTTCCATGAACAGCTCATTCAGGCGGTGTCTGATTACGACCTTCTGACGGAAGGCGGACAGGTTCTCATCCACTATCCGGAAGAAAAACCCATGTCAGACCAGATTGGTAACCTTCATAAGAAAGATCATCGTATTTACGGACGCTCTATCGTAGATTTTTACGGAAAGTAATTTGACTTCTGGGAATTCTCATTCAATAATTATTTAAGAGATTGAAAAAGTTTGGTGCAAAGAATGCGGACTGAGTTAAAAAAGGATTTTGATCGTCTTGCCCCACCAGAGGGCTTCATTAAAACCACCGACCATCCGGTTGGAACCTTAACTGACAGCCAGAAAGTTGCATTGAACCGCAAAGGGAACATGTACTTTAATCAGGGTGATTACCTGAGTGCGCGCCGACTTTTCATTACTACCGGTTATTCAGACGGACTTACCCGCCTTGCAGATGTTGCCATGGAACAGGGAAACCAGCTTGATGCATTAAAGCTGTATACCCTGGCCCATAACAAACGGCAGGCTGATGTTCTGGTTGAAAAACTGGCAGCAATAATCTCCAAAATGATTGAATAGAGAAAGGAAAGGAAGAAAGGATGGACGAATTATTTGCTTCAATGCCGGATGGAATGGACTTACAGCCAGGGAATGCAGAAACTAAAGAACTTGATCCTAAAGCGATTGAGATTTCAGAGCTTTCCAAAGCCGGTTATCAGTACCTCAAGGAAAACAATATCCTGGAAGCAGAAGATGCGTTCAAGAAAATTCTGGCCCTTGAAGAAAACAATAACTATGCCCTGGTAGGACTGGGAGATTCTGAGCGCAAACGGAATCACTTCCATGACGCCATTGATTACTATACCCAGTGTCTGGCTTCCCATCCGGGTAACAACTATGCCCTCTTTGGTCTGGCAGATTGCTACAAAGCACTGAACCAGTACCACAAAGCCATTGAAATCTGGGAACAGTACCTGATTCACGATGACCGGAACATTACGGTACTGACCCGTGTTGCCGATGCCTACCGCAAAATCCGTGATTTCAAGAAATCTAAACAGCTGTACCTGCGTGTTCTTGATATGGACGAAAATAATGCCTATGCCCTTATCGGTCTTGGTCACCTGCACTATGACTTTAAGGAATACCGTGATGCACTGTACTACTGGTCAAAAATGCTGGACATCAATGAAAACGCCGTTGATATCCGTGTCCTGACCTCCATCGGTAACTGTCACCGTAAATTAAAGACCTTTGAAAACGGTGTTACCTATTTTGAACGTGCACTGACCATGGATCCCAACAACTTCTATGCCCTTTTCGGTCTGGCAGACTGCTACCGCGGCATGAACCAGCAGTTCCGTTCCGTTGAATACTGGAACCGCATTCTGGATCTGGACCCACGCAATAAGGTAATTCTGACACGCGCAGGGGACGCATACCGGAACATGGGTGACTATGAAAACGCCAAGGTGTACTATCAGAAAGCCCTGGATATTGAATTTGACCTGTATGCAGTTCTTGGACTTGCACTGATCAGTAAAGGCGAAGGCAAATACGATGAAGCCATCTCAAGCCTGAGCCGCCTTATTCAGGCTGATCCCAAAAACTACCGCCTGTACATTGACCTGGCAGACTGCTATGTGAAGACAAATCAGAAAACCCAGGCCATAGAAACACTGCAGAGTTTCCAGAAACAGGGAATCCGCAGCCAGGCTGTTGCTGAACTGCTTGAGAAACTGAACGGTTAGTAGTAAAGTGATGCCATGGCATCATTACCAGCATTAACCGGATTAACCATTGATGAAATCAATGAACTGATTAACGAACGCCCCGGCTCTTTTCGGGGCGCTCAGATTTTTAAATGGGTGTACCAGGGTGTAACCAGCTTTGATGAAATGACCAACGTTTCAAAAGAGTTACGCGCCCAGCTTACTGAAAAAGCAACCATCTACACTACTTCCATTTCACAGACCCTGAAAGACCCGGACGGCACCGTAAAACTGCAGATTACCCTGCATGACGGTGGCTGCATTGAAACGGTTCTCCTTACTGATGCAGAAGGCAGAAAAACAGCCTGCGTTTCCTGCCAGGTTGGCTGTCCCATGGGCTGTGCTTTCTGTCAGACCGGAACTTTAGGTTTTGCCCGTAACCTTACTGC
>JAKSTT010000202.1 GCA_024413635.1 Treponemataceae bacterium | reverse complement strand
TTATTTAGCACTGCAGCCGGGACAAGCTCCGCTGCAGCCGCAGTTGCAACCACAGGAAGACTTTCCTGCTTTCTTATCCTTTCTCAGCTTGAAAAAGATTCCGAATACCACAGCCAGTAATACTGCACCTACAATAAAGTTTCCCATAGTTACACCTCCATTATTTATTTAAGTTCGTTTGATTCTTTGTATGGCTTGAACAACTGCCAGCACATACAGCCGGCAATCAGAACAGCAATAATAAAGCCGAATATGTTCCCTGAACCGGCACACATACTGCCAAACTGGTTTACCAGGAACCCGATAACCCAGGCAAAACCACACTGATAGCCAATGGCAAACCAGAACCATTTTTTACTGTTCATTTCCCGCTTAATGGCACCCATGGCAGCAAAGCAGGGAGCGCACAGCAGGTTGAAGATCAGGAATGCCATACCGGTTACCGGAGTAAAGGTTTCTGCCAGAACTTCGTAGACATTGCCGGTAGCACCGTACAGAATACCCATGGTACCTACGATATTTTCCTTGGCAACCAGACCGGTAATTGAAGCAACCGTTGCTTCCCAGGTACCGAATCCCAGTGGAGCAAAAATCCATGCAAGGCAGCTGCCGATTCTTGCCAGAATACTCAGTGACAGCTCTTCTTCTTCCAGCATACGGAAGCCTTCATCGGTAAAGCCGAAGAAACTGGTGAACCATACTACGATGGTAGACAGCAGAATGATGGTGCCGGCTTTCTTGATGAAAGACCAGCCGCGTTCCCACATGGAGCGCAACACATTCTTCAGCGGCGGCATGTGGTAAGCTGGCAGTTCCATTACGAACGGTGAAGGCTGACCAGAGAACATGGGGGTCTTTTTCAGCATTACACCGGAAATAATGATTGATGCCATACCGATGAAGTATGCACCGGTACTTACCCAGGGGCTGCCGCCGAAGATTGCGCCGGCTATCATGGCTATAAAGGGTACTTTTGCTCCACAGGGGATAAAAGTCGTTGTAATGATGGTCATGCGGCGATCCCGTTCGTTTTCAATGGTGCGGCTGGCCATAATACCAGGAACACCACAGCCGGTACCAACCAGCATAGGGATGAACGATTTTCCGCTCAGACCGAATTTTCTGAAGATGCGGTCAAGAACAAAGGCAATACGCGCCATATAACCGCAGGCTTCAAGGAATGCCAGCATAAAGAACAGAACCAGCATCTGAGGAACGAATCCCAGAACCGCGCCGACTCCGGCGACGATACCGTCAAGAATCAGTCCTTTCAGCACATCTGACGTGTCCAGAGCGTCAAGACCTGCTTCAACAAGAACAGGAATTCCAGGTACCCATACACCGTAGTCAGCAGGGTCCGGTTCTTCGTTTACTTCAAGCCAAGCCACAGCGTCCGCATACCTTTCGAGGCTGGCTGTTTCGTACGTAATTTCAAGGGTTTCTTCATCTTCAACGGCATATTCAAAGTCGCCGTCAGGTTCACTTCCGGTTTCTTCTACAATAGCGTCAAACCCATCTACAATAAGACTGGCTTCTGACCATTGATCTGCAGCTTCTTCATAAGCAGCAGAACCAATACCAAACAAGTGGTATCCGTCACCGAACAGACCGTCATTTGCCCAGTCGGTAGCAGCGGTTCCTACAGTTACCATGGCAATGTAGTACACCAGGAACATGGCAAGGGCAAAAATCGGCAAGCCCAGCCAGCGGTTGGTAACAATGCGGTCAATTTTATCAGAAACCGTCAGGCCACCCTTATTCTTTTTCTTATAGCAGGCTTTGATTACCGATGCGATATAGATATACCGTTCGTTGGTGATGATGCTTTCGGCATCGTCATCCATTTCCTGCTCTACTTTGGCAATATCAGTTTCAATGTGGTTCAGCACGTCAGAAGGAATTGCCAGTTTTTCAATTACTTTTTCATCGCGTTCAAAAATCTTGATGGCATACCATCTCTGTTCTTCTTCCTTCATGCCGTGAATACAGGCTTCTTCAATGTGTGCCAGGGTGTGCTCTACAGAACCGGAGAACGTGTGCTGCGGAACGGTACGGCCGTTTTCAGCCTGCTTCATGGCAGCCTCTGCAGCTTCCATAATGCCGGTTTCTTTCAGGGCCGAAATTTCTACCACAGGGCATCCCAGCTGGCGGCTCAGTTCTTCTGTATTGATGACATCACCGTTTTTCTTCACCACATCCATCATGTTGATGGCAATGGCAACAGGAATTCCCAGTTCTACCAGCTGAGTGGTCAGGTACAGATTGCGTTCCAGGTTGGTACCGTCAATGATATTGAGGATGGCATCGGGACGTTCACCAATCAGGTAGTTACGGGCAACTACTTCTTCCAGACTGTAGGGTGAAAGGGAATAGATACCGGGAAGGTCAGTGATGATGACATCATCGTGCTTTTTCAGCTTACCTTCTTTTTTTTCTACGGTTACGCCAGGCCAGTTTCCAACAAACTGGTTTGATCCGGTAAGAGCGTTGAATAAGGTGGTTTTACCACAGTTAGGGTTTCCGGCTAATGCAATTTTCATTCTGCTACCTCAATCAATTCAGCATCTGCCTTGCGCAGGCTCAGTTCGTACCCGCGGACGGTCAGTTCAATAGGGTCTCCCAATGGGGCAACTTTGCGTACGGCAATTTCTACGCCCTTGCAGATGCCCATGTCCATAATGCGGCGTTTTAATGCGCCTTCGCCGTTAATTCTGGTTACTACGGCAGATTCTCCCACCTTTACTTCTTTCAACGTTTTCATACAAATATCCTTTTTGCCATTTCCTGATTAATGGCAACACGTGATTCCTTAACATTAACGATCAGGTTTCCGGCCAGAGTATTTACTACGCTTACGCTTCCCCCTACGACAAACCCAAGGTTTTCCAGATGCCGTTTTGTATCAGCACTGCCACCAATTTTCTTGATGATGTTTTCGTCTCCAATGTCAGCTAAGCTCAGCGGCATCATGTTATCTCCTTATAACTCATGTTAGTATCCGCTAACCGGATTTCACAGTTAGATTACGCTAACTTACAGTTACTGTCAACTACTATTAGTTAGATACTGCTAAC
>JAKSTT010000201.1 GCA_024413635.1 Treponemataceae bacterium | reverse complement strand
CGCGGAATGCGTTTTCTACCCGCATCAGAAGTTCTTCATTCTCATCAAATTCGGCATCGCTTTCAGCCCCATCAGACTCTTTCTGGGCACTTTCTGCCTTACCGCCAGCCTGTGGCATTACCTGCAGAAAAAGACCACCGGCACCGATTACGCGGCCCTGACGGTCCATTTTAATGCTGGTATTGAATGCGGTGTGTACCTGTTCACTCTGGGTAAAATACCAGGCCAGGTCTTTTGCAATGTTCTGATACTGAATTTCTACGCTGCCGGTCTGTGCTTCGCGGGCACCTTCCTGCAGGCGGCTGATGGTAACGGTTCCGGGACCGAAGAATGGTGACAGATCCCAGCTTTCAAGAGGTTTATCAACGGGAATATGGTCCTGCAGCAGGAAACCGCGTACGGTACCGGCTGAATCTGCTTCAATGCTGAAACCGGCAGCAGGTCCGTTGGTGTCATATCTGAATGTTACGTGTTCACGGCCTTTCATGGTAGGAATAAGCAGGGCACCACACAGGGCTGCCTGGCCCAGTACCATGGTTTCAAGAATGCCGGTATTCTGCTGGGCACGCATCTGGTTTACAAAACGGGTTCCGTGGAACAGGGCACCACGGATGCGGCCTTCTGCCATGACGAATACAGACATGCCGTCTTTTTCAATTGAGTCCAGGTGGGTAAGAAGTTCCTGGTCTGTAATTTCTGCCTTAATCATGGCGACAGTATACTTAATGGCAAAATACTGCGCAATGCGTAATTTATCCCCTGAAAAAATAAAATTTGACGGGTAAAAAAAGTGGATTTATAATCAAAACATATATGAAAAAAGTGTATGTAGGAAATTTAAGTTTCAGAACTACTGAAGAATCCCTTGCTGCCTATGCCGGACAGTTTGGTGAAGTTACTTCGACAAGAATCATTATTGACCGTGCTACCAATCAATCTAAAGGTTTCGGCTTCATCGAGTTTGCTGATGATGATGCCGGGGCTGCTGCAATCCGTGCCATGAACGGTAAGGATTTTGAAGGTCGCCGTCTCCGCGTTAATGAAGCAGAAGACCGGCCGGCACGGGACCGTGCACCACGTGAACCAGGAGCTCGTGGTCCCCGCTATTAATCTGTATATACATTTAGCAGATAAGGAGGAATCACCGGGTCTGTTGCTGTTCCGGTGAGTCTGCTAGTTGTTGTTGCTGTGCACTGGCTGTTTTCTGACAGCTGGTGCTTTTTTTTGCCCTTTGCAATACCGATAATACATCATATGAGTTTTTTACCCCCACAGTTTTCCGTTTTCTGCAGTCCTGACTGTGACAGAACAACATTCCTGCAGCGCTGGCTGACCCAGAACGGTCTGCAGTTCCGTACCATTCCATTGAACGGCCGTACCCACATCATGCTGCAGTTTCCGCCTTCAGCCTATAATCCCATGTTCCGCACCAAAACCCTGCTGGTGCACTATGACCGGGCCGATAATACCCCCGGTGCCAACGACAACAGTGCCGCCGTGTACATGGTCATGGAGTGGGCTAAGCGGCTTATGCTGCGGCCCGGTGTGCACAACATGCGCATCATCTTTACCGATGGTGAAGAATCATGCATGCCGCTGTCAAAAGGAGCAGAGGAGAGTCAGGGGGCTTTAGGGCTGGCCATGTTCTTTAAGAAACTGGGGATTCTGCATGACGATGTCTACGTTATGGACAGTATGGGCCGGGGCGATGTGCTGGTAGTCAGTACCGCCGGAAAAAACAGCCCGGGAAACCTTGATTTTCAGAAGCAGTTCAAGGCCGTATTTGAGCGTGCCTGTGACCTTTGCCGGCAGACTTCTCCAGAAAGCTGGCTCACATTGCCGGTTCCCTACAGTGATAATGCTGGATTCCTTGCCTGTGGCTTCCCGGCAGTGGCAATCACCATGCTGCCCCGGGACGAAGCTGATGTCTATATCCGACAGCTGCAGCGGGATCCTTCATTTGAAGCAGAAGTCATGAACCGTACAGTGGGATCAAAACTGCAGGACCGGGCCTCCCAGCTGATGCTCAATGAACGGATTCCCCGTACCTGGCGCATTGAACATACACCCCTTGATAACGAAATGAACCTGACGCCGGAATCTTTTGAACTGACGGCAAAACTCCTTGATAACCTGGCAGACCTGGTTGTCATGGCATAAGAACTGAATACGAGGTATACTGACGCCCATGAATGCAATACTTGCTGATATCTGGAATTACTGTTCGATTTTCATCATATCCATGGTTCCCCTAATTGAACTCCGTGGTGCCATTCCGGTCAGCCAGGGAATAGGACTGCCCCTGCTGCCGTCATTTATTGTCTGCATCATCGGAAACATGATTCCGGTACCCGTCATCTATTTCTTTGCCCGCAAAGTACTGGAATGGGGAAAAGATAAGCCGGTAATCGGGGGATTTTTTTCCTGGTGTCTTGATAAAGGCCACAAAGCCGGTGCCAAACTGACTGAAAAAGCAGGCCGCGGACTGTTCTGGGCACTGGTATTGTTTGTCGGCATCCCGGTTCCCGGCACCGGAGCCTGGACCGGAACTCTTGGCGCCAGCATTCTTGATATGGGCTTCAAAAAGACCGTAACCGCCGTAATCCTTGGCGTTCTTCTTGCCGGTGTCATCATGATGAGCATCAGCTTCGGCGTATTCAGTGCGGTACGGTGATAACGCCTTCAGCGGTACATTTTTGTCTTGTGAAAACTATCGGTATAACGATATGACTAAGCATACAGTCAATTCTATCTTGAAGATTCCATGCGGAATTACGGACTGGTACCTTCCGAAATCTTGAAACGCTATATTCTGCATGAAGTTGCAAATTCCATTATCAAAGAAAACCAACGGAATAAGCCAACCCGTTTGCAGGCAATACGGAGGGAACGGGAAATGACGCAAAAAGAACTGTCAGACCTTTCCGGCGTGTCATTGCGAATGATACAGCTTTATGAACAGCGCCAGAATGACATAACTAAAGCCGCCGGTTCAGTCATCAATAAGCTTGCCTGGGTATTGAACTGCAATTTCTACGACATTATGGAACTGGAAATTGAGTGAGGTTATTAAATAGCAGCAAGAAATCTCGACGTACAT
>JAKSTT010000200.1 GCA_024413635.1 Treponemataceae bacterium | reverse complement strand
AGGAACAGTACTATCAGCTGTTTCATCAGCACTACCAGCAGTATCCCGATGACGTTATGGAAAACATTTACTGGCTGGAACGGGCAGTGGCTGCTGACTTCTGTAATCCCCAGTATGCGCTGGCCTCCATTAAAACCGAAGATCAGTGGGAAAAATACCGCTATCTGTTCATGATGCACGTGAATCTGAAGCTGGCTGAACAGCACCTGCGTCTGGGCCGCACCTGGGATAAAAAGGAAGCCCACTTTTTTGATGCACCTTTTAAGGACGAATACCTGCGCAACCTGGAAACTGCTGAAACCTGCTACCGCACTGCCCTGTTTTACTGGGGAGAGGCGCAGCTGTGGGCAGAAAAAGCCAGCGCTGCAAAATTCAATTTTCTCTACATTACCGACCAGCAGTTCTGGGAGGACGAAAAGACCCGTATGAATCGCGGCTCCCTGGACTACGCCCGCACCATCAACCGGGAACTGACCCGTCTTGAAAAAGTTCGTTCAGAACTGGAAAATATGGAATATACTTACTGAGAAGCACGGCTTTTCCGCGCTTCTCAAAAAAAATTCAACCACAGATGTTGGGGTCTTTGCGTTGATTTTTCACACTTTTTAAACTGGACATCCATCATGAAACTCTATGTAAACGCAGCCGCCGCAAGAAGCGGAAACGGCTCAAAAGAATCTCCATTTAAAACCATCCAGGCAGCAGCAGACGTTGCTCAACCAGGAGATGAAGTTCTGGTATACCCCGGCATTTACCGGGAATATGTAAACCCGAAGAACAGCGGACGGGAAGACGCCCGTATTACCTACACCTCGGTAGAACCACTGGCTGCCACCATTACCGGTGCTGAAATCATCACCGACTGGAAACCATACAAAGGCACCACCTACGTAACCCGCATTGACAACAGCCTGTTCGGGTCGTACAACCCCTACATTCAGGAAGTTGAAGGCGACTGGTATTTTGCACCGAACCACATGCACACCGGTAACGTTTTTGTAAACGACCGCATGTTCTACGAAACCGATACCCTGGACGAATGTCTTGAAGGCAAAGTATACATCCGCAGCTGGGAACCAGAGTTCTCCATCTACAAGTGGTATACCGAACAGGATACCGCCACCAACGAAACCATCATCTATGCCAACTTTCAGGATATGAAACCGGCAGAGCAGAAGGTAGAAATTACCGTACGCCGCAAATGTTTCATGCCGACCGAAAAATACCGGGGATACATCACCCTTTCTGGATTTACCGTATGTAAAGCTGCCACCACCTGGGCTCCGCCGGCTGCCTATCAGGACGGTATGATCGGTGCCCACTGGTCTAAAGGCTGGATTATTGAAGACTGCGAAGTATACGGCTCTAAATGCTGTGGTATTTCCCTGGGTAACTACAGCCAGGAAAACAACGACATGTACTTCTTTACAAAGCACGTAAAGAGCCCTACCCAGATGGAACGTGATGCCGTATGCCGTGCCCAGTACGACGGCTGGACAAAAGAAACCGTCGGCGGCCACATCATCCGCCGCTGCCACATCCATCACTGTGAACAGACCGGTATCGTTGGCCGCATGGGCTGTGTTTTCTCCATCATCGAAGACAACCACATCCATAACATCAACAACATGCAGCAGCTGGGCGGTGCCGAAATTGCCGGCATCAAGTTCCACGCCGCCATTGACGTTATCTTCCGCCGCAACCATATCCATCACTGCAGCATGGGTATCTGGTGCGACTGGCAGGCTCAGGGTACCCGCATTACCCGGAACTTCATGCACGACAACAATCCGCCCGCCAGCGTTCCAATGGACCCGGGCCGCTTTGACCAGGACATTTTCGTAGAAGTAGGACACGGTCCCTGCCTTATCGACAACAACCTGCTTCTTTCTGCCGTTACCCTGCGTGTTCCAACCCAGGGTGTTGCCATGGTACACAACCTGTGCTGCGGCTCTTTCGTAATGGTTGGAAGCGGTGTTGACAGCATTGTTGACGGTAAGCTGCGCCAGCGCTATACCCCGTACCATATTGCACACCGCACGGAAGTTCTTGGATTCATGACGATTCTGCATGGTGACAACCGGTTCTACAACAACATCTTTATCCAGAACACTCCGATTCCTGCTGACTACCTGAAAGACTGGCCGGCAGATAAAGAATACTCACGGCTTGATGTGGGTACCCACGTATGGGACGAATACCCGCTGTACGAAGACTGGATCAAGGGTTTTGACCTGGACGTACACCGCCCGGACATGGGAAAACTGATGGAACCCCACTTCTCTGAACTGCCGGTATGGATCCACGGAAACGCCTACATCAACGCAAAGGCATTCAAGCATGAAGATGACAAGCTGATGATTGAGGAGCCCAGCGCCCGCGTAGAACTGGTGCAGGAAGCCGATGGCGCCTATCACCTGAACACAAAGATATTCGACATGGTAAAGGATTTTGCCGTTCACCTGATCCGCACTGAAACATTGGGCAAGGCATTTGAGCCCGAAGAACAGTACGAAAATCCTGACGGTACCCCGATTACCTTTGACGAAGACTACTTTGGCAACAAGCGAGGCATGCACATTATGCCGGGACCGTTTGCTGATGCAGGTTTAAGTTCAGAAACAGTCTGGAAGTAATCCGGAATGGAATGGGCCCTTCGGGGCTCATTTTTTTTACTGTACGTTTTCCTTCTCTTTGAACTTGTGCAAAAAATGCACAAGTTGAATTTTCTTCAAGCTCATCGTCAGTGTATATATTCTTTATATGGCGTTGAATAGTCGAACGATCTTTATTATCAAACAATTGTCCAATTTTTTCAGCACTTAACCAGATTGAATTATCCTGAAGAATAACTTCTACCTGATTTGTGCCATTTTCTGAGAAAATTTTGATTTCACCTTTTGATAAATCCATCAAATCGTTCATCACAACTCCCATTTGCCATTGTTAGTTCTGGATGTAACAATTATACCATGCCATCGCCCCATGCATACAAAAAAAGGCCCCCACAACCAGCGGGGACCTCTTTTCGTATACTGTATGCGCATTTCAGCACTTTTTCCCCGCATTCCTTAAGCAACAGGTGCAGGATGATTTGAGCCGATATCAA
>JAKSTT010000020.1 GCA_024413635.1 Treponemataceae bacterium | reverse complement strand
CCCGGCTGATTCCCATGCAGACGGCAAAGCCGCAGGGGCCGGCCAGGTCGCCCACAGTTTTTGACACATGGAGGGCAGATTCAGCAAAGGCAGAGGCCCACTGTGCCATGGAAAGTTCGGAGGCACCGGCACAGACCATCAGAACGATGAACAGCCAGAAAAAGCCGGTTTTACACAGCTGGCCCATGGTCATGCCCTGGCCGTCTTCCACCAGTTTTTCTATGGGACAGGTTGCAAAGTTGTAGATATTGTAGAACGGCACCAAAGACCAGATGACAGCAAGCATCTTCCAGTGTTCAATGCCAAAGACTGCAAAGAATGCCGTGGACCCCAGGATTACGCCCACAGAGCCCCAGCAGTAAAAGGAATGGAGCAGGCTCATGGTGCCTTCCTTGTTTTCAAAGGGGCAGGCTTCCACAATGGGGCTTACCAGTACTTCCGTCAGTCCGCTGCCGATGGCGTACATGACGACACAGAGCATGATGCCGGCAAAGGGAGTCCCCGTCAGTTCCGGCAGAAAGCCCAGCCCCATAAGGCCCAGTGCAGAAGTTACTTCCGCGGCAACAACGCAGGTCCGGTATCCGATGTAATCAACAATCTTTGCACACACCAGGTCCACCAGCAGCTGGGTAAAGAAGAACACCGTTGAAATAAGTGCCAGCCGGGCAAGGGAAATGCTGTAGGTGGTGTGAAACGTTACGAACAGGAGCGGTGCAAAGTTTGCACAGATTGCCTGGGTTACAAAGCCCAGATAGCAGGCCTGCAGAGTTTTACTGTATATGTTGTTCTTTCCCATAGTAAGATACCTTTAATTGACGTATACCGATACGTTTCTGAATCCCATGGCAGCAAAAAAGCTCTGGAATACCGTAACGGCGTGGGTATTGGCTTCCTGCAGGAATCCCTGCCGGATGAAATCAAGACCAGCTTCATCGCGGGCCTTTTCAATCTCTGACAGCACTTCCTGGGTTTCTATAGGAATAAACACATTCTGAAAATCATCAAAAACGGCAAAGCCGGTAATTTCGTTACTCAGCAGTTCGCAGGAAGGCAGGGCAACCACAACGGAATTTCCGTCAGGAGAAATAGTGACCAGAATCTGGGAAAAATCCTTGATGCCGGCTCGGAGCTGCCCCTTGAACTTTACGATGCTGTAACTGCGGGCAAGTCCCATGAAGGCACGTTTCTTGATATTCACCAGATCGGCATAATTGCCTTTCAGGGTACACAATTCGGCACACTGTACCAGTTCACGCTCTACCATGGCAGACTTTGCCTGATACCGCTGTTCCTGCAGATACCGGCGCACTGCCCTAACGGTATAGTATCCGGCGCCAACGGCAAACGCCACCAGACAGAGGATGACCACCAGTTTTACCGCCAGTCTGGAAAACCAGCCCTTCATTTTTTCATGTACTTTTTTTCTGCTCATGCCCTCAGTATACACGCAGTTCCTGTTTTTGCGGTTTTTTCTTGTAATTTTACCCTGCAATGAGTACCTTTAAAGAAACAGGAGGTTCCCGTGGACGACGAGACAATCATCACCGGTAACAAACCCAAAAAGTTTAAAGTTACCCCTGGTCTGGTATTCGGTATTGTAATTGCTGCACTGGCACTGATGGTCATCAGTACCGGTTTCTTTGTTGTAGATGCTACCGAACAGGCCGTAATCACCCGCTTTGGAAAATACAACCGGACCGTAGGATCCGGTATGCAGTTCAAGATTCCATTTGGAGTTGAACGCGACTATAAAGTTCCGGTAAAAGTAATCCAGACTGAACAGTTCGGATTCCAGACTATCAAGGCCGGTGCCGTAAACCAGTACAAGAACGGCATTACCAAAGAATCTACCATGCTGACCGGCGACCTGAACATCGTTGATGTTGAATGGATCATCCAGTACCGCATTGTTGATCCTGCAGCCTGGCTGTTCAACGTAAAGGAACGCAAGCAGACCATCCGCGATATTTCACAGTCGGTAGTCAACACCCTGGTCGGTGACCGCGCCATTCTTGACGTCATGGGTAGTGAACGTACCGCCATTGAAACCAGCGCCCTTGATACCATGAATGACAACTTCAGGGCCCTGGGACTGGGCATCAACGTTATCGGTGTAAAACTGCAGAACATCGTTCCGCCCACCGGCGTTCAGGATGCCTTTGAAGACGTTAACAAGGCAAGCCAGGATATGGAACGCTACATCAATGAAGGTAAGGAAGCCTACAACCGGGAAATTCCGCTGGCAAAAGGCCGCGCTGACCAGGAACTGCAGGTTGCCGAAGGTTACGCCGTAGAACGCGTCAACAAGGCAAAGGGTGACGTTGCCCGCTTTACCTCGGTATACCAGGAATACAAAAAGGCTCCGGCCATCACCCGCGAACGCCTGTACCTGGAAACCATGAAGGAAGTATTCACCGGCAATGACACCACCCTCATTGACTCAAATCTGGACAACATGCTGCCCATCAAGAACCTGAAAGGAGCCAACTGATGAAAACACAGAACAAACTCTGGGTAACCCTGACCGTTATCGTACTGGCCATCGTCCTTTTCCTCTCTACCGGCCCCTTCTATATCGTAAATGAAGGATACCAGAGCGTCGTAACCCGCTTCGGTAAAATCGTCAGTTCCCACACAGAAGCAGGGCTTCACTTCAAGATGCCTTTTGTTGACGTGGTAACCGTATATCCCAAACTGATCCTTTCCCTTGACGGGGATGCCCAGCGCATTCCTACCAAGGAAAACCAGTTCATCATTGTAGATACCACCGCCCGCTGGCGCATCAGTGATCCGGTACAGTTCTACAACTCATTCAAAACCCTGGATAACGCCTACAACCGATTAAGTGACGTCATTGACTCATCTACCCGCACCATCATTACCCAGAACCGGTTAAGCGAAGTTGTCCGCACCAGCAACATCATCAACGACAGTAAGCCGGCCACCGTATACGATTCTGCAAATACTGAAGACGAAACCACGGCAGAAATTGACTCCCTGGTAAATGCAAAAACCACTTCAGAAACCGTAACCAAAGGCCGCCGCCAGCTGTCACTGGAAATGGCTGCTGATGCCAGCAAGATGATGAGCGAATACGGTATTGAGCTGATTGATATCCTGCCCCGCCAGATCAAATATTCTGATGAAATGACTGAATCGGTATACAACCGCATGATCAAGGAACGTAACCAGGTAGCCCAGGCATACCGCTCTGTAGGTGAAGGCCGCAAGGCAGAACTGATGGGTCAGCTGGAAAAGGAAAAACGCTCCATTGAATCAGAAGCCTACCGCAAGGCAGAAGAAATCAAAGGTAACGCCGATGCAGAAGCTACCCGCATTTATGCTGAAGCATACTCAGCAGACCCGGATTTCTACACCTTCTGGGCAAGTCTTGAGTCATACAAGGAAACCATGGGTAACATGGACACCACCTTCAGCACCGATATGGACTACTTCAAATACCTGTACTCACCAAGTGGAAAAAGATGATGGAAACCTACTGCTCTGAACTTCTGACACTGAATGACAACGGCATCGCCCTTGATACGGGATTAAGTCCCCGTGAAGCTGCCCAGTCAAAACTGCCCCAGTACCTGAAGGAAAACGGCTATACTGCCCGCTGCACTGACGGTACCTGGAACTTTGACGTGTGGACCTGGGATGACACAAAAACCGCCATTCCCCCCGGCCGCAGAAACGAAGCCGTTTTCGTCACCGGCCAGAAGTGGAACGGCGTTCCCCTGTACTCACTGATTGAAGCCGCCATGGCACCGGATGCCGCAGAACCGGCATTTACCAGAGCCGTTGAGGCACTGAACCGGGTGAACGCTGCCGTTGAAGCAGCTTTTGCAGCAGGAAGGGAGCTTCCCCTCTCCGGGCCTGCAGGAATCCTCACCGGCACCGGAGATAACGAAGGCGCACTGCTTTTTCTGCCGTCAGAACTGTTTGTCCGCGCATTACAGAGCCGTGGAGAAGCAGACCGGTCCCGTTATGCAGGTATATGGGTAAATGAGAAGCTGGCAGGCATTGACGCCTGGCGCTTTACCCTTTCTGCCTGTGCCTTTGCCGTGCTGTACGGTACACCGGCATACGGAAACCTGAATACTGACCTCCGCATAGAAGATTATCTGGATAAAAACCACATTCCGCTGCACCTGTGTCTGGCCGGACAGAAAAAAGAAGTCCTTTTTGCCATTGAGCACAACATTGACCAGCAGGGAGCCGTATCAAAGAAGGCCCGTAAAGCCAAAAATACGGTCGCTGACGCAATTATTGAGCGTGAAACGGTAAATACCTCGTATTCCGTTCCACTACCCCTTCTGGAGCCGTTTTCAGGCCGGCAGCTGACCGACCCGGAAACCGTACCCCAGTGGCAGGCATATAAACGGAAACTGAAACGGACCCGCTTTGTGCGGAAATACCAGAATGCCCTGAAAATCAGTGCAGCAGCCCTGGTTGCCATACTCATCGTAGCCGGCACCATTATCCGTGACCACCGTGATGCCCCGTCAACGGCAGGACTGACCCGTGATGAAGTCATCTACATGTACTACAAAGGTATCGATACCCTTGATACTTCCCTGCTGGATGCAGCACGGTACAAGGCCGGAAAAGGCTGGTCAAGTTATATCTCAACCCTGTTTGTTACCTCAAAAATGCGGGAAAACTATGAATCAATCCACACCTGGACACCCGGACAGTGGCTGTGGATCCGTAATCCTGAAACCGTAAACGTGTTCGGTATTTCAAACCTGCAGTACGAACAGATCCGTGAATATGACGATGAATCAGCCGATTACCGGACGGATTTTTACATCCTGCAGTTTACCAACAGCAGCAGTCTTTCGGTAACCCGGTATTCAGGAGTCATTACCGTCGGAAAAGTAAAGAAAAATTTCCGCATCACCGCTGATGACACGAAAGAAACAGAACTGGACATAGACCTGCAGCAGTTTATTACGGACCTGCAGCAGGCAGCTGACGGACAGGAAGCACCCGCCATTGTACAGGCACTGCATGCAGCCTATCCCTGGATGCCCTCACCTGAAGACATTCAGCGCGGAAAAGATCAGCTGGAAAGCGGCGAATACCAGTAACTCCCTACAGTATAAAAAAAGGCTGTCCATTTTTTTTGGACAGCCTTTTTTTAATCCCGGTACTCTACCCGTTTCCGGTTGAGAATCAGGATCAGCAGCAGCGCAATGATGATGGGTGCTGCCCAGTAACCAAAATAGATGACGCTGACAACAGCCCCGATAATCAGTCCGACAATACTGAAAACCATGGCCAGCACAACGCCCAGAATGGAAAACAGCAGCTTGCACACCAGTGCACATACGCCGATAACCACACCTACAATAAATAACGTCAATAAAGTAATCACTTTTTCATCTCCTGATATACCCATCATAGCACATTGAAGGTTGAATTTCAGACCTGCAACGGGTACTATGAAGCATACAAGGAGTAAAAAAGCAATGTTAACCTTTGAAAGTGATTATACCCAGGGCTGCCATCCCAAAATTCTTGAAAAACTGGCAGAAACCAACTTTGAACAGTATTCCGGATACGGCGAAGACCCTATTACCTATTCAGCCCGCGAAAAAATCAAGGCTGCCTGTAACTGTCCTGATGCAGACGTATGGTTCCTGACCGGTGGTACCCAGACCAACCAGATTGTCATCGACGGTCTTCTGAAACCATGGGAAGGCGTTGTTGCCGCAACAACCGGACACGTTGCCTGCCACGAAGCCGGAGCCATTGAATATACCGGCAATAAAGTCCTGACGGTTCCCGGATACGAAGGCAAAATGAAGGCTGCTGATCTTGATACCATGATCACCGACTTTTACAACGACAGTGCCCATGAACACATGGTGTTCCCCGGAGCTGCCTATATTTCCCATCCAACGGAATACGGTACCCTGTACACCAAACAGGAACTGACTGATATTTCCAACGTCTGTAAAAAACACCACATTCCACTGTTCCTTGACGGTGCCCGTCTGGGCTACGGCCTGATGGCACAGGGAACTGACGTGACCCTTGCTGACATTGCTTCCCTCACAGACGTGTTCTATATCGGCGGTACCAAAGTCGGTGCCCTCTGCGGAGAAGCCGTAGTGTACACCCACCACAACATGCCTGAGCACTTTGTAAACCTGGTAAAGAAACACGGTGCCCTGTTGGCTAAAGGACGCCTCAACTCCATCCAGTTTGACGTACTCTTTACTGACAACCTGTACCTGGACATCAGCAAAAACGCCATTGACCTTGCCATGTACATGAAGGAACAGTTCAAGGCAAAAGGCTACCGTCTGTTTAAGGACAGCCCCACAAACCAGCAGTTCGTCATCCTTGAAAACACTTTCATGGAAGAACTGAAGACAAAAGTAGGATTCAACTTCTGGGAAAAATACGATGACACCCACACCGTTGTCCGCTTTGCCACCTGCTGGGCTACCACCCGCGAACAGATTGATTACCTGCTTGGATTACTGTAAAACTCTGCGAAATACCGCAAATTCTGCATAAATATGTGAATATCTGCAGTTTTCCGTAAATGTATGCAACACCACAGCTGCCCCTTTTCAGGCAGCTGTATTTTTTTCAGAAAATGTGGTCATAACAAGGTTTTCATAATTGACAGTCAATCAGCTATGTTTTAATTTGAAAGAAGAGCTCGAGATGAGGGGTGCTTTACATGTTCTATGACAGTGATTTGGTTGAATCAGAAGTTGGAAATTTCAGCGCTGAACTGGCCTATGATGACGACTATGATGATCTGACCGATGACGATTATGAGGATGACTTCGAAGATGACGAAGAATCGTACGATGAATTTGACAGCGAAGATGACCTGTTCGATGATTACGACGATGATGATTACGAAGACGAAGAAGACTGGGAAGATGCCGGTTTTGGATACGAAGATGCCAGCGGATTCGGCATTGACGACGACTTTTAATCAGTAGTGTTCTGAGAAGAAAAAAGGCTGCGTAACACAAAGAGGTAGTGTTACGCAGCCTTTTTTTATGCGCACGCTGCCGGAGCACGGCAGCCGTCTTTTCAGCGGAGTTTTTCTCCTGCGTGCCACAGTTTTTCCAGGTCGTAGAAATCCCGGGCTTCCTGGCTCATCAGGTGAACCACGATAGGACCGATATCTACCAGCGACCAGTCATCTCCATCAGGAGTTTTCTTGTTGGGGACATGAATCTGCAGGTCATTTTCCTTTACGTAATCCTTGATGTACTTCTGGAGACCTCCCAGCTGTGCAGAACTGTTGATTGTTGCAATAACAAAGTAATCAGTCCAGCTGTTCAGTTTTGAAACATCAATAACAACAACGTCAGCTGCTTTGTAATCTTCCAGCAGCTGAGCAATTTCAAGTGCTTTTTCCTTTAAGTCTTTCATCGAACATACCTTCCGTCGAAATCTTTTCCTAAGACAATTGTAAAGTCTACCAGTGTATCTGCTTCAAGAGTTTCATCTGACTGAATCTCTGCAGTCTGGATAACCTTACACCGGATGAAATCAGCCAGACCCTGGGCAACGGTTTCGTTACCGATGTGGTCAATGATATAGGTTTCTGCCACATCATCAGAGTCAGCGTTTACCATACTCAGAACTTCGTATCCAGCGCTTTGGAGCAGAGCTGCGGTGTTACGGGCAAGTCCCTGAGTCCTGGTTCCATTTTGAATTTCAAGCACGTATACACGGCTTGCAATAATACCATCAGTAGAAACCAGTGCACTGGTCGTCTGTTTGACAACATCCTTGATCAGCTGTCCGTCATAATAGGGGAACAGCAGGGATTTGCCGTCAACATTTCTCAGTGAACCGGTTACGGTCTGCGGTGACAGGCGGTCTGCATCAATTTCTGCTACCTGCTGCAGCAGCTGGAACAGTCCGTCTGCATCTACGTTTGCTTCAAACAGTTTTGCATACCGGTTGAATACTTTTGAAGTAAAAACAGTGTTTTTGTTTTTGTTGAATGCTGAAAGCATGGCAACAGCAGTATTCTGCTTTCTGTCCTGAATATCACTCTGGCTTTCGTCCGGCAGCTGGTATTCCAGATAGGTACGGATCTTGTCGCCATCAAGATTAATGGCACCGGATGGCAGCAGATACTGGACGTTTTCGTCACGGTATTCAACGGGAGCGGGAATAAAGATACGGAGTCCGCCCATCATGTCTGTCAGCTGGGAGAAATTATCCAGGGATATTTCAACCGTAAAGGGAATATCCGTACCCGTCAGTTTTTCAATTTCTGCCGTAAAGGCTTTGATTCCCAGTTCGGTGTATACCATCTCGATACCATCGGTACGGCCGTTCTGTCCGCTGGAACTCTTCAGGACACGGTAGATGGCACCGGTATTCCGGGGAATGTCAAAAATTGCACCACCGTGGGTTACCGGATAGTAAATCAGCAGGTCGCTCCAGATAATCTGAGGCCCGTCATGAAGTACAAAGAGAATCTTGATAACTTCGTCGTTTTCAAGGGCTTCTGCTACCGGGTCAGTCTGCAGGGACAGAGCCAGATATACAATAGCCCCGATAAGTACCAGGACAATAACGACGAGGAACATATAACTTTTTAAGAACGTTCTTTTGGGCACCTTAGCCTCTGTTTTTCACCAGGGAGTACAGGAAGTTTTCTGTCAGCGGAGAAATGGCATATCCCATTTCGTTCAGGTACTGGATGTTTTCCTGCAGTACCAGGATAACCAGGTCATCAAGGGCATCTTCTGCATGGTGGTCAAGCCAGTCGCTGTCTACCTGAGGACGTCCCGGTTCAATTTTATCTGCAATGTAAATAATCTTAGCCAGGTCACTCATACCCGGGCAGCCGAAGGTATGATAGCGGACTGCTTCAATTACGGCAGGATCAGTTATACCGTATTCAGACTGTATATACATGGCTGCAGCCCTGCCGTGGAGCAGTGCCGGTTTATCTTCTTCTACCTGAGTGATAGGTTCTCCGTCTTCTTTTGCCAGAGAAAGCAGTTTCCTGTTATCCATACCTTTGCAGATATCATGGGCAATTCCTGCCAGGTAACCGGTCAGGCCTTCAATATCATACTGTTCACACAATCTCTGGGCTGTTTCTGCAACGCGCACACTGTGTTCGTAACGGCTGGGCTTTACCAGTTTCTGCAGGTCCTTATCCAGATCTTTAATCAGTTCTTCAATGCTTTTGGCCATATAAACCTCTCTCTAAAATATACCCGTAAACTGCCGTGGGTACAAGTGAGGAAAAATCCTTTCCCTGTGCGCACAGAGCACGCACTGCTGACGAGGAAGCATCATACAGCTGGTTTACAACCGGTGTATGGGCAAAAGGAAACTGAAGGGCAACTCCTGCATCGTCAGCTTCTTCACAGGGACGGCGGGCCACCAGCAGGTCTACCAGCTGCACCAGTTCCTGTACCCGGTACCATTCACTAAAGCGGGCAGAAATATCGCTGCCTACCAGCAGTGCCGGTTTTTCTCCGGGAGCAAGCAGTCCCTGGCGCCGGTACCGCTCCAGAAGGGAAACGACCGTGTCATAGGTGTAGCTTACCCCACCCCGTTCAATTTCACAGGGCTCAACGTCTGCCCAGTGGTACCCGTCAAGGGCAGCATGCAGCATGGCAAGCCGGTCCGCATCAGTTGCACCGGCCGGTTCACTCTTAAAGGGATTCTGGTAGGCCGGAATGTACACCACCCGGTCATACCCCAGCTGATCAACCACGGTTTTACCTAAGGCCACATGACCGTTATGCACCGGGTTGAAACTGCCGCCAAAGAGGGCTATTTTCACAGGTTCTCCAGACCGGCTCCGTCAGATACCTGACTTCCCGGATACTGGGTATCGTCATCGCTGCAATAAGCACGTTCTGCCATAAAGCTGCTCTTTGTCTTAGCAACAATCGGACGTCCGGTACCGTTGGAACCATCGGCAATGTTACCGCTGCCGGCATAGGCAGGTCCTGCAGGTTCTGCAGCTGCAGCAGTACTGCCGGTCTGGGCAGCCAGGGCAATGATTTCATCCTTTACCCGTGGAAGTCCTTCCCGTGTCAGTACGGACATGGGAATAACCTTTACGTCCTTATATTTTGCTGCAATTTCTGCGGCTACTGCTGCAGCATCATCAACATCAATTTTGTTTACCAGAAGAATCTTTGGTTTCTGTGCCAGTTCTTCTGAAAAGTTTTCAAGCTCTTTCTGCAGGGTATCAAAGGCTGTCAGTGCATTGGGGTCACTGGCGTCTACAATGTAGATAAGTCCCTGGGTACGTGAAATATGCTTCAGGAAGCGGATACCAAGACCGGCACCGTCAGAAGCACCTTCAATGATACCGGGAATATCGGCAATGATGATATCCTGCTGGTCATCTACCCGGAGAACCCCAAGGTTAGGAATCTTGGTAGTAAACGGATAAGGAGCAATTTTCGGCCGTGCATTGGTAAAATAGTCCAGTAATGACGATTTACCGGCGTTAGGGAATCCTACCAGACCAATATCTGCCATAATGGAAAGTTCTACCCTGAGGGTTCTGGTTTCCCCTGGTTTACCATCGTGGGCATAGCGGGGAGCCTGGTTGGTAGAGCTTTTAAAGTGCATGTTGCCCCAGCCGCCTTTTCCACCGGTCAGCAGGGTAACAGACTCATTTTCTGCTTCTGTCGTAAATTCAAAAAGTAACTCACCGGTTTCCGCATCACGGACGGTAGTTCCCGGTGGCAGTGGGATAATGACATCTTCGCCGTCTTTTCCAAACCGGTTGTTTCCTGAACCGTCGCCGCCGTTACGGGCCTTAAAATGCTGCTTGTAGCGAAGATGAGAAAGGGTACGCAGATTGTGCTTTACGGTAAAGATAACGTCGCCGCCACGGCCGCCGTCACCACCGTTTGGTCCCCCGTTAGGGATGTATTTTTCGCGTCTGAAGGCGATACAACCGTTTCCGCCTTTTCCTGATGAAACTTCAATGGTTGCTTCATCTGCAAATTGAATCATATAAAAATCCTTCCCAAAAGCCGGACATAGGTTACCGGCTTAAAAAAAAAGCCCAAGGTAGCTGAACTGCTGGCCTTGGGTTTTTTACATCAGGCAATTAACCTTCGTTAATCAACTTATGCTTCGATTGGTTCAACTGAAGCAAGTTTTCTGCCCATGCGTTCGTGGTACACAACTTTACCGGTTGCAGTAGCAAAAAGGGTATCATCTTTACCTTTCTGTACGTTTACACCGGGGTGAATTTTGGTACCTCTCTGGCGTACAAGAATTGAGCCAGCTGGAACAACTTCACCAGCGTATACTTTTACACCCAAGTATTTAGGATTTGAGTCGCGGCCGTTTTTAGCACCGCTACCACCTCTTTTACGAGCCATAGTAGACCTCCCTGTTAAGATTCAGTTAGTACCCGCAGTTTCACATTTTCGGGGTATTCCTGCTCTATCAGCTGAATGCTGCGGATCAGAAACACTCCTAAATGTTCCAGAAAACAGGACTCTGTTTCCTCATAAGTCTTAATCCGGAATGCGAGTACTCCGCGATCAGGACAATTAGTTTCAATAGTGACACACAGATCTTCGACAAGCAGGCTCTGTACCGTCCGTATGGCAGATGTAACTGCTGCACATACAATGTCAGAACCTCTCCGGGCAAACCTGGCGTGGCCCTCTGCTGAACAGGCAATCAAGCGACCGTGGGAATCACGGATTATGTCAACCTGAAGCACAGAAGACTCTTTATGTTGTTACAGTACCGGAACCCGATTATGCGTTGATTGCGCTAATGCGGATGTTGGTGTACTGCTGGCGGTGACCGATGGTGCGGTGATAATCTTTCTTGCTCTTGTACTTGTAAACGATTACTTTGTCGTCTTTGAAGGTATCTTCAACAACAGCAGTAACTTTAGCACCAGCTACGTAAGGAGTACCTACGGTAACTTTGTCGCCATCGCTTACCAGCAGAACAGTTTCGATTTCAACGGTTGCGCCTTTTTCTGCATCAATTTTGTCTACCTGAATAAGAGCATCTTTTTCAGCTTTGTACTGTTTGCCCTTATATTCGATCAGTGCGTACATTTATACACCTCTAAAAATAATATATGCCGAATGCGCGTCAAAACGGGACAATTTCTTGCACACTCATAGGATTTGGGTAAACGGGGATTCACCAAAACCACTTATACATAAGTAACAAGAATAATATGAAAATACTAGGGATTAGTCAATAGGAGAAGAGTTCTGGATCCCGAAACGGGTTCGGGATGACACCAGATTACTGCTTTTTGATGAGTTTTGCCAGCTGTGACAGATTCTGCGGTTTGGATGCCGTTGCAGCGGCAGCACGGTTTTCTGCCTGGATGGCAGTAAATACTTCGTGCCGGAATACTTTTACGTCTTTGGGGGCTTCAACACCAATCTTTACCTGGTCACCCTTTACTTCAATGATGGTCAGGGTAATGTTTTCGCCAATACAGATTTTTTCATTGGTTTTGCGGGAGAGGATCAGCATACCTTCTCCATCTGCTTTGATTCAGCAAGAATATCGTGTTTGGTACACCACTTCTGGTCTGCAAGAACAATCTGTTTTGCCTTGCCGTTCTTTTTGTTGATTACCAGCGGTCCCTGCAGGTTGGCCGTAATGGGCTGACCATTACCGGGAATGGTAACGATGACCATTACGATAACATCAGAAGGATCTGAAATTCCGATGTCTGCCAGAGATGAGTCATCAACATCAATTTCGTAGTCCGGGCGGAACACAAAAGGATCTACCACCAGAAATGCCAGAGCCTTTTCTTCATCTGACTGGAGCCACATGAAGGGGTCATAGTCACTTTCTGACAAAGTATAGTTTTTTCTGTCTTCAAATCCGAATAATCCCTGAGGGATAGTAATTTTCTGCATGTTCATTACCTCATGTAATTAAGGAGCGAGTTGCTGTACAGTTTGCCGGCAGTAGCCAGTGTTGCCTGCTGGACATATTCCATCATCTTCATATCGGTTATGGCCGTGGTAAAATCAAGATCCCCTTCCCGGCTGATCATGGCGGTAACATCAAGCTGGTTTTTCTGGGCACGGGCAATATTTGCCTGGGCACGTTCGTACATGGAACCATTTTCTGACAGGCGGGTTTCAAGGTTATCAAGGGCAGCATCAAGTCCACCCAGTACCCGTCCACCGACACTTTCCGTATCGCCGCGGATCAGGGCATCACGGAAGGCAATGACCGTATCAAACAGACTGCCGCCTGAAAGACGGGTGCTGGCAGCCAGATTGTATGGCGGACGCTGTGAACTGTCCTTTATCAGGCCCAGGTCATAGAGCACTTTTCCGTGGGAATCTTCCAGCCACAACTGATGGGCATCGGTGGTCATCAGGTTCAGGCCGTTGGTTACCGGGTCTAGGCTTGCCTTTACGGCAGCACCTGAATCATTGATTTTTGCAATGATGGCGTATACGTTATCGCCCGCATGTACGGCAATATCAGTACCATCAATGCTGATGGTCGATTCTTCGGTTACGGTATAGGCACCGGCATCCCGGAGTCCGTACAGCTGCTGGTTTTCTGCCCAGAATACCCGGTTTCCGGCTGCATTCATGGCCATATATGAATTTTCGTCAACTTCTGTAGTATTGGTACCAATGGAACCGTTGTACAGGACACCGGTTATCATTGCACCGTCAGCACCGGCAACGGGCCCCATCTGGATTTCAAAGGGCGTACGGTTGGTACTGATGCCGGCAAAAAGCGGACTGCCGTCTGCACTGACCGCATTGGCATTCTGTACCAGTTCCTGCAGCAGCTGGTCAACTTCTACCGCCATATTCTGCATGTCATCCTTACTGTAAATACCGTTGGCCCCCTGCACAGCCAGTTCCCGTACCCGCTGCATGATATCAACGGTCTGATGGATGTACCCTTCCTGTACGGAAATGCGGTCTGAGAGAATCTGAGCGTTTTTTTCAAACTGTTCAGTGCGGGTTTCAAAACTCTGATAGCGCACCAGATGTCCTGCTGCAATAGGATCATCACGCAGACTCTGGATACGGGTCTGGTTTCCCATGGCGTTATTAGCCTTGTTCAGCCTTGATTCCTGCAATCTCAGGTTCTGCTGGATATCAGCATTATTCATATTTGAACTGATACGGGTCATGGTCATTTACCTCCTGTCTGATTAACTGTGAAGATCAAGAACGGTCTTCAGCAGTTCGTCCATAACAGAAACGATTTTTGCTGCTGCATTGTATCCATGCTGGAATTTAATGATGTCAGCAAGTTCTTCATCTACATTTACGCCACTGATTGATTCCCGCATGGTACGGAGATCGTTCATCAGGGCAACCTGTGTTTCATAATTCAACTGGGCCTGCTCACCCTTCAGTCCTACCTGGGTAACGCTGTCTGCAAACCAGTCGTCAAAGGTAGTAGCCCCGCCAATCATTACTTTTGAATTGCGCAGGCTGGCAATTTCCTGGGCAGCAGAACTGTCACCCAGTTCTACGGTTCCATCCAGATTTCTGAATGCTGCTGCAACAGAAAGGACATCTGAACGGATGGCAGGATTAACTTCCAGATAGCCGGCCGGATTAGCCACCGGGCTTACGGTAAAGTCATCAGTAGCAAGACTTGCTACAGCATCGGCACGGTTAAAGTCATAGGCACCGTCTTCACCGCTGGCAGACAGGATTCCGGCATATCCGGTCAGGAAAAATCCTGAGTCTTCTACATGACGGATGACAAAATCCGGATTTGATTCATCGGCACTGGGAGTACCTTTCAGAACCAGATGGTTATTGCGGTCCAGATAGGCCTTTACTTCACCGTCAGCATCATTGATGCGGTTGATGATGGTTTCTACGGTGTCAGTAGGCCGGTAGGTAATACTGATGTTATCGGTTTTGCCGGCAATGGTAATGGTTCCGGTAAGACCGGTCTGCTGCTGCAGGTCAAGGGTATTGGTACCGGTAAACCGGAAGATATAGCTGGTATCTGCTGTACCGTCGCCATTCCGGTCAAAGTTACCGACGGCATTGTTTACAAAGGACTGTTCCACAAAGAAATCAAGGCCGGTAACGCTGTTGGCACCATAGGCATTCCGGTGGACATCGTTTACCAGATCGGTAAAGTTCATGACCATGGAATTCAACTGCTGCATTTCATTCCGCAGGTCAACATCACGCAGTTCGATGAGGGCTCCAAGAGTTCCGCCGGAAACCTGTGCAGTTTCATTGGTATCAGACCATACCACTTTGGTATAGCCGTGGTTATCAAGCATGGGTTCTACGTCAAAACCACGGGCAATGCCACCCTGCACCAGCACATGGCCGTCAATATGAACCATGAATTCATTGGCATCACGGCGGTCCGTGGTAATATTGGCAAGTTTTGCCAGTTTATCAACCATCAGGTCACGCTGGTCATACAGATCATTGGGGTTATCGCCCATGGCTTCTGAACGGACAATGTCCAGGTTGATTTTTGCAATGCGTTCGGCGTAGTCGTTAATCTGTTTTACGGTAGATTCAATATCGCTGTTCAGCTGGGTACCGATGGCTTCAAAGGCCTTGTAGCGTGTCTGCACTGACTCTGCAAAGCTTTCACCGCGGGTTACGACAGCCTGGCGGGCAGCTTTGGTTTCCGGATACAGCGAAAGTTCCTGCCATGACTCCCAGAATTTATCCATGGTTGTGCGGACAGAAATATCATCCGGTTCGTTGTACACGTTTTCAATCATCTGGTAATACTGTTCACGGGTTGACCAGTATGATTCCTGATGTGACTGGGCTGCTATACGGCTGTCCAGCATTTCATCACGGATACGTGAAATACTTTCTGCGGTTACGCCCTGGCCGATCTGGCCGGGAACCTGTGCACGGGACAAGTCAGGCCGGTAGATGGGATCAAACTGCCGCAGCTGTACCCGCTGGCGTGAAAAGCCTTCGGTATCTGCATTAGAGATATTGTGACCGGCAGTCTGGATAGCGGTACTCTGGGCCATCAGTGCCCGTTTTCCCATTTCAATTCCTGCAAATGAACCTGACATAGCTGTCTCCTGTCTTATTTACGAAAGAGTATTAAGGAACATTGATTCCGGCTGTGACCGGACAAGGCCGCTTGGTGAATACAGGGTATTGCGGCGCTGTGGAATGACGGTGTCATAAACACCCTGAAGGAAGTTCTGGGTTACCACGATGTAGGTATTGAGTGCATCGTTTTCTACCTTGCTCTTTACCAGTTTCTGATGTACTTCATGGTACAGCTGGTTGCCGGCAAGATAATCAGTCTTTTCTTTTTTCAGACCGTATTCAACAGTCTTGTTCCGTTTTTCTTCAAACATCTGAAAATCAGATGACAAGGTACCCAGCAGTTCAATGTGGTTTTCAAGGCTGATCCAGTCACGTGCAGTTACATCACGGCGGATTTCTTTCTGTACTGAAATGATAGCATCAAGAAGAACGCTTTCTTTGGTAAGAATGTCATTCAAAGTGTCATGTGTATTCATAGTTCCGATTCCTTGAGTTTTCCTCATTTGTCTATCGGAATCCGGAAATAAAAGTTAACAGGAATAAGAAGAAAAAAGTGTTTTTTTTGCAGAAAAGGCGATTTTTCCTGTTATTTACAAAAAATGCTAAAGGTGCGTTTTCAAAGTCCGAAAAGATAACTGTAACTCAATACATGGAGGTTTTGTATGGAAAGCTACGCATTAAAGGGACACAACGACAACAAGGATTATATGACTATCGTAAAAGAAATGGATGATGGATACGTAGTACGTATCGTTCGTGACATGGACGGCTACGAAGACGTAACCACCGATTTTATGAGCAAAGCCCTTTTTGAAAGCTGCGTACGCACCGGTTACCTGACCAAAATTGGCGTTGGTGACCTGGCTGTTACAGCATAATCAAACGTTTTTTACAGAGCATTTATCATGGCCAGGGCCTGAGCGGTCCGCCATTCTACACTACACTGCTGGCTGCTCCCATCACAGGGCAGCCAGTGTATTTTTACGCCCATCTTTTCCATTCTGCGGTACCAGGTTTCCTGCCGTTTGGCAAACTGTCCGATGGCAATGTTCAGCTGACGGTACAGCTCTTCGTACGTCGGAATTTTTCCTTCAAGATATTCAGAAATAAACCGGTATTCCAATCCCAGCCGTTCCATCCGTTCCCAGCTGAACCCGGCATCGTGCAACCCTTTTACTTCATCAATCATGCCTTCTGCAAAACGGGCCTTCAGGCGGCGCTCAATGCCGGCACGAAGCAGGTCACGGGGAAAAGTGGTTCCGATGATGAAAGGACGGATATCAGGCCGTGGCATTTCGATGACAGTTACATCATCGGTATGCTCTTTCTGATAGGTTTCAATTTCAATGGCGCGGATCAGTCGGTGGCGTTCATCAGTATCAGTATGGTTATGCAGGTTACCGCCTTTCAGGTCAGAAAGAATCTGAATCAGTTCTTCATCAGATTTTCCGTTCAGGCTGTTTCGGAGCGGAACATTGGTGGGAACTGAAAGAAGCTGATAGCCCCGCACAAAACTGTCCAGGTACATACCGGTACCGCCGCAGATAACCGGCAGATGACCGCGCTCAATAATTTCCGGGAATACCTGGTACACCTGCTGCTGCCAGTTGAACACGCTGAATTCTTCACTCAGGTCAGTAACATCCAGCAGATGGCTGGGAATGGTCCGTTCCGGTTTTCCGCTGTCAGGCTCTGCCGGCAGGGTAAACTCGCACAGGTCTTTGCCGCTGCCGATATCAAGGCCTTTATACACCTGGCGGCTGTCAGCAGAGATTACTTCACCCTTCAGCCGGTCAGCCAGCTGGACAGCCACGGCGGTTTTGCCTACTGCGGTAGGACCGAGGACAACAATGCAGTTATACGTATCAGTAAACATTACAGTACCCGGAGGATGGCACACTTCAGGTATTCAGACTTGGGATAGCCGGCAAGAACCGGATGGTCAGGTCCTGCACCGCGTTTTTCCAGAATCTGAACGGTGCGGTGAGCGTCCTGGGCGGCGTGCATGATCATGGCGTAGAAGGTGTTTTCATCAAAGAAGTGGCTGCAGGAACAGGTTACGAGGATTCCGCCCGATTTGATGATCTTCATGGCACGAAGATTGATTTCCTTGTATCCGCCATAGGCCTTCTGAACAGCCTTTGCACTTTTGGTAAATGCCGGAGGATCAAGAACGATCATATCAAACTGTTCGCCATTCCGGTCGTACTCACGGAGTACATCAAATACATCGGCACAAACTGCCTTCATTACGTTTTCTTTACCGTTCAGCTTGATGTTGCTGTTTACGGTTTCAATGGCATCTGGCGAAATATCAACGGCAGTAACGTCTGTGGCGCCGGCCAGGGCACAGTTCAGGGCAAAGGCACCGGTGTGGGTAAAGGTATCAAGTACTTTTTTGCCTTTGGCAAACATGGCGGCCCGTTCACGGTTGAATTTCTGGTCAAGGAAGTAACCGGTTTTCTGTCCGCCGGCAATATCAACGTTCAAAAGAACACCGTTTTCCCTGATGGTTACCACCGGTTCCCGTTCCGGGCCGATCCATCCGTTGGTATCAGAAAGGCCTTCTTTTTCACGGATACCCAGGTCTGAGTTTTCGTACATACCGTAGGGTTTGCAGGTATCTTTCAGGACTTCAATAATCAGGTCTTTGTACTGCCAGGTTGCCAGAGCATGGAACTGCATGACCAGATATACCCGGCCTTCCAGGTCCACATACCGGTCTACAGTCAATCCCGGCAGGAAGTCTGCTTCGTCAAAAATCAGGCGGCAGCTGTCGGCTTTTTTGTAGTAGGCATAGCGGATAGCAAGGGCATCCTCTACACGCTGGCGGAAAAAGGCATAATCAAAGGTAACGCCCCGCTCACGGCTTAAGAGGCGTACGGTAATTTTGGATTTTTTGTTGATGATACCGGTTCCCAGATACATACCGCTCTGGGTCATTACTTCTACCGGGCTGCCATCAGGAACAGTGGAATCTGAGAGTTTTGCCGGTACGGAAGAATGCTGTCCGCCGGGAAGAATACTTTCGTGGCGGACGGTTTCAATTTCATTGTCAAATACCCAGGGGAACCCCTGGCGGATTTCTTTTTCTTCCCCTTTCTTGAGGAATACGCGTGAAATAATATCAGTCATAGGGGTTCCTATATCAGGTGTTATTTAATCAGGTCAGTCATGGTATACAGATTGCCTTTGGCAATGGAGCCACCAGCAATTCCGGCGGCCAGCCATTCACAGGCACGAACGGCACCCAGAGCAAAGCCTTCGCGACTTCTGGCTGTATGGGTCAGTTCAATGGTATCTGCCGGTGAATCAAAGAATACGGTGTGGGTACCGGGGACAGAACCAACACGGGTACTTGAAACGTGCAGCTGGTGTGGCTGTGGTTTCTGATAGAAAGCATCAGTTACCATTTCGGTTTTGGACGGCATGTTGTCCAGAATCTGCCGGGCAATTTCCAGGGCCGTTCCGGAAGGGCTGTCTGCTTTCTGATTGTGGTGGGCTTCCCAGGTGGCTACATCGTATTCATCATATTCGCCAATCAGTTTTGCAGCTTCTGCAACTACTTTGTAGAACAGGTTTACGCCGACAGAGAAGTTTGCGGCATAGAACAGGGCATTATTGTGCTCTTTTACCAGGGAACCAACCTTGTCCAGCTGTCCCAGCCAGCCGGTGGTTCCCACAACTACCGGTACGCCAGCAGGCACCAGGGCAGAGATATTTCCCATAACACTGGTTGGATGGGTAAACTCAATAACACCTTCTGCCCCACTGGCCTTTACGGCAGCGGCAATTTCTGCGCTGTCTGATGTCTTCAGGGTTGCATCGGGTGCAAAGGGGTCAACGGTAAGAACAACGTCGTTTCCCCGTTTTTTTGCAATGGACTCAATCATATGGCCCATCTTTCCGTATCCAACAAGTGCAATTTTCATATCAGTCCTCTATAGTTCAGCGGATTTCGTCGCCTTCTTTTTCACCAAACAGTGCAGTATGCAGAACCTGTACGGCGCGGTTAACTTCGCTGTCCTCACAGATAAAGCTTACATTTACTTTAGATGCACCCTGGCTGATCATCTGTACGTTCAGGTCCTCTTTAGCAAGGGCAGCAAAGGAAGCAGCCAGAATCTTGCTTGAGCGGGCTACATCACAGATGATGGTAACAATGGCGTTACCGCGTTTGGTAGAAACATCAGCAACCTTTTCCAGGTCAGCAATGATGCCGTCCAGGTTTTTATCAGTATTTACGGTCAGTGAAACAGATACTTCGCTGGTAGAAACAACGTCAACACTGATGTCCCATTTGAGGAACTGGTTGAAGATGTGGGCCAGGAAGCCGGTAGCACCCAGCATGCGGGTAGATACAATGTCAATGACGGTAACGTGTTTTACACAGGTAATGGCGCGTACGGGAATCGGTGTTTCTTCGTGTTCTGCAACAATCTGGGTACCGGGATGGTCAATGTTGTAGCTGTTCTTTACGCGGACCGGTGTTCCGGTTTTTGCACAGGGAACCATGGCACGGGGATGCAGAACCTGGGAACCAAAATATGCCAGTTCTGAAGCTTCTTCATAGGTAACCACAGGAACCGGACGGGCTTCCTTTACGATGCGTGGATCAGTGGTCAGGATACCGTTAACGTCTTTCCAGGTCTGTACTTCATCTGCACCCAGAGCTGCACCGATCATGGTAGCGGTCAGGTCAGAACCACCGCGGCCAAGAGTAGTGATGTAGCCGTTGGGATCTTTTGCAATGAACCCGGTTACAATCGGAATTTCTTTCTGGTCGCCGGAATTGTAGGCACCCAGTTTTTCAGGAATGGTCTGCCATACACTGTCCAAAAGCTCAGCAGACATAAAGTTTGAATCAGAGAAAATACCGGCATCCCAGGCATCATAGAACAGGGCTGGAATACCTTCTTTATCAAGATAAGCGGCGGCAATACGTACGGAAAGGCGTTCACCAAAAGAAACCAGATAGTCGCGGGTGCGTTTGGTCAGCTCTTTCAGCATGCTGATACCGGTAAGCAGGGTATTCAGTTCTTCCAGCAGAGCTTCAACAGCAGGAGAATATACTCCCAGTTCTGTCATGGTCTGGTAATGTAAGGTCTCAATCCTTGAGATATCAACTACACCGGTAACTGCTAACTCTGCAGCTTCCAGCAGGTGGTCAGTGGTATCACCCATTGCACTTAATACAACAATAGGTTTCTTTTCGGCATAAGCCTTGATGATTGATGTAACATGACGGATACGCTCTGCATTAGCTACTGATGAGCCACCGAATTTCATTACGATCATAATTGCCTCCTACACACCTCTGTTCAAGAACATTTCTATTCCGTTGGTAGAAGATTTCTCTTTGAATTTGTTATTGAGTTAGCCTCGCTTGGTTTTATCCACAGTTTTTGAACCTCGCCCCCGGCGGTGAGTTCGCAACGATTAGTCCGAATATAACACAAACACCCCCGGTGTACAACATTTATTTCCTATAAAAAATTGATTTTTCTGACTGTTACGGATATATTTTTGCCATGCTTACTAAAGGAAACATCGTACTCTATAAAAACCAGCCGGCCCTTATTACTGAATCAGGTGATAAGTACACCATTACCTTCTGCACTGCCCCTGCAACGCCCACCGGAAAAGCAGCCCAATACGGCACCCAGAAGGTCCGGGACAAGGATGTTGTCCTCCTGGCTGCAGGGCCCTTTACCTCCCTTGAACCGGTTCTGAAGGCCGCAGACGGCGATGTTCCTGCCATTACTGCTTCACTGACGGAAGCCTGGGAACTGCTTTCCAGCGATGAGGAAACAGCAGGCGATACCTATGACTACAGCGATATTCTGGATTACGCCAGTCTTGACGGCAACGGAAACGACTGTTTTGCCATTTATAAAGCCCTGACCACAGACGTGCATTTTGCAGGAACTTTTCCATCATTTACCCTGCGGACTCAGGCTGAAATTGATGAACTGAACGCAAAGGCATACGAAAAAGAACATGAAGCAGAAATCCGTGGAGCCTTTATCAGCCGGCTGAAGGCCAGGACGCTGGATCTTCCCGGAGACGCCAAATTCATGCAGGAAGTAGAAGCACTGGCTCTTGGCAGCACCGATAAATCAAAGGTGATGAAGGAAGCAGGCTTTAAGGAAACTCCGGAAAAAGCCCATCAGCTGCTGCTGGATACCGGTATCTGGCCCATGACGAAAAATCCCCATCCGGCCCGCCACGGACTGAGCATGCAGAGCGCAACGGAAGCACTGGCAAGCCCGCCGGAAGAAAAGCGCACCATAGTAGACCACACCGCATGGGCCATTGACTCCCCCTGGAGTACCGACCCCGATGACGCTATTGCCTATGACGGCACCTATTACTGGGTACATATTGCAGACCCGGCATCAACCGTTACCCCCGGCTGCAGCATTGACGTAACAGCCCGTAACCGGGGAAGTACCCTGTACATTCCGGAAGGCGCTGCCCGTATGCTGTCAGAAGGCTGTCTTGCAGACTATGCCCTGGGGCTCTGTGAATATGACGAAAACGGAACTGCTACGGGCAAAAAGAGTAACGCGTTAAGTTTCCGCCTGCAGATTGCTGATGACGGAACCATTGAAGATGTTGCCGTCCTGAAGACAAAAGTACACGTTGAGCGGTTAAGTTACGAAGGCGCAGACGCAGAATATGCAGCCGGAAGTGAAACCGGTAAGGCACTGGCTCCCCTGTATGAGGCAGCACGCCGGAATGAACAGCGGCGGCGCGATCTGGGCGGTGTGTTCATTGAACTGCCGGAAGCCCACATTACGGTACAGAAAGACGCAGAAGGAAATGCCACGGTTGAAATCGGCCCTTCTCCACGGTACCAGTCATCAGACGTGGTACGGGAGTTCATGCTCTTAGCCGGTGAAGGCGCTGCCCGTTTTGCCTTCAAGAACCAGATTTCATTCCCCTTTGTAAGCCAGGAAGCCCCGGATATTCCAAAAGATATTCCGGAAGGTCTTGCAGGTCAGTACCGCCTGAGACGCTGCATGAGAAGCCGCAGTGTCGGGGTTACTCCCAGCTCACACGCCGGTCTAGGACTGGGCATGTACAGCCAGGTAACCAGCCCTCTCCGCCGCTACAGTGACCTGATCAGCCACCAGCAGTTGCGGGCCTTTATTGACGGACGTGAACTTTTGAACAAAGACGAAATGCTGGAGCGTATTTCTGCCGGAGATGCCGCTGCCGGTGCCACCAACCGGGCCAGCCGCGAAAGTGACCTGCACTGGACGCTGGTATACCTGAAGCAGCACCCGGAATGGACCGGCGAAGCCGTTGTCGTAGAACTGCGCGGAAAGCAGGCATACTGTCTGATTCCGTCCATTGCCCAGGAAACCCTGCTGACTCCTACCAGTGCAGTTGAGCTGAACAGCGTCCTTACGGTAAAAGCCGGCAACATCAACATTCCGGAATTAAGTGTAACGTATCAGGAAGTGTAATCAGGTGACTCCCTGTATGTGGAGTCAATTACCTGTCAGTAAACAAAAAGCCCGCCGGTTTCTTTTGCAAGACCTGGCGGGCTTTTCTCTAAGTTAGTTAACCGTTAGACAACGATTACCATTCGCATTTAACTTCTTCACAGATAGTCTGTTCAGTTTCTTTGTCGAAGAACTTAGCTTTGTCCATGTTAGGAACGAAGTTAGCGGTTTCGCCAAGCTGGAACTGAATGTCTGGAGCAGTACGTACGGTAATCTGCTGGGTTTTAGAATTGAGGAAAACGTTGGTTTCTGCACCCAGTGGTTCAATAACAGAGATTTTCATCTGCATGTTATTTACTGCTGCTGGAGTAGCTGCATAAGTCATGTCTTCCGGACGGATACCGAAGTATACTTCTTTACCGATGTAGTTCTTCAGTGCTTTAGCCTGTTCTTCAGAAGGAGTGATTTCGAAAGTTCCTTCATCAGCAACAAGTTTGCCGCCTTTTTCAACAATTTTAACGGTCAGGAAGTTCATTGGCGGTGAACCGATGAAGCCTGCAACGAATTTGTTGATTGGGTGGTTGTAAAGATACATTGGTGAACCAATCTGCTGGATCTTTCCATCTTTCATAACAACGATTTTGTCAGACATGGTCATTGCTTCAATCTGATCGTGTGTTACGTAAATCATGGTTGCCTTCAGGCGGTGATGCAGGTCTGAAATTTCAGCACGCATCTGAACGCGCAGTTTAGCATCAAGGTTAGAAAGTGGTTCGTCGAAAAGGAATACTTTTGGATTACGAACGATTGCGCGTCCTACTGCAACACGCTGGCGCTGTCCACCAGACAGAGCTTTTGGTTTGCGGTCGAGCAGTTTTTCGATATCAAGGATACGGGCTGCTTCGTTAACGCGGCGTTCAATTTCTGCCTTGTCAGTCTTACGGATTTTAAGACCGAAAGCCATGTTGTCATATACTGACATATGAGGATACAGTGCATAGTTCTGGAAAACCATTGCAATGTTACGATCCTTAGGTGGAACGTCGTTCATGAGTTCGCCATCAATGAACAGTTCACCTTCGGTAATGTCTTCAAGACCGGCAACCATACGAAGAGTAGTTGATTTACCACATCCTGAAGGACCTACGAAAACTACGAATTCCTGGTCTTCAACAGTGATGTTTGCGTTGTCTACAGCGCGAACGTTACCGTCGTAAACCTTTCCAATTCCTTTAAGTTCAACTTTTGCCATAAAGCAGAAGTCCTCCTTAGATTATTTTATAAA
>JAKSTT010000002.1 GCA_024413635.1 Treponemataceae bacterium | reverse complement strand
TGTACGGTCACCTGAACAGCTGGTATTCCCTGGCAGTCATCGGGCAAATAGTGTTATTTTCAGTGATTGATGCTATACTTTTTGTAATTCTGATTATTCCAAAGAAAGGAAAGGTAGAGGATGCAGATAATTCCCATAGCCAGCGGTAAAGGCGGTGTAGGCAAAAGCCTTCTGTCCGCAAATCTTGCAGTTGCATTAGGAAAAGCCGGAAAAAAAGTTGTCATTGCAGACCTGGACTTAGGCGCTTCCAATCTCCATCTGGTTATCGGCCAGCATGCTCCCCGTGCCGGCATCGGTACCTATCTGGCAGGTCAGATTTCTTTTGACCAGCTGATTCAGCCCACTGACTACAAGAATGTATCATTCATTGCCGGTGACTCAGAAATTCCCGGACTTTCATCCATCAAGATTTCCCAGAAAAATGACCTGATCAAGCATTTTCAGCGCATTGATGCCGATTACCTGATTCTTGACCTTGGAGCCGGTACCCATCTTTCCATTCTGGATTTCTTCCTGCTTTCACCGCAGGGCATCATTGTATCAGCCCCAACCGTTACTGCTACCCTCAATGCCTATCTGTTCCTGAAGAATGCCGTTTTCCGGCTTATGTACAATTCATTCAAGAAGAACTCAAAGGCATACCAGTATCTTGAATCCCTGAAAACCGATTCTGCTTCCATGCAGAAACTGTACATTCCAAAACTTATTGAAAACATTCAGGCCGTTGACCCTGTCAGTGCCCAGGTATTTGCCCACCGTGTAAAACAGTTTCATCCACGGCTGGTAATGAACATGGTTGATGACCCGAAAGATGCCGACAAAGCATACAAAATCCGCCGTTCCTGTGCTGAATATCTGGGGCTTGACCTTGAACATCTGGGTGTCATTTACCGTGACCCCATGCAGGATATTGCCCTGTCATCACGGCTGCCGATTTCCGTATACAAACCACAATCCATCCTGTCACAGGCAGTATTCCGCATTGCAGATAAAGTGCTGCAGTCAGAAACCTATACCTTTGACGGTGGATTTGACAGTACCTTTAATGCTGCGGATCTTGAAGCAGAAAACGACTACGCTGCAAAGATGTCTTATGTAGAAGACCTGATTGGTACCGGAGCCGTAACCGCTGCAGACCTGGCTGATACCATCAAGCAGCAGGCATTTGAGATTACCCAGTTAAAAAAAGAAAATATGCTGCTGAAATCAAAACTGGTTCAGGCAGCACAACAAGGATACCAGCTGTAATGCCGCTTTACATTACTTATCCCTCATGGATTTCACCATCCATATTTCCCGGTGTACCGGTTCTCCAGTTCATCAGGTGGTATGGACTTATGTATGTCTGTGCCTTTGCAACGGCTTATTTTGTCTTTAACCGTCAGGTTAAGGAAGGTGCACTGAATACACCCGACTATACCTGCACCGATGACGATGTATACAGCTTTTTTGCCACCGGCATTCTGCTGCTTATCGTAGGCGCCCGTATTTTTTCCTGTCTGGTGTATGACTCCACCGGTTATTATCTGACCCGTCCGTGGCTTATGTTCTGGCCCTGGGATGAATACGGAAATTACACCGGACTTGCCGGCATGTCTTACCATGGCGGCGTTATCGGCGGTTTTGCCGGTATGGTGCTCTGGTGCTGGAAAAACAAAAAACCGGTGTTCAAGTGGATGGACGTTATGGGTGTTTCCATTCCGCTGGGGTATACTTTTGGCCGGTTAGGAAACTTCTTTAACGGCGAACTGTTCGGCCGCATTACTACCAAACCCTGGGGTATGGTATTTCCGGCAGCCACACCGTTTTCTGTTTCCATTCCATGGGTAAAGGAATTTGCCGAAGCCTGCGGTATGGATGTTTCTACCCGCATGGTAAATCTGCCCCGCCACCCCAGCCAGCTGTATGAAGCCCTTTTTGAGGGAATCGTGCTGTTCCTGATTCTCTGGTTTCTCCGGAAAAAGAAGCCCTTTGACGGATTTATCAGTGGTATGTATTTTATCGGTTACGGTGTATTCCGTTTCTTTATTGAATACTTCCGCCAGCCGGATGAGGACCTGGGCTTCCGCATTGAAAAAGTAAAGGATGCAACTATTTATACCAATACGTCGCTGCTTAACCTTTCCACCGGACAGATTCTCTGCCTGCTGATGATTCTTGCAGGTTTACTCATTATCCTGGTTCAGGGGATCCGCAGCCGTAAACAGCGTAAAGCCTGAATTCTGCCACAATTTTCACCCGCGGCAATGCAAATAAAAAAAAACACCTGGTCTGTAATGAACAGCCAGGTGTTTTTTTATTGTTAGCCGGCAATAACTTTTGCCAGGTTTTCAGCAGTAAAGCCAAGAGCCTGAGCAACAACTTTTGCAGGTGCAGATTCACCAAAGCGGTCAATGGTAAACAGGCAGTCCTTACCGGTTACAAGACCTTCCCAACCCATGGCGGTTCCTGCTTCAGCAGCAACTACGCGTGCAGCATCACCGATGATAACTTTCTGCAGTTCATCTTTCTGAGCTTTGAACAGTTCGCGGTCAAGAACAGATACAACACGTACGGTTTTTCCGCTAACCAGTTTAGCAGCTTCAATAGCCAGGGTAACTTCTGAACCTGAAGCCAGTACGGTTACGTCTGGTTTGTCAGCACCTTTCTGTGCAATGTATGCACCGCAGCGAACGGTGTTCTTCCAGTCAGGATCTGCTTTTTCAAATACGGTCAGGTTCTGGCGGGTCAGTGACAGACAAACCGGAGCATCTTTGGTTTCTGCTGCAATCTGCCATGCTACAGTAGCTTCTTCAGCATCTGCAGGACGCATAACGCGTACATTTGGAATGGCGCGCAGGGCAGAAACAGTTTCGATTGGCTGATGGGTAGGACCATCTTCACCAACGTAAATTGAGTCGTGAGTCAGGATATAGATTACCGGCAGGTGCATCAGGGCTGAAAGGCGCAGAGCCGGACGCAGGTAGTCAGCAAATACCATGAAGGTTGCACAGAATGGACGGAGACCGCCGTGCAGTGCAATACCGTTACACATAGCTGCCATGGCAAATTCGCGGATACCGTAGCGGATATAGCGGCCGCTTGGGTTTTCCGGAGTATAGTCTTTTACATCGCCACCCATTTTGGTAACGTTTGGTCCCTGCAGGTCAGCAGAACCACCAACCAGGTTAGGATATTCAGCAGCAACTGCCTGAAGGGCAGCACCAGATGCGTTACGGGTTGCAAGACTGTCACCAATCTTGTATTCAGGGAATGCAGCAGTTCCGGTAGGTTTACCTTCTGCCCATGCATCCCACTGGGCTTTCTTTTCAGGGTTAGCTTTTGCCCAAGCGTCAAAGGTTTTGTTCCATGCTTCTTCAGCTGCAGCAAATGCAGCTTTCTTTTCAGCAAAGTATGCAGTTGCTTCAGGAGCAACATAGAAATCAGCGTCAGCAGGAACACCCAGATTAGCGCGTGCTGCAGCAATACCTTCAGCACCCAGTGGAGCACCGTGAGCTTTTGCAGTTCCTACAACAGTTGGAGCACCTTTACCGATTTCTGATTTCAGCATGATCAGGCTTGGTTTGCAGGTTTCTTTCTTTGCTTCAGCAACCAGGGCAGCAATACCTTCCATGTCGTACATGTTGCCGCGGAGAACCTGCCAGCCATATGCTTCATAGCGTTTACCGATATCTTCGTTGAATGCAATATCAGTTGAACCATCAATGGAGATTTTGTTTTCGTCGTAGAATACGATCAGTTTTCCCAGTTTGTTGGTACCGGCAAAACTTGATGCTTCGCTTGAAACACCTTCCTGCAGACAACCTTCACCAACCAGAACGTAGGTGTAGTGGTCTACGATTTTGTGTTCAGCAGTGTTGAACTGAGCAGCCATCATGCTTTCTGCCAGAGCCATACCAACAGCAGTAGCAATACCCTGTCCCAGTGGACCACTGGTAGATTCAACGCCATCGGTCATACCGTATTCCGGATGTCCCGGACATTTTGAACCAAGCTGGCGGAAAGATTTAATGTCATCAAGTGATACTTTATAGCCACTCAGGTGGAGGATTGAGTACAGCAGCATTGAGCCGTGACCTGCAGAAAGTACAAACCGGTCGCGGTTTGCCCATTTTGAGTTGGCTGGGTTGTGGTTAAGGATTTCTCCATACAGAACTGAGGCCAGTTCAGCGGCACCAAGAGGAAGTCCCGGGTGACCTGAGTTTGCTTTCTGAATTGCGTCCATTGACAGGGTGCGTACTGAAAGCGCTACTTTTTCCAAAGCAGATTTATTCATTTTTATTCTCCCTTATATCCGTCCGTCCACGGATTATTTTATGCACTAATTATTATGGCCGTGTCCGCAATGTTGCGGTAATTGCCTGCAGGAACTGCTGTCTGTTCGGTTTTGACTCAAGAATCCGGCGGAATTCATCGCGCTGGAACAGGAAAGCAAGCCGGGACAATGCCTGCAGATGCACTTTTGCAGAACAGGTTAAAATCAGAAAAAGAACATATACCGGTTTTGCGTCCGGAGCATTCATAACAATAGGATTCTTCAGGTAGGCTACGATAATCTGCTGGTTCCGGGCTTCTTTCAGCAGGGGATGCCGTGGATGGGGAATGGCAATGCCGTGGCCTACAGCAGTGCTCATCAGTTCTTCACGCTGCATCAGCTCTGCATACACACTCTGGCTGGTAAGGTTTTCAGGAAATGCACACTGGGTACATACGTTTTTATATACTTCTGCAGGGGTGGAACCTTCAACATCGTAGAGCACTCCACCGTTCTTAATCAGTTCATCAATCTGAATATCAAAATCCATTTTCCGTACCCCTTTTTTTATATAAAACTGAATCCCTTTTTTTTCCAGTCTTCCACAGCCCGACGCAGCCGGGGACTGACATCTGCCACGCTGTAACTCATGCCTTCTATGGATTTCAAGGCATTGGCACAGTCCTTGGCATCAAGCTCCAGATGCAGCTCAAATTCTTCCATCATTTTGGAAACATGGCCCCAGACCTGAGAGAACACCACGTAATCCTGTTGCGGCAAACAGTCCCCGGGCACACCCGATTGGGACAGGAAGCAGACAAATTCAAGCAGCTGTGCATATAACCCTACTGCAGCATGGCGCACGGATCCCACGCTGGCATCAGTAAAGCGATTATAAGCCTCGCCCATTATACTATGAAGTTTTTGCAGACGCAACTTCAGGAAATCCGCCTGCTCGGGTATCATCATGTCATCATTGAGAATCAGCCGGTGATACAGACTTTCACCGTCGTCCTCATCCTGCATCCAGAGCGAATCCCGCACAAACGCCCTGAGAATCACATCCGTTACCGGAATGCCGAATTCAAACATGGCAAGGTCATCGGTACTGTATCCGGCTTCTGTACCTGCATCCTGTTCTTCTGTCGGGGGCTGAATGCAGATGGGCCGGTCAGAAAACCACAGCCGTGACTCAACACCAAATTCCGTAACGGCAACTTTTTCCGTTCGCTCCATGAATTCCGTAATTGATCCACACTGTTTCGTATTCAACTGCTGCATTCCCAGAAGTATTGCGTAAGAAAGCTGCTCATCAATCGACCTGCAGGGGCCAAAGGTTTCAAATGTCTGCAGCAGACAGTCTTCAAGACAGGTATACCAGTGCTCACGGGCTTCTTCTGCTGCCGTCGGCTCAAAAGGATTTTCCCGGTGGTCGGTAAAAGGTTCAAGGGAAAGAGTACCTTCCAGGAAATTCCGTACACGGAAAATAAAGCGGTCTCCAAATTGAAAGCCCGATTTACGGTAGATATCACTGACATCAAGAACCGACAGATTGATGGTAGGGGGCAGCTGGAATTCAAAGCCGGCAAGATCGATTTCACGATTGCAGGAATCCATATTGATATATTGGACCGCATATTCTTCGCCATACAGTTTGTAGTGGTCAAGGAGGATACCGGTTGGGATTTCCATGATTTTCCGCTTGATTGGAGTTTTGCAGCGGCCACGGACTACTTCAAATCCTTCGGGAATCATTGATGGATCGGTAAAGGGAATACAGCGGTCGCCAAGGATAAGAATGCCGTTTTCTATTTCATAACGGTCTGGCTTGATGCTGAAATACAGCTGTTCAAAAAGTTTTCCCCGTGAAAGGTATTTGTTGTCCGGCATACGGAACACCACGGTACTTTCCCGAAGGAAACGGGATACATCTTCACGCTGGCATTCCACGCCTGAAATCGAGGCAAATTTGAGGAAATCTTCTTCATCAAATTCAATGGGATACACGCGGACAAAAGATTCCAGAAGATTGGTAAGAACGGCGAGCTGAATATATTCTGCGTCTTTCACACTATCTTTTTGATCTCCTGAAAACTCTCGGTTAGTACTATAGCACAAAAGAAGACAAAGACAAAATAGGCTCAGGAAGCCGCCAGATAAAGCCGGAATAAGGAATTGAGTAATATAACCGGGAAGGGCTGAAAAGGGCCGCAGAAGCCTTCTATGACGCTGTAACCGGGTATTTTTTTAGATGTACTACGTTGAAAAAAATAAAGCCGCCCCACCCCGGCGAACCGTTCGTGAGCGGCTGTGTAACTCATGGTGCTTCAGTGAGCACTGTTACTTAGTTTGCAGCTTTTTTGTTTTTCAGAGCTGCGTTGCAATATTTGCAAATTTTGGCTTTGTTGCCGTCAATCTCAGTTTCAAACAGAACTTTAATGTCCTCTTTTCCACAGATTGCACATTTTCCGCGTCCGTGAGCAGGCAGCTCGCGAATGCCTTTTCCACGATGAGCTTTAGACATACGTTACTCCTTCCCTTAGTTAGCGGTTTCTGCAGCTGGAGCTTCTTCAGCTTTTGGAGCTGCTTTTTTTGCAGTTGATTTTTTAGCAGGAGCTTTTTTAGCTTCGCCATCAGCTGCTTTCTTGGTTGTTTTTTTAGCTGCTGGTTTTTCAGCTTTGTCTGCTGCTTTTTTTGCAGGAGCTTTAGCTTTTGGAGCTGCTTTCTTTTCAGCTTTTTTGTCAGCGTTGTCTAAAGAGTAGTCAACCAGTTCAAGAATAACCATATCAGCAGCATCGCCCTGACGGAATCCCAGTTTGATTACACGAGTGTAACCACCGTTTCTTTCCTTCATGCGAGGTCCGATATCTTTGAAAAGTTTTGCTAATACAATTTCGTCCTGAATGTATTTAGCAACGATTCTGCGGTTATGTACAGTATCTTCTTTTGCTCTGGTAATCAGCTTTTCAGCTGCTTTTCTTACTTCAAGAGCTTTTGCCTTAGTAGTAGTAATACGTTCATATCTCAGCAGAGAAGTAACCATATTACGAGACATGGCACGGCGGTGAGCCGTAGTCCGCGACAGCGGGTTAAAACCAATCTTATGATTCATCAGATTCTTCCTTCTTCAAGAAACTATCAGCGTTTCTTAAGTGACTGTAGTCTGTCATACCTAAGTTAAGATTCCATTCCTGGAGCTTTTCTTTGATTTCAGTCAGACTCTTCTTTCCGAAATTGCGGGTTTTCGCAATGTCTTCTTCAGTCTTCTTTGTCAGTTCTCCGATGGTGCGGATGTTAGCGTTTTTCAGACAGTTTGATGAACGAACTGAAAGTTCCAGTTCTTCAACAGGAGTATTCAGCAGCTGGCGGATTCTTTCATCGCCTTCGTTGATATCATCACTGTGGGTCATATCACTGTCATTGAAGTTCACAAATACTGAAAAATGTTCTTTTGCAATTTTTGCGGCTTCTGCAAGTGCATCTTCAGGAGAAACTGTACCATCGGTCCAGATTTCCAGTACCAGTTTATCATAGTCGTTGCGCTGACCAACACGGCAAGGTTCAATAGCATATTTAACCTTTGGAATTGGTGTAAAGATAGCGTCCATTGGAATAGTTCCAACTACGTCAATGTAGTGTTCATTAACTTCAGCTGGAACATAACCACGACCTAAGTCAACCTGAATTTCAAATTCAAGATGTGCATTTTCCATCATGGTGAAAAGATGCAGATCTTTAGTGGTTACGGTTAACTGTTCGCCACGATCTAAATCAGAACTTGTTACTGTACCGGGGCCCTTAAACTCAAAGAAGAAAGTTTCCTGCTCTACATCTTCTGGAAGCTGGAGACGAATCCGTTTCATGGTGTTCAGGATTTCCAGAGTGTCTTCAACAACATTAGGAATGGTGTCAAATTCACTGGAAATTACATGCTGGATACCATCAACATCATACGAAGTAATGCGTACAGAAGTAATTGCATAACCCTGGATTGATGACAGCAGTACACGGCGCAGGGTGTTACCTACAGTGGTACCAAAGCCGGTTTCAAATGGGTAAGCAGTGAACTTTCCATAGTTTGGATTAGTTTCAAGGTGCTCAAAAGTAATTCCCTTTGGCTTCTTGAAACCTTTAAGCAGATTTTTCCGGGCCATCTGTACTCCTTATTATTTAGAGTAAAGCTCTACTACGAGCTGCTCTTTTACATCAGCAAGGTCAGTAATTGCAGCGCGTTCTGGATAAGAAACGTAGGTACCTTTCTGAGCATCAACGTCCAGGTTAATCCAAGGATAGTTACCTGATTTTGATACTTCATTCAGTGCGTTCTGGATTGCTACCAGTTTCTTGCTGCTTTCTTTAACCTCAATAACATCGCCTGGTTTACATTCATAGCTAGGAATGTTTACTGCTTTACCATTTACCAGGAAGTGGCCATGGGTTACCAGCTGGCGAGCCTGATTGCGGCTTACAGCAAAGTGCATTCTGAATACTACGTTGTCTAAGCGGCTTTCAAGAAGTTTAATAAGGTTTTCACCGGTAATGCCAGGCATACGCTGAGCTTTTTCATAAGTCAGGAAGAACTGTTTTTCGAGCAGACAATATCTTCTCTTCAGTCCCTGTTTTTCACGGAGCTGCAGACCATATTCGCTGCGTTTTCCAGCTCTAGCTTTAGGATCTTTACCAGGAGCACCACGTTTTTTGTTCAGAGGACATTTATCACTCTTACAGCGATCGCCCTTCAGGAACAGTTTTTTGCCTTCAGTTCTACAAAGTCTGCAAACAGGACCTGTATATCTTGCCATACGTTACTATCTCCTCTCTTACATGCGGCGGGTCTTTCTTGGACGGCATCCATTGTGTGGAATAGGAGTAACATCAGAAATTGATTTTACTTTTAATCCCAGAGCGCCAAGAGAGCGAACAGCTGATTCCCGGCCTACACCAGGACCTTTAACGTATACATGAACTTCACGAAGTCCGTAACCAACAGCTTTCTGTACTGCGGTTTCTGCTACTGACTGAGCAGCAAATGGAGTTGATTTTTTAGCTCCACGGAAACCTAATCCACCTGAAGATGCCCAAGACAGAGCATTACCTTTAAGGTCGGTAATGGTTACGATAGTGTTATTGAAGGTAGCCTGAATGTAAACATTACCTTCGTAAACGCTTTTCTTTTCCTTCCGTTTTTTTACGGTTGCCACGTTACTTTACCTCCACCTTATTTCTTTTTACCTGCAACGGTCTTTTTCTTACCTTTGCGAGTGCGTGAATTGGTACGGGTGCGCTGTCCGCGAACAGGCAGACCCTTTCTGTGCCGGAGACCCCGGTAACAGCCGATATCCATAAGGCGTTTAATGTTAAGACCGATCTCACTGCGAAGACGTCCTTCTACAGTGTACTCGTTATCGATGAGGGTACGGAGAGTACCGATTTCATCGATAGAAAGATCGTTCATCATACGGTTAGGATCAATCTTTGCTTTTTCACAAATTTCATCAGCAGAAGAACGTCCGATACCGTAAATGTATGTCAAAGCGATATTGACATGTTTGTTTGGGAGGTCAACTCCCGCAATTCGAGCCATCTGCTACTCCTCAGCCCTGTCTCTGCTTATGCTTAGGGTTAGAACAAATAATGCGGACAATGCCGTTTCTTTTGATAACCTTACACTTATCACAAATGGGTTTTACACTGGTTCGTACTTTCATAAGAATCCCCCTAGTAGTGTTTGGGATACTGAATATTAGCAAACCGCAATGGTTACAATTCAGTATCCGCCCATTAAACACTATTTTTGAAACTTATTCTACCTAGTTTACGCAAAAACTACAGATTTCTTGAACGAAGTTTACCTTTTTTTACCAGACCGTCATGATGATGCATCTTCAGAAGAGCTTCAATCTGACTCATGGTATCAAGGTCAACACCAACAAGAATCAACAGTGAGGTACCACCCATCAACATTGAAATTGACTGAGGGAAACCAAACAAGTTCTGAATAATTGTAGGAAGAACAGCAATTACTGCAAGGTACAGAGAACCTGGAAGAATTAACCGGTTCAGTACCTTCTGCATATATTCTTCAGTTTTGTCAGTTCTGATTCCGGGAATGGAACCACCGTTTTCACGAATATTCTTTGCGATTTCAGTGGGGTTCAGGGTTACCTGTGTGTAGAAGTAAGCGAAGAATACAATTAACAAAACAAGCAGAATGTTATACCACCATCCTGAAGGAGTAAGGAATGCAGCAACTTTGCTCAGCCAACGTACGTCTCTTCCCATTGAAGATGCAATCTGCAGAGGGAATGACAGGAAAGATGAAGCAAAAATTACTGGAATAACTCCAGATGGGTTAATTTTGAAAGGAATGTAGGTAGACTGTCCACCATACATTTTTCTGCCGACAACGCGTTTAGCATAATGAATCGGAATCTTGCGTTCACCCTGCTGTTCGTAAACAACAAGAGCAATAATTCCAACGAACATTAAGATTACAACGATAACAAATACAACATTGATATCGCCGGCTTTTACCATGCGGATCAATTCCCAAACGGCTGAAGGAAGACGAGCAACGATACCAGCAAAAATCAGCATAGAGATACCGTTTCCGATACCTCTAGCAGTGATCTGTTCACCCAGCCAGACGGTAATCATGGTTCCTGTGGTTACAGTCAGCACGAATACGCATCTGAACAGGATGCTTGATGAAATCATTACAGCGCCAGGAATATAGTAGGCGTACATAGTCATAGCCCAAGACTGGAGGATACAAACAAATACTGTACCAACACGAGTCCACATATTGAACTTTTTCTGTCCGCCATCTTCCTGAACGATTCTCTTCAGTGATGGGAAAATAATTAACGCAAGCTGCATAATAATCTGTGTTGAGATGTAGGGCATTACGCCCAACATGAACACAGAAAAGTTAGAGAATGCGCCACCGGCAAAAAAATCCATGTAATCAACAAAAGCATTGCCCTGGGTCATACTTGAGAAGTATGCGGTCAGTGCCTGTGGATTGATTCCAGGGATAGTAAGAATACTACCCAGACGGAATACAGCCAGAACTACGAATGTAAAGAGAATGCGTTTCCGCAGCTCTTCAACTCTAAACATGTTAACTATAGGATTATTTGCCATTTTTTCTCACCTTTAAGCTTATTCAGCAGCAGCAACTACTGATCCGCCAACTTTTTCGATCTTTTCTTTTGCAGAAGCAGATACCTTGTCAACGTCAACAGTGAGTTTTTTTGTCAGATCGCCGTTACCGAGAACTTTAATGAGGCTTTCCTGTTTTTTAACCAGACCTTTCATTACGAGAGATTCGCGGTTAACAGTTTCACCGTCATTGAAGCGTGCTTCGATATCAACGAGGTTAACAATTGAAAACTCTTTTTTGAACCAGTAGTTAGAGAAACCACGGCGAGCGATACGACGGTACAGTGGCATCTGTCCACCTTCGAAACCAACGTATACTTTTCCACCTGAGCGTGACTGCTGACCTTTGTTACCACGTCCTGCAGTTGAACCCAGACCAGAAGAAGAACCGCGACCTACGCGTTTCTTGCTGTGGGTAGCACCATAAGGAGCTGAAAGATTAAATTCTGACATCAGTTAATCTCCTCTACTTTTACAAGGTGTGAAACAGCAGCAACCATACCAAGGATAGCTGGGTTTGCTTCATGTTCTACAGTTGAATTGATTTTTTTCAATCCAAGACTACGTACTGTTGCACGTTTTTCGGGTTTCTGTCCGATTGTGCTTTTAACTAAGGTTACTTTGATTTTGTTAGCCATATCATTAACCCCACAGATCATTCAGGTTTTTACCGCGGTTTTTAGCAACAGTTTTAGCGTCCATCAGGCCTTTGCAGGCTTCGAAGGTAGCACGTACAACGTTTACTGAGGTGTTTGATCCCAGTGATTTTGACATAATGTCAGTTGCACCAGCAGCTTCGAGAACAGCACGTACTGCACCACCAGCGATAATACCAGTACCTGAACATGCAGGTTTCAGAAGTACAGAAGAGCTCTTGTACTGAGCCTGGATTTCGTGAGGGATAGTACCGTTTTTCAGCGGTACAGTGATAAGGTTACGTTTTGCCTTATCGGTACTCTTACGAATAGCTTCTGTAACGTCATTAGCTTTACCAAAACCAAAACCAACACGTCCTTTTTTGTCACCAACTACAGTCAGAGCTGAGAAAGAGAAGCGGCGTCCACCTTTTACAACTTTTGCAGTTCTGTTCAGTTTTACCAGTTTCTCTACGAACTCTTTTTCTTTTGGCTCGTTATCAAATTTTTTGGTGTGTTCCATAGCTTTCTCCATTAGAATACGATACCGGCTTTACGAGTACCGTCAGCCAGGGCTTTTACTACACCGTGATACAGATAACCGTTGCGGTCAAAAACAACTGTAGTAACATTCTTTTCAGCAAGACGTTTACCCATTGCTTCACCAAGTTTTTCTGCACCTTCAGTGTTTGGCTTCAGAGAAGCAAACTCTTTTTCCAGGGTAGAAATAGAAGCAAGAGTAACTCCAGCATCGTCATCAATTGCCTGCATATACAGATTAGTATTGCTGCGGGTAACTGTTAAGCGAGGGCGGGCTGCAGTTCCGCGAAGAGTCTTGCGGATATGAACCTTTCTCTTAAGGCGTTTTCTGTCTTTATCATTAAGTCTCTTAAACATATGCGACACCCTTATTTAACACCTGATTTACCAACCTTGCGGCGGATAGTCTCGGTTTCGTATTTGATACCCTTACCTTTGTAAGGTTCTGGTTTGCGGAGTTTGCGGATTTCAGCAGCAAATTCACCAACCAGCTGTTTATCAATACCTGCGATGGTCATTTTGTTCTGACCTTCAACAGTTACGGTAAGACCTTCAGGAATTACAGCAACAAAGTCTGAAGAATAACCAAGGTTCATTACGATCATTTTACCCTGTACTTCAGCACGGTAACCTACACCATTGATCATCAGAACTTTGGTATATCCGGCAGAAACACCGATAACCATGTTGTTAATCAGCTGGCGGTACAGACCCTGAGCTGCGTTTGCAGCTTTAGCTTCACCCTTGTTAGCGTTAGCTTTTGGGCTTACTACTACTTCATTGTCTTTTACTTCAACTGTTACCAGTTCTGAACAATCCTGTGTCAGTTTACCTTTTGGACCTTCAACGAGAACGCAGGTTCCGTTTACAGTTACTTTTACACCTGCTGGAACAGCAACAGGCAGTTTACCAATTCTTGACATTGTTAACTCCTATTACCAAACCTGGCAGATAAGTTCGCCACCTACCATTTTTTCTGAAGCTTTTTTACCGGTGGTAACGCCCAGAGAGGTAGATACAATTACTGTTCCGTATCCGTTGTAAACACGGGGCAGGTCCTTGTAACCTGAGTAAACACGGCGACCTGGGGTCGAAATCTTTTTGATACCGTGAATAACAGGTACATTTTCATCATCATATTTCAGGAAAATACGGATAACGTTTGCGTTGTCCTGGGTTACTTTCTTGAAATTCTTGATATAGCCTTCAGTTTTCAGAATTTTCACGATTTCCAGCTTCAGTTTTGAAGTTGGAACATCTACTTTTTCGTGACCTGCACTAGCAGCATTCCGAATTTTGGTAAGCATATCTGCGATAGGGTCTGAAACACTCATCTCTAATCTCCTATACTACCAGCTGGATTTGGTTACACCAGGAAGCAGACCTTCGCTGGCGAGCTTGCGGAAACACAGACGACACATCTTGTATTTCCGAAGATATCCACGTGGACGACCGCAAATCTGACAGCGATTATATTTTCTGGTGCTGTATTTAGGTGTGCGGGCTGCCTTAATAATCATTGATTTTTTAGCCATGTACTAAGTCCTCACTTACTTTCTGAAAGGCATTCCAAACTTGGTAAGCAGAGCACGTGCATCGCTATCAGTTTTAGCACTGGTCACAATGTTGATATTCATACCAGAAATCTTTTCGATTTTATCGAAGTCGATTTCAGGGAAGATAATCTGTTCAGTAATACCAAGAGAATAGTTTCCATGTCCGTCAAAGCCAGTAGCTTTGATACCGCGGAAATCCTTTACACGGGGTAATGCAACGTTGATGAGGCGGTCCAGGAATTCATACATTCTTGCACCACGCAGAGTTACCATTACACCTACTTCATTGCCCTCTCTTAACTTGAAGTTAGCAATTGATTTCTTCGCCTTGGTTTTCACAGCCTTCTGACCGGTGATGGTAGTCAGGTCAGTTACTGCGGCATCAAGGAGTTTCTTGTTAGAGAGTGCTTCGCCAACACCCATGCTTACTACAATCTTTTTGATTGCAGGAATCTGCATGGTTGATTTGTAACCGAGCTCTTTGAAGAGTTCGGGAGCGATTGTGTCTTTGTAGACTTTCTTAAGCCGGGGTACGTAATTATCCATTACAGAGTTTCTCCACATTTACGGCAAACACGAACTTTTTTGTCGCCGTCGAGCTTATAACCAACTCTGGTAGGACCGCATTTTTTGCAAACCAGTGCAACATTTGAAATGTGCAGTGATGCTTCAACTTCTGCGATTCCACCACGATCCTGCTGGGTTCTTTTTTTCATTGCTTTCTTAACGATGTTAACGCCTTCAACAATGACTCTGTCTTTGTCAGAAAGAACACGGAGAACTTTTCCGCGTTTTCCCTTATCTTTTCCAGCAATTACTTCTACTGTATCGTCCTTGCGGATTTTGAATTTCTTGTTCATATTCAATTCCTCCTCAGAACCTTACAGCACTTCTGGTGCCAGTGATACGATTTTCATGTAATCCATATCACGAAGTTCACGAGCTACAGGGCCAAATACACGTTTACCTTTTGGGTTTTTGTTAGCATCGATGATTACGCAAGCGTTGTCATCGAAACGGATATAGGTACCATCAGGTCTGCGGTATTCCTTAGCGATACGTACGATTACTGCTTTTTCAACTGAACCCTTTTTGATAGTAGAGGTTGGGATAGCATCCTTAACAGCTACTACAATAACGTCTCCAATTGAAGCGTAACGACGATGTGATCCGCCAATAACTTTGATACACTGAACGATTTTTGCGCCAGAGTTATCAGCAACGGTCAGATTAGTCTGCATCTGAATCATAGTTCTACTCCTTAGCGTGCACGTTCAACGATTTCTGCAAGGCGCCAGCACTTATCTTTGCTGAGTGGGCGACATTCTACGATACGTACGGTGTCACCGATATGAGCACTGTTGGTCTCATCGTGTGCCTTACATTTCTTGACGCGGGTAACATATTTTTTGTACAGAGGGTGCAGTTTTTTGGTAGTTACTTTAACAACGATGGTTTTATCCATTTTGTCGCTGCTAACGATACCTACGAATTCACGCTGCCCTGCTTTTTTCTGTTCTTCCACGGGTCAACTCCTACTTATCCTGTCCGGCGATTTCTTTCTGCCGGATGAGCGTATTCAGCTGTGCGATTTCGCGACGCATCTGACGCTTCTGCATTGGATTATCAACGTGTCCGATTACCATCTGGAAACGGAGATCCATATACTTCTTACTAAGCTCATTCCGCTTTGCTACGAGTTCAGCGTAAGACAGTTCTTTCTTTGCAGCTTTTGCCATCTTCTACTCCTCACTCAACACGGGTTTTGAAAGCTACTTTTGTTTTGATAGGAAGTTTGCTTCCAGCCAGCATAACAGCCTGTTCTGCCAGTTTAGGATCTACACCACCTACTTCAAACAAAATCTGGCCTGGTTTAATTACAGCAGCCCAGAATTCTGGAGCACCTTTACCTTTACCCATACGAGTATCAGCAGGTTTCTTAGATACTGGTTTGTCCGGGAATACGCGGATCCAAACCTGACCTTTACGTGCAAGTTTACGGTTGAGAGCAACACGGGCTGCTTCAATCTGTTTTGCACTTAACCAAATTGGTTCCAGAGCAACAAGTGCTACGTCACCAAAGTCAAGGAAGTTACCACGGGTAGCATTACCATTGATTCTACCGCGCTGCACCTTACGGTGCATAACTCTTTTAGGACTTAATGCCATACTTAGCTCCTATCTGCCTTAGCACGAGGGGCGCGTTTTTTGGCTTCAGAGTTATCTGCAGCATCCTGGCGCTCTGAATGATCGCGACGGTTCTTTTTCAGCAGCTGACCTGCATCTTCGTTCTGTTCGTGACCATACATCATTCCGTTATAAACCCAAACTTTAACACCAATCTTACCGAAAGTTGTTAATGCTTCAGCAAATCCATAGTCGATGTCTGCGCGGAGAGTGTGAAGAGGAACGCGTCCTTCTTTGTGTTCTTCGGTACGAGACATTTCAGCACCACCAAGGCGTCCGCTCAGACGGATTTTGATACCCTGAGCACCAGCTTTCATGGCGTTGTTGGTGGCCTGTTTCAGAGCTTTTCTGAAAGAACCACGGTTAACCAGCTGACGTGCAACGTTCTGTGCGATGAGAGAAGCGTTAACTTCAGCACGTTTAACTTCTTTAATCTTAATCTGAACCTTTTTGGTCAGATGTTTCTGAATTTCAGCACCAATCTTTTCGATGTTGGCACCTTTAACACCGATAATTACACCTGGGCGAGCAGTGTGAATTACGATAGTCACACGCTGTGGGTGGCGAACAATTTCAATTTCCGCAATATCAGCGTTTTTGCATTCTGGTAAGTCCTGTACCATTTTTCTGATTTTCAGGTCTTCGAGAACTAAATCAGCATATTCTCTTGGATCTGCATACCAGCGAGATGGCCAGGTTTTGTTTACACCAAGACGCAGTCCGATAGGATTAACTTTCTGTCCCACGTTATTCCCCCGCCTTTTCAGCAACTACGACGGTGATATGACACATACGTCTCAGGAGCATGTCGGCTCTACCGCGTGCGCGGAACCAAACTCTCTTTAATCTTGGACCTTCGTCAATGCGAATTTCCTTAACGTAGAGCATATCTTCATCAAGTTTTTTGTTAGCATAGAGTGCATTAGCGATTGCAGACTTCATAGTAGCGTGAATCAGCTCTGCACCTTTCTGAGGCATATTCTCAAGAATAGCCATAGCCTCTGAACAAGTCTTTCTTTTTACAACATTAGCTACAGGACGAACCTTGGTAGGTGATGCAATCAGAAATTTTGTAGTGGCAGTATATACTGTTTTATCAGCCATCATATCCACCTATTATTTCTTAGCCTTGTTATCAGATCCGGCGTGACCACGGAAAATACGTGTAGGAGCAAACTCGCCGAGTTTATGACCAACGAGGTTTTCTGTTACGTATACTGGAACCCATGATTTGCCGTTGTAAACAGAAATGGTGTTACCTACCATTTCAGGAATAATAGTCGAACAGCGAGAATAAGTTTTAATCATCTTGCGGTCTGACTGTTTATTCATTTCAATAACCTTTTTATAAAGGCTCTTTTCAATGAAAGGACCTTTTTTAACAGATCTTGACACGGTTATCTCCTAAACTACTTCTTGCGGCGTGAAACAATAAAATTGTTTGACACCTTCCGCTTGTTGCGGGTCTTGTATCCACGACATGGCTGTCCCCAAGGAGTAACAGGATTACGACCTTTACCAGCACCTTCACCACCACCAAGTGGATGATCAACTGGGTTCATTGCCATACCACGTACGGTAGGACGAATACCCCGCCATCTGTTACGACCAGCTTTACCAAGCTGTGTGTTCATACGATCTTCGTTACCAACTTCACCGATGGTAGCGTAGCATTTCTGATGTACACGACGTACTTCACCAGAAGGAAGACGAATAGTTACGTATTCACCTTCTTTTGCTGCGATCAGTGCACTTGCACCTGCTGAACGAGCCAGCTGTCCACCGCGGCCCAGGTTAAGTTCAATGTTGTGAACAGTGAAACCTACTGGAATTGATTCGAGTGGCAGAGCGTTACCAAGAGTTGGTGGAACGTTTGCACCAGAAACAATTTTCTGTCCAACCTGCAGTCCTTTAGGAGCAATGATGTAGCGTTTTTCACCGTCGGCATAGAATACCAGAGCGATGTTTGCACTACGGTTAGGATCGTATTCGATAGTTTTAACTGTACCAGGAATACCGTGCTTGTCACGTTTGAAGTCAATTACACGATACTTCTGTTTGTGTCCGCCGCCTTGATGACGTACTGAAATACGTCCCTTAGCACCGCGTCCACCATTAGATTTGCGACCAGAGGTCAAGCTTTTCTCAGGCTTATCGGTGGTCAGCTCATCTCTACGCAGGTCAATACGAGTACGTGTACCTGCAGTAATAGGCTTGTAAATCTTAAGAGCCATTCCGGTTCTCCTTCTCTAACGCGGTCTCAGGCTTAAACGCCTTCGAACACCTTAATGGTTTCGCCAGCTTCGAGCCGAACGATAGCCTTTTTCCAACTGGAAGTGCGGCCAGGTCTACCACGAACACGGCGCATTTTTCCATATACATTCATAACAGTGCAAGATTTAACTTTTACGTCAAAGAGCTTAGCAACTGCTTCTTTAATCTGAATTTTATTGGCGTCTGGGTGTACTTTGAATACGTACTTGCCTTCTTCGCGCAATAAAGTAGCTTTTTCAGATAAAACAGGCTCAATAAGAATATCTTCGTAATTCATTATTTAGCCTCCCCGTCTTTGTCACTATAGAAATCAGCGAGATTCTTAGCAGCTGTTTCGAGCATCAGAACTTTTCTAGCATAGAAGAGGTCGTGAGCACGAAGACGGTTATATGAAAGGAAAGAAACGTTAGGAATGTTATTTCCTGCTCTCTTAATCATTGCATCATCATCTTTCAGAACGATTACAGTTCTTTCGTCACCGAAGTGAGCCAGAATCGAAGCAAGATCCTTTGTTTTTCCGCTAGCTACGGTAAAATCTTCGATAATAGTAAGTCTGTCATTCTGTGCTTTTTCAGACAGAATAGATTTCATTGCCAAACGTTTTACCTTTTTTGGCAGAGTGAAACTGAAATCACGTGGTTTTGGTCCAAAAATTACACCACCACCTCTGGTGAGTGGAGATTTTTTATCACCACGACGTGCATTACCAGTACCCTTCTGTTTGTAAGGTTTAGCGTTAGAACCGTGTACTTCAGAGCGATCCTTAGTACAAGCAGTACCTACACGTTTGTTAGCTAATTCATTGTTGATGGCGTAGTAAACTACATCTTCATTAACCGGGAGACCGAAAACGTTATCATCCAGGGTAATTGTGCGAAGTTCTTTACCATCGATTGAAAATACTTTCTTTTCCATACGTTCCTCTCGACGTTATTTCTTTACACTGGACTTAACAATCAGCGTACAATCTTTATTCCCGGGCACTGCGCCGCGAACCATTACAACGTTCATTTCTGGGTCAATTTTTACAACACGCAGATTCTGAACGGTTACTTTTTCACAACCCATACGACCAGGCATTTTTACGTTTTTGAAACAATGTCCTGGAGTTGTGTTCATACCAGTACCACCTGGTTCTCTGTGGAATTTTGAACCGTGAGTTGCACGACCACCATGGAAGCCCCAGCGTTTCATAACACCCTGGAAACCTTTTCCTTTTGAGGTAGCAGTAACATCAAGGAAACGAACGCCTTCAAACAGTTCAATTCCAACACCATCGCCAACTGCAACTTCTTTTTCAAAGTCACGGAATTCTTTCAGGTGGCGTTTTGGGGTTACACCATTAGTGAACTGTCCGGCATATGGCTTAGATACTTTTGATTCTTTCAAATCTTCAAGACCAAGCACAACTGCATCGTAGCCACAGTTCTCTTTGTTCTTTAAGGCAACAACTGTATTGGGTTCAACGTGGATCACGGTTACCGGAATCAGGTTTCCGTTTTCGTCAAACACCTGTGTCATGCCTACTTTTTTTGCAATCAGACCTTTCATTCTGATAGTTCTCCTTATTGGCCGCCATTCCCTGATCCTGGGAACCGTACCATTTACAGTAATTATTGTTAGAGTTTAATTACTGTTTAATTTCTACGTCTACGCCTGCTGGCAGTTCGAGCTTCATCAGTGAGTCCATAACATCAGCTGATGGTTCGATGATATCAATCAGACGTTTGTGAGTGCGCATTTCAAACTGTTCTCTAGACTTTTTATTAACGTGAGGTGAACGCAGAACGGTTACCTTGTTAATACGGGTTGGCAGTGGGATAGGTCCTGAAACTTTAGCCCCTGCTTTCTGTACGGTCTGTACGATAGCTTTTGCACTCTGATCGATCAACTCAACGTCAAATGCGCGGAGTCTGACACGAATCTTTTCGGTCGCCATTTTTCCTCCAAACAAAACCCGGGTGGAATTACCCGGATTTTGTTCATAATCCAATATTATTCGATGATTTCAGTTACCTGACCAGAAGCGATAGTACGTCCACCTTCGCGGATAGCGAATTTCAGACCTTTGTCCATTGCTACTGGGTGAATCAGTTCACCGATTACTTTGGTGTTGTCACCAGGTTTTACCATGTCGATGCCTTCTGGCAGAGTGATGGTACCGGTGATATCAGTAGTTCTGAAGTAGAACTGTGGGCGATAACCACTGAAGAATGGAGAGTGGCGTCCACCTTCTTCTGCAGACAGAACGTACAGCTGACCTTCGAATTTGGTGTGTGGGTGGATTGAACCTGGTTTTGCCAGAACCTGACCGCGCTGAACATCTTTCTTGTCAACACCGCGGAGCAGAATACCAACGTTATCACCAGCCATACCCTGATCCAGCATTTTGTTGAACATTTCAATACCGGTAACAGTTGAAGAAGCGGTAGGACGAATACCTACGATTTCTACTGGTTCGTTCATGTTGATAACACCACATTCGATCTTACCGGTTACTACGGTACCACGACCAGAAATGGTGAAGATGTCTTCGATAGGCATCAGGAATGGTTTAGCATCGTCGCGAACTGGGTCGTCGAAGTAGCTGTCCATGGTGTCCAGGAGTTCCTGGATACAAGCGGTGTCTTCAGCAGAAGCACCATCAGCCATAGCTTTGAATGCAGAACCTTTTACGATAGGAGTGTCACGTGGGAATCCGTAAGATTCGAGAACGTCACGAACTTCTTCTTCTACCAGTTCAACCAGTTCTGGGTCATCCAGCAGGTCGATTTTGTTCAGGAATACGATCAGTTTTGGAACGCCTACCTGACGAGCGAGCAGGATGTGTTCGCGGGTCTGTGGCATAACTGAGTCTGGAGCTGATACTACGAGGATTGAACCGTCCATCTGAGCAGCACCGGTAATCATGTTTTTGATGTAGTCGGCATGTCCGGGGCAGTCAATATGAGCATAGTGACGTTTGTCTGACTGATACTCGAGGTGACGGGTGTTAATTGTAATACCACGGGCTTTTTCTTCCGGAGCATTATCAATCTCATCATACTTCAATGCTTTGTCGCCATGTTTCATAGCGCAGTACATTGTGATTGCAGCTGAAAGAGTAGTCTTACCATGGTCAACGTGACCGATGGTTCCTACGTTCATGTGCATTTTGGTTCTTTCGAACTTTTCCTTTGCCATTTGATCCTCCTTACAGATTAAAGGCACTGTAAAAAAGTTATAGTGTTGTATAATTTTCGAATGCCAAAGTTCTAAAGAACTGTACATTCAACTACACACACAGTGATAAACCAAGTTTTGATGACTTTTTTATTAAGGTAGGAATCAAAGAATTATTCATGTAACAAACCATCATTTCGGTTTGCCTCTGAAACCACCTATTACCATCAAAACTTTGTAGATGACCGGTATGGTTTCAAGTAATCAAGAACCCATATCGATCTGCTTTATATGAAAACTACCGACGGTAGCTGTCATCCATAACAAGTCTTTTGACCAGACGGGCCGTTTATCCTAATACTTTCGTATTTTTACGGTAAACCAGGAGATTCACCCTCTCCCACTTGAATCTTAAAGAACCCGTAGTCTTGAAACTACTTCAACATATATTTGTTGAGCACTTACTTATAACTTATTTAAAAAAAATATGCAAGTGGTTCTTTTTTAAAGATAACATAAAAAAAAGGCACCTGCCTTTTGCAGATGCCTTTTGTAAGACTACCAGCGGTAGTGAGCAAAAGCTTTGTTTGCTTCTGCCATTTTGTGGGTGTCTTCCTTTTTCTTGTATGCAGTACCAGTATTGTTGAATGCATCAAGAAGTTCAGAAGCAAGACGTTCACCCATGCCGTGACCACTCTTTGAGCGGGCAGCACCGATAACCCAACGCATAGCCAGAGCTTCGCGGCGAGCTTCGCGGATTTCGATTGGAACCTGATAGGTAGCACCACCAACGCGGCGTGATTTAACTTCTACCATTGGTTTTACGTTATCCAGAGCTTTCAGGAATACTTCCAGTGGATCTTTGTCAGTTTTAGCTTTCAGCTGATCCATTGCTTCGTAGATAATTTTGGTAGCGGTTTCTTTTTTACCATCCAGCATCATGCGGCAGATGAATTTTGAAACTACTACGCTGTTGTATTTTGAGTCCGGCATCAGAGGACGGTTTACGCTTTTATTTTTTCTTCCCATCTTTTACTCCTTATGCCTTTGGACGCTTAGCGCCATATTTAGAACGACCACGTTTGCGGTCTTCAACACCCAGGGTATCTTTGGTACCACGGATGATGTGGTAGCGAACACCAGGAAGGTCCTTAACACGACCACCGCGAATCAGAACAACTGAGTGTTCCTGCAGGTTGTGTCCAATACCTGGAATATATGCGGTAACTTCAATACCGTTAGACAGACGAACACGAGCTACTTTACGAAGAGCTGAGTTTGGTTTTTTAGGGGTAACGGTCATTACACGGGTACAAACACCACGTTTCTGCGGACAAGATTCAAGCGCGGGAGACTTGGTTCTGTTGGCAGCTGACTTACGTCCCTGACGAATTAACTGATTAATTGTAGGCATTAGCCATAACTCCTATATTTTCTCCGGTCAGCACCCCGGATAATTTAGCAAATTAAGACAGTAGCAGGAGTTTACTAAATTTCCCTCTTTAAAGTCAATTACTATCAGCAGTTATTGACCGTACAAGGGAAGCAGTAAACCCTGCTCACCGCTTTCTGTTAGTCCTCATCTGCAGCATCGTAAGAAGCTGCATCTTCGGTCTGAGCGCTTTCTTCTTTTTCAATCTTACGGCGCTCAAGGATTTCGTTCATCTGAACATCCAGGTCAACGTCACTCTGGTTGAAGAGTTTTACGTTGCGGTAGTGTTTAACACCGGTACCGGCTGGAATCATATGACCGATAATAATGTTTTCTTTCAGACCATGCAGGCTGTCGGTTGCACCGGCAATAGCTGCGTTGGTCAGAACGCGGGTTGTTTCCTGGAACGAAGCAGCAGAAATGAATGAATCAACATTCAGTGATGCTTTGGTAATACCCTGGAACATAGGACGAGCGATAGCTGGCTGTCCACCTTCTTCCATAACACGGGCGTTTTCAGCATGGAACTTGTACTTGTCAACCTGCTGTCCGTAGATGAAGCGGGTATCACCTACTGCTACGATTTCAACCTTGCGGAGCATCTGGCGAACGATAACACCGATATGTTTATCGTTGATATCTACACCCTGCATACGGTATACCGACTGGATTTCATCCATCAGGTAGCGCTGCAGTGCGTTTTCACCGAGAATGTTCAGGATATCGTGTGGGCTCAGAGCACCGTCACACAGACGTTCACCGGCAATTACCTTGTCACCGTCACGTACCAGCAGACGTTTAGCCATTGGTACAGCGTGTTCAAATGCCTGTCCGTAATCGTCAGTTACTACGATTACACGTTTACCCTTTGCAATACCCTTGAATGATACAACGCCGGAAATCTTTGCCAGTACGGCAGGATTCTTTGGTTTGCGTGCTTCAAACAGTTCAGATACACGTGGAAGACCACCGGTAATATCCGAAGTTTTTGAAGATTCTTTCGGCATCTTGGCAATTGAAGTACCTGCAGTAATTGCCTGAGCATCTTCAATCAGAAGAATTGCGCCTACTGGCAGGTAATAGTTACCAAGTTCGTTACCGGCTTCATCGGTAATGTGTACACGTGGCTGTTTGGTATCCATGTGCAGGTCAGAAATCTTCTTTTCTACGTTACCGTTCTGTTCATCAACTTCAACAGCCAGGGTTGAACCTTCGATGATGTCTTCAAAGTGAGCATAACCTGAAACTTCAGCAATAATAGGCTCTGAGTACAGGTCGAAAGTTGCGATGGTATCACCGGCTTTTACCAGATCACCTTCGTTAACTACAACGTTTGAACCGTTCTGAACTTCAAAGGTCAGTTCGTTTTTACACAGATATACAGTGTTGTCGCGGATGATTACGCGTGCAACATCAGCTGCTCCAACTTCATCTTTACCGGCTTTGTACAGTGGCTGGTCTTTGGCAACACGGTCACCATCTTTAACCAGCAGTTCTGCCTTAGCAGGAACTTCATAAGCCTTGATGATAGGAGTTACGGTCATGTGACCCTTACGGGTAAACAGCATGGTTCCGTCATCCATTGGAACAGATACACCGTCGATTTTATCAACCAGTACATCATATTTGAGTACCATACGGTTATCTTCTGATACTTTCGATGCAGTACCACCAACGTGGAATGTACGCATGGTAAGCTGGGTACCAGGCTGACCGATTGACTGGGCAGCGATAACACCTACAGCTTCACCGATTTCAACAATCTTGTTATGAGCCAGGTTGCGTCCGTAACACTTGCAGCAAACGCCATAGCGTGCTTCACAGGTCAGTACGGTGCGGAGTTTAACGGTTTCTACACCGGCTTTATCAATTGCTTTTGCCAGTTCGTCGGTAATGTATTCGTTAACGTCACACAGAACTTCACCGGTAATAGGATGTTTAACCTGTTCCAGAGTGAAATGTCCGGTAATGCGTTTTTCGAGGGTTTCTACAACTTCATCACCGTCTTTAACAGCTGAGTATTCGATACCGTTGATGGTTCCACAGTCTTCTTCGTTGATTACAACGTCCTGTGCAATATCAACCAGACGGCGGGTCAGGTAACCTGCGTCTGCAGTTTTCAGTGCGGTATCCGACAGACCCTTACGGGCACCGTTGGTAGAAATGAAGAATTCCATAACCGACAGACCTTCTTTGAAGTTTGCGCGGATAGGAAGTTCGATAATGTCACCGTTAGGTTTAGCCATCAAACCACGCATACCAGCCAGCTGGCGGATCTGGTTACGGCTACCACGGGCACCGGAAGCGGCCATCATGTAGATGGTGTTGAAACCTTCCTGGTCGCTTTCCAGAGTCTTCATTACTTCATCAGTCAGCTCTTCATTGGTTCTTGACCATACGTCGACTACGCGGTTGTAGCGTTCGTCCTGGGTAATAACACCTTTAGAGAACTGGTTAACGATACCTTCAACTTCTTTGTTTGCTTTTTCGATCAGTTCAGGTTTCTGAGCAGGAACCAGAATATCTCCCATTGAGATGGTTGCACCGAAGAAGGTAGCGTTCTTATAACCTACGGATTTGATGGCGTCTACCATCTGTACGGTCAGCCAGGTACCTTTTTCTTTCAGTACTTTTTCGATAAGGCCTTTCAGCTGTTTATCGCCCAGCAGATCGTTTACATAGTCAACACCTTCCGGCATTTCTTCGTTGAACATCAGACGACCACAGGTGGTATCGATGATGTCACCTTTCTTGAATTTCTTATTGATGTCGTCTTTTGGAGCCGGAACTTTAATCAGAGCTTCATAGTCAACGTTCTTAGCCTCAGCAGCAAGCATAGCTTCTTCTACTGAAGAGAAACGTTTACCGGTACCTTTTCCTGACGGTTTGATTTTGGTCAGGTAGTAGATACCAAGAACCATGTCCTGTGACGGATAAACGATGGTTTTACCGTTAGCAGGGTCCAGCAGGTTACGTGCAGAGAGCATCAGGGTCCAGCATTCCATCTGGGCAGCCTGAGTCAGTGGTACGTGGATAGCCATCTGGTCACCGTCGAAGTCGGCGTTGAATGCGTGACAAACGAGAGGATGCAGTTTCAGAGCTTTACCTTCTACCAGAACAGGTTCAAATGCCTGGATACCAAGACGGTGCAGGGTAGGTGCACGGTTCAGCATTACAGGATGTTCAGATACAACTTCATCAAGGATAGCAAATACTTCAGGAGATTCCTGTTCTACCAGCATTTTTGCTTTCTTGATGTTATATACAACGTCTTTGTCTACCAGTTTCTTCATGATGAATGGCTTGAAGAGTTCCAGAGCCATCTTGGTAGGCAGACCACACTGCCACAGTTTCAGTTCAGGTCCTACAACGATTACTGAACGACCAGAGTAGTCTACACGTTTACCCAGCAGGTTCTGGCGGAAACGACCCTGTTTACCTTTCAGCATGTCTGAAATTGATTTCAGAGGACGGTTAGAAGCACCTTTTACAACACGTTTGCGTTTGCTGTTGTCGAACAGAGCGTCAACAGCTTCCTGCAGCATGCGTTTTTCGTTGCGGATAATGATGTCAGGAGCTGCCAGTGACTGCAGTCTCTTAAGACGGTTATTGCGGTTCAGTACACGGCGGTACAGGTCGTTCAGGTCTGAAGTAGCAAAGCGGCCACCATCCAGCTGAACCATTGGGCGCAGATCCGGTGGAATAACCGGGATAACGTCCAGAATCATCCATGAACATTTGTTGGTAGATGAGCGGAAGTTTTCTACGATTTCAATACGTTTCAGCAGACGTTTATCGCTTTTTGAACCTTTGGCGATCATTTTTTCACGCAGGTCAGCAGCCAGTTCATCCAGGTTCAGGTTTTCAAGCAAGGTTTTGATTGCTTCAGCACCCATACCAGCCTGGAAGTTACCGCCGTAGCGTTCCTGTGCTTCAAGATATTCATCTTCAGACAGCAGCTGGTTCTTCTTCAGGTCAGTTTCACCCGGGTCAATTACGATATATTTTTCGTAGTACAGAACATTGCGGAGTGCAGCAACCTGCAGATCAAGCAAAAGTCCCATGCGTGAAGGAACTGAGCGGTAATACCAGATGTGTGATACAGGAGCGGCAAGTTCAATATGACCCATGCGTTCGCGGCGTACTTTAAAGTGAGTTACTTCTACACCACAGCGGTCACAGATTACACCCTTGTAACGGATAGACTTGAATTTACCACAGTAACATTCCCATTCTTTGGTGGTACCGAAGATGCGTTCACAGAACAGACCTTCTTTCTCTGGGCGAAGGGTACGATAGTTAATTGTTTCAGGTTTTTTAACTTCACCGTAAGACCATGCACGGATGGTGTCTGGCGAAGCGAGCTTAATCATTAAGCTGTCAAAATCCTGGATATCACGCATTATATTCTCCTATTAGACCGCAGCCCGTACAGGACTGCAGATTCGGATGTTACTGCCAGCCGATAACCGGCCGGCAGATCAGTTTTTAGAAGTTAGAACTTGCCTTTGCAATCAGTTCTTCATCACGTTCAGTCAGAGGAATCTGTTTTCCTTTGGCATCATAGATGGTGAAGTCCAGTGCAAGACCACGAAGTTCCTGAACCAGTACGTTGAATGATTCTGGTACACCGGCATTTGTTGAAGGTTCACCCTTAACAATTGATTCGTAAATCTTTGAACGACCGGTCATATCATCCGACTTGATGGTCATCAGCTCCTGCAGGGTGTTTGCAGCACCATAAGCTTCAAGTGCCCAAACCTCCATTTCACCAAGACGCTGACCACCAAACTGAGCTTTACCACCAAGAGGCTGCTGGGTAACCAGTGAGTAAGGACCGGTTGAACGGGCATGCATCTTTTCATCAACAAGGTGGTGCAGTTTCAGGTAGTAGATAACACCAACGAATACGGTATTCTGGAAAGGTTCACCGGTGCGGCCGTCACGGAGAACAGCCTTAGAGGTTTTATCGAACCCTGCTTCCATCAGTTTTGCTTCAATCTGTTCGTTTGAAGGAGACTGGAATACTGGAGCTTCATACCATTCTTTCAGGTATTTACCAGCCAGACCAAGTTCTGATTCCATAATCTGACCGATGTTCATACGGGAAGGTACACCCAGTGGGTTAAGACAAACGTCCAGTGGAGTACCATCTTCCAGGTATGGCATATCTTCTTCCGGCAGAACACGGGCAACAACACCTTTGTTACCGTGGCGACCTGCCATTTTGTCACCTTCACGCAGCTTGCGTTTAATGGCGATCAGTACTTTAACAACTTCATCAACACCAGGATTCAGTTCGTCACCTTCGGTACGGCGCAGACGCTGTACGTCAATTACGGTTCCTTCAACACCGTGTGGTACACGCAGTGAAGAATCGCGAACTTCCTTGGCTTTTTCACCGAAGATTGAGTTCAGCAGTTTGAATTCAGGGGTGGTTTCAGTTTCTGATTTTGGAGAAACTTTACCAACCAGAATATCGCCGGAGCGAACCTTAGCACCAATGCGAACGATACCTTCTGAGTCCAGGTTATCCAGAGTTTTCTCTGAAGTGTTCGGAATATCACGGGTGATCTTTTCAGGACCAAGCTTGGTTTCACGCAGATCAGTGGTGAATTCCTTGATATGGATAGAGGTATACATATCTTCTTTAACTACGCGCTGTGAAATAAGTACGGCGTCTTCGTAGTTGTAACCGTTCCACGGTACGAAACCTACCAGAATGTTGCGTCCCAGAGCCAGTTCACCATTGAAGGTAGCAGGACCGTCAGCAAGAACGGTACCCTTCTCAACTTTCTGACCCAGTTCAACAACAGGACGCTGGTGATAACAGGTATCCTGGTTGGTGCGCTGGTATTTCAGCAGTGGATATGAATCATATTCACCGGTTTTCTTCTGTTCTTCGTTCTGAACGCGAACTTCGTCAGAAGTAACGTGGATAACTTCACCCGGTTTCTTTGCCTTAACAAGTACACCAGAGTCATAAGCACATTTGCGTTCCATACCGGTACCTACGATAGGTGGTTCAGGGAACAGCAGAGGTACAGCCTGACGCTGCATGTTACAGCCCATCAGTGCACGGTTGGCGTCGTCGTGTTCCAGGAATGGAATGAGCGATGCAGAAACAGAAATTACCTGTTTTGGTGAAACGTCCATGTACTGAACGTCTTTTGGTGCACGTGAAGAATAGTCACCGTAACGGCGGCAGGCCAGAGTAGAATCAAGGAAGTTACCGTCTTTATCCATCTGGGCAGAAGCCTGTCCGATGTAGTACTTGTCTTCATCAATAGCGGTCAGGTAATCAACCTGCTGGGTAGCCTTACCGTTTTCAATCTTGCGGTATGGTGCTTCCAGGAAGCCGTAATCGTTTACACGGGTATAAATTGCCAGAGAAACGATAAGACCGATGTTTGGACCTTCAGGAGTTTCGATAGGACACATACGGCCGTAATGGGTGTAGTGAACATCACGAACTTCAAATCCGGCACGGTCACGGGAAAGACCACCAGGACCTAATGCAGACAGACGGCGTTTGTGGGTAAGTTCTGCCAGAGGGTTAATCTGGTCCATGAACTGAGAAAGTGTACTTGAACCGAAGAATTCCTTCAGGGCTGCAACGATTGGTTTAATCGAAATCAAATCCTGTGGTTTCATGGTGTCGGTTTCCTTCAGCCCCATGCGTTCTTTTGCAATGCGTTCCATGCGGTTGAAAGCGGTCTTCAGATTGTTGGTCATTGATTCACCAACAGAACGTACACGACGGTTACCCATGTGGTCTATATCGTCGATAGCTTCTTCACCAATATATACTTTGGTAAAGAATTTCATGGTTTCGATAATATCCTGTTTTACCAGAGTCAGTTCTTCAACTGGTTCCTTATAGTTGAACTTTTTGTTCAGCTTGTAACGTCCTACGCGGCCAAGATCATAACGGCGCAGAGAGAAGAACATGGTGGTCAGGTCTTTTTCAGCCTGTTCCAGGGTGATGCCTTCACCAGGCTGCAGTACAGAATATACGGCAGTCAGTGCATCTTCTTTGGTAGGTTCGTCAGATTCTGCACCTTCTTTCTGGAAACGGATTTCTTCGCGTTCAAAACAGTTGATGATGATGTCTGAATCAAGTGATTCGTTAACCTGAGTTGGATCATCCGGGTTAGTACGGGTATCGAACGTAATCAGGGTAATTTCTTTTACTGATTCGTGGGCAAACAGATCATCGATATCGTGCTGGTGCAGACGTGAACCGGCTTTGAACAGTTTCTTTTCATTGCCTTCTTCGTCTTTAATCCATACGGCATCAGCCAGGACTCTATCAATGAGGCTTTCTTTGAATTCGTGAGTGTTTTCAAGTGCAACTTTTTCTACCTGGTAGAATGCACGGATGATTTCTTCACGGGTGCTGTAACCAAGAGCACGCAGGAAGATGGTACCAAGGATACGCTTCTTGCGGTCAATTTTTGCGTAAATGAGCTCTTTTTTAGGGTCAATTTCAAATTCCAGCCATGAACCACGGTACGGAATGATGCGGCTTGAATAAACGCCTTTGTCGTGGCTGAAAATAACGCCCGGAGAACGGTGAATCTGTGAAACTACTACGCGTTCTGCACCATTGATGATGAAGGTACCACGGTCGGTCATGAGTGGAATATCACCCATGTAGATTTCCTTCTGACGGATTTCACCGGTCTGCTGGAAAATCAGGTTGATTTTAGCCTTCAGTGGAACAGAGTATGTAATACCTTTCTGTTTACATTCCTGTTCACCGAATTTTATATTCTCATAGTCGAGTATGTAATATTCATATTCAAGAAGCATGTCCCCGTTAGGAGATTCAATAGGGAATGCTGAGTGGAATACTTCCTCAAGACCCTGCATTTCGAGAGGTTCACCCTTCTCGAGCTTATCTTTCTGCAGGAAGCTTTCATATGAAGAGAGCTGGATGTCGATGAGATCTGGCAGCTCCATGAAGTTCTGGATATTTTTACCGATATACTGACGATTTACGGTCCGGCTTTTTGCGAACATCAAATACCCCTTGTAAACACTAAATCGTGCTTTTTCTACTAAAACACGTATAGCTACCAGAATACACGTATTCTGGTAGCTTGAAATTACTTCAATCTAAGAGACTAGATTTGCGGTTTGTAAATGCAAGATGCAATTATGCAATCTTAACAGTACCACCAGCTGCTTCAACGGTTTCTTTGATTTTAGCTGCTTCTTCTTTAGAAACTGCTTCTTTCAGCATTTTTGGAGCACCTTCAACCAGGTCTTTTGCTTCTTTCAGACCCAGACCGGTAACTTCACGTACTGCTTTAATAACAGCAATTTTCTTAGATGCATCAGCTGCTTCCAGAGAAACATTGAATTCGGTCTGTTCTTCAGCTGCTGCAGCTGGAGCTGCACCTGCACCTGCTACCATTACTGGAGCTGCTGCGGTTACACCGAATTTTTCTTCCATTGCTTTAACGAGTTCTGAAGCTTCGAGAACTGTCATTGATGCGATTGCATCGAGAATCTGATCTGTAGTGAGAGCTGCCATATTACCTTCTCCTTAATAAGTTAGTTGTTTTGCTGATTGCCGTCTCAAGACGGGATTTCAGCTTATTTAACACGACAGGACGACAGCTATGAAGCCTGACGTGTTGTTAATAGTGAAGTTACTCTGCCTGAGCAGGAGCTTCTCCACCTTCTGCCTGTTTTTTCTCCACGTATGCCTGCAATGTAGCTGCAACTTTCTGTACAGGTGCATTGATGGTAGACATAATCATAGCGATCAGCTGTTTCTTTCCAGGGAGTTTTGAGAATGCTTCGATCTTAGCGGTATCGTATACTTCGTTATCAACGAAAGCACCTTTTACTTCCAGGGCAGGACAGTCTTTTGCAAATTCAAACAGAACTTTTGCAACTTCGTTTGATTCGTCTCCGGCCAGGGCAATAGCGGTAGGGCCAGCAAGAAAATCTGCTACGTTTTCTACTTTCATTTCATCGAAAGCAACTTTAGCAAAATTGTTCTTGATTACTTTGTATTCACTGTTGAGTGGACGAAGTTTGTCACGCAGAGTTGAAATCTGTTCAACGGTGAGTCCGCGGTAATTGGTAAAAATGTAGTTATTGTAGCCTTCAAGGACAGTTTTAACTTCTGCAATAGCTTCTACTTTTGCAGGCTGGAGTTTTTTTGCTCTAATAGCCATTCTTATTCTCCTTCCTTATAGTCTACCCAAACGCCAGGACCCATAGTTGAGCTTACTGAAACTGACTGTACATAGTCACCTTTAGCATCGCTTGGTTTCTTACGAATGATTTCGTTGATAAGGGTCTGTACGTTTTCTGCAACTTTTGCAGGTTCCATTGAAGTTTTACCAACAGCAATGTGAACATTTCCCTGTTTGTCAGCGCGGTATTCAACACGACCTTTTTTCAGTTCGTTGATAGCGGCTACGATGTCGTTGGTAACGGTACCGGTTTTTGGGTTAGGCATAAGACCTTTGCGACCCAGAACCATACCCAGACGACCAACGTCTTTCATCATGTCAGGAGTTGCAACTGCAACGTCAAAGTCGAGCCAACCGCCCTTAACTTTGTCGATGTACTCAGAAGCACCAGCGAATGCAGCACCTGCATCCAGAGCTTCCTTAATTCTGTCTTCTTTACAGAATACCAGAACTTTCTTTTCGCCTTTGAACTGGTTTGGGAATACGAGAGTATCGCGAACGGTCTGGTTCTTTCCCAGTCTCAGGCTCATGTGAGCTTCTACGGTTTCGTCAAAGTTAGCGAATTTTACTTCTTTAACGATTTCACAAGCTTTCACAACGTCATATGAAGCAGAAGCGTCATACTTTTTCAGTGATTCCAGATATTTCTTTCCGTGCTTCATATTACTGCTCCACCTCTACACCCATACTGCGTGCAGTACCGGCGATGATTTTTTTGGCTGCTTCAATGTCATTGGCATTGATGTCAGGCATTTTGGTTTTAGCAATTTCTTCAAGCTGAGCTTTTGACAGGGTTCCTACTTTGTTCAGGATTGAGTTTCCTGAACCTTTCTGGAGACCACATGCTTTCTTGATAAGAACTGCTGCTGGTGGGGTTTTCAGAACGAAAGTAAATGTTTTGTCCTGGAAAACAGTGATGATTACTGGGATTACGAGTCCCGGTTCCATAGATTTGGTGCGGTCATTGAACTGCTGTACAAACTGTGGAGCGCTTACACCGTGTGGACCCAGAGCTGGACCTACTGGCGGAGCAGGAGTTGCTTTTCCTGCGGGGCACTGAAGTTTGATAACTGCAGTAATCTTTTTCTTTGCCATCTATTTCTCCTTAAGTTGGTGCGGGAAAACCCTGTCCTCACAAGCCTTTTTTTTCAGAAAACTGATTATTGGCTGCAAAGCAGGGTATTTTCCTCTAGCGAGGCTTTTCTGTCCAACGGACCAAAGCCTCTCCCAAAACAAGAAAAAGTCCTAATGGACTTATATCTTCTAAATTAGACCTTTTCGACCTGCAGAAGGTCGACTTCAACTGGCGTAGCGCGGCCAAAAATAGCAACGGTAACACGCAGCTTGTTCTTTTCCATGTTTACTTCTTCAATAGAACCGGTGAAAGAAGCAAATGGACCGTCGATGATCTTAACCTGTTCACCAACGTTATATGACTGTTTCATGCGAACAGTTTTTTCGCCCTTGATATCGCCTGATTTCTGGAGCAGACGAACTGCTTCATCATTGGAAATAGGACGTGGTTTTTCATTGTGATTAACAAGACCGGTAAATCCGGTTACACCCTGGATACGGCGGATTGATGAACAAACATCTTTCCAGCCACTGTCTGGCAGGTCAAGTTCAATCATCAGGTAACCGGGGAGAATAAGTTTTTTGGTGGTTTTCTTTTTTCCGTCCTTGATGTCAGTTACTTCTTCAACAGGAACTTTTACATCAAGTACGATATCTGAACTGAGGTCACCGTTTTCGAGGAGAGCACGGATAGTGCGTTCGATTTTCTTTTCATATCCTGAATAGACATGAAGAATATACCAACCCTTTGCCATGTATATATCCTCGCAGTTTTATTAGAAAATAAGGTTCATTCCTGTGGTGAACAGGAAGTCAAGAAGCCCCAGAACAACAGCTACGATAATGGTAGATACGAGTACAACGCCTACAGAAGACAGAACATCATCTTTTGATGGCCATACTACTTTCTTAAGCTCTGCGCCGCATTCTTTGAAAAACTGAACCATTTTCATTTTCTGTCCTCTCACGTTATTGTTTTTTAATCAGGTACAGGCCAAGAGGGATTCGAACCCCCAACATGCGGTTTTGGAGACCGCCGCTCTACCGTTGGAGCTATTGACCTAATATATATAAACCCGACCGAATGGCCGGGATTATAAACAAGAGCTTAGGATCAAAGCCTATTTTACTTTGGTTTCCTTGTGCAGGGTATGTTTGCGGTCGAACGGACAATATTTGTTCAGTTCCAGTTTACCCTGGATATTTTTACGGTTTTTATAAGTAGTGTAGTTTCTTCTTTTGCATTCAGAACACTGAAGAGCAATGATTTCTACAGCACCTTTCTTCTTGGCAGCCATGTCTGGTCTCCTTTCATTTTAACAATAAAAATTGTTGGAAAAAGCTTCCAAGCAGAGTCGAACTGCTGACCTCATCCTTACCAAGGATGCGCTCTACCGCCTGAGCTATAGAAGCATGTGATTGACGCGGCGGGTTTGTCTTGCGTCATTCGGTTTGCATAATGTACAAGTAAGAATTATTTTTGTCAAGCATGTTTGCAACAATTTTCAAATAATTTGATTTTTTTATTTGAAGCTACTATATTTCTCAATATGGATAGCAAAATTGTTTCAAACAAACCGACATTCGACGCGCTTACCGCATCAATTCTTTCCTCTTACCAGGACATCGGCGGTATCAATATATCAGAATTACATAATTTCCCCAATACCGAAGCAGTAATTTTTTCACTAAAAGATATACAATCCCTGCTTTTTCCGGGATTCAAGACGGCAGAACAGATTACCGCTGACATGCTTCCCTACCTGACCGCTGAAAAAATCAGCCGCATTGCCCGTGATTTAACCCAGGAAGTACAGAAGGCCATGCTGTTCATCAAGTCTGATGCACAGAAATCCCACTGCTTCAGTCTTGCAGAAAGCACGGTCCTTTCACTGCTGGAAGAAATTCCTGCCCTGCGGAAGAAACTGCTGCTGGATGCAAAGGCTGCATTTGAAGGCGATCCTGCTGCCCGCTCAATGGAAGAAGTCATTCTTTCATATCCGGGCTTTGAAGCCATAACCGTACACCGCATTGCCCACTTCCTGCATCAGAATGGCGTTCCGTTAATTCCCCGCATCATGAGCGAATATATCCATGGAAAAACCGGTATCGACATCCATCCCGGAGCCACCATCGGATCTTCATTCTGCATTGACCACGGAACCGGCATCGTCATCGGCGAAACCACGGAAATCGGAAACAACGTAAAGATTTACCAGGGCGTAACCCTTGGTGCCATCAGCGTTAAAAAGGACCTGTGTGATAAAAAGCGGCATCCTACCATTGAGGACGATGTTACGATTTATGCAGGAGCCAGCATTCTGGGAGGCGGCACCGTCATCGGAAAAGGCAGTGTCATCGGCGGTAACGTATGGCTGACGGAATCGGTACCGGCAGGCAGCACGACCATTGCAAAACAGGAAACCCTGCAGCCACGGAAGTGATGGACGTGATTTAAAAAAGAAGACCCCGAGAGCGACGCTACCCGGGGCTTCCCGTCCAGCAAACTGGACTTCGGAGAGAGTTTATCAGCTTTTTACAAGCTATAATTAGAGTAAGAAAATCTACAGTGGAAGTCAATTAAAATACCTTTAAATAGTGCTAATTATCGTAATTTTTTTCAGAGGATTTCATGGCAGTAAAAAAATCTAAACAGACAACCGTCTTTAAGTGTTCAAATTGTGGTTTTACCCAGCCACGCTGGCTTGGCAGATGCCCCGAATGCGGTGAATGGAATACCTTTGAAGAAACCATTGAATCAGGTGACAGCCAGCTGCCGGGAAAAGCTGCCGCAGCAAAATCTGCCCGTCCCCTGCCTCTTGAAAAAGTAAACCCGCTGGAAGGCACCCGTCTATGTACCGGTATTGAAGAACTGGACCGGGTATTAGGCGGTGGCGCCATGAAGCGTTCTGCCGTCCTTATCGGCGGTGAACCCGGCATTGGAAAATCAACGCTCCTTCTGCAGACCGCCAGTGCCATTGCAGCAGCAAATAAAGGAGGCCGGGTCCTCTATGTTTCAGGCGAAGAATCTGCCGCCCAGATACGTAACCGCTCTGACCGGCTGGAACTGCCGACGTCCGGTATTGAACTGCTCTGCACTACCCGCCTGGAAGATATAGAAAATACCCTGAACAACATCAATCCGGTATTCGTTATCGTGGACTCCATCCAGACCGTATGGAGCACGGAAGCCGGCGTTGTGCCCGGTACCGTCAACCAGCTGAAATACTGCGCCAACGAACTGGTCAGCTGGGTTAAGGAGCGGGACTGCGTCCTTTTCCTGATTGCCCACGTTACAAAGGAAGGCAGCATTGCCGGCCCAAAATCCCTGGAACATCTGGTTGATACCGTCATCAGCTTTGAACGCAATGATGATGATATCCGGTTCCTGCGGGCCCAGAAAAACCGCTTTGGTTCCGTAGACGAACTGGGCGTATTCAGCATGGGCGCAAAAGGGTTAAGTCCGGTAAAAGATCCCAGCGGTATGTTCATGATCCGCCGGGAGGGGAAACTGCCGGCCGGAGTTGCCGTAGTACCCGCCATGGAAGGATCCCGCTGCTTTATGGTTGAAATTCAGGCACTGACGGTGCCGGCAAAATCTTCCATAACGCGGGTATACTCTGACAACATTGATTCTGCCCGGGTCAGCCGCGTGGCAGCAGTACTTGAAAAACGGGCCGGGCTCCGGTTCAGTGACCATGACCTGTACATCAACGTTGCCGGCGGCGTCCGGCTTTCTGAAAGTGCCGTAGATGCAGCCCTGGCAGCCGCACTGTACTCTGCCCGTACGGACCTGCCGCTGCCGGATAATACGGCCATTCTGGGAGAACTTTCGCTTGCAGGGGAAATCCGGCCGGTTAAGAACGTCAAGCTCCGGTCCAAAACAGCCCGGGATCTGGGCTTTACCACGGTTATTGCCCCTGAAAAGGATGCCGGCGTGACCTGCGTAAAGGATATTTCGGGCCTGGTAAAAGCCCTGTTCGGGTAAAAACTTTAATTTTACTACATTTTTTTAGTAAAACTTCAATTTTTTATTGTATTCCTCCTTTGATATGTGTATACTTTCTGCATATTTATTCATTTTTTTGGAGGATTAAATGAAAAAATTACTTAGTGTACTGCTTCTGGTTGTCCTTGCTACCTCAATGGTTTTTGCCGGTGGTAAAAAGGAAGCAGCTTCTACTGGTGCTGAGTTCATCCTGAACAACGGTACTGAACCACAGTCTCTTGACCCATCTAAAATTCAGGGTGTTCCTGAACACCGCATCTACATGGCTCTGTTTGAAGGCCTTGTTGGATACGATCCTGAAACCAATGCTGCCGTTCCAGGCGTTGCCGAAAGCTGGACCCGCAGTGCTGACCAGACTGTTATCACTTTCAAACTGCGCGACTGCACCTGGAGTGATGGTGTAAAAATTACCGCACAGACTTTCGTAGATTCATGGCTGTACTACCTGGCTCCAGAAACTGCAGCTGAATATGCTTACATGCCTGCAATGATCATTAAAGGTGCTGAAGACTACAACGCCGGTAAAGCCGGAAAAGAAGCTGTAGGAATCCGCGCTGTAGATGACAAGACCTTTGAAGTTCAGCTGGTAGGTCCTGTTGCTTACGCTGTTGACATGATGGGACACTATGCATTTGCCTGTCTGCCAATGCACGCAATGGAAAAATACGGTGCTGACTGGATCAAACCAGGAAACTTCGTAGGAAACGGTCCATTCGTACTGGAATCATGGGTTCCACAGGAAAAAGTAACTGTTGTACCAAACGACAAATACTGGAACAAAGAAAACGTATTCCTGTCACGCATTACCTTCCTGGCTATTGAAAACGACACCACCGCTTACCAGAAATACAAGAACGGTGAAATGGACTGGAGCACCGGTATTCCACTGGAAATGATTGATGAAGTTAAACTTCGCGATGACTTCCAGACCGCTCCACAGCTGTCTTCTTACTACTACTACCTGAACATGAACGATCCTGTACTGAAAGACGTTCGCGTTCGTAAAGCACTGGCCATGGCTATTGACCGCCAGGAACTGGTAGACAAAGTTACCCGCGGTGGCCAGATTGCTGCTGACGGATACTGTCCGCCAATGCCAGGATACACTCCTGCAAAAGGTAACCACTACGATGTAGCTGCAGCTCAGAAACTGCTGGCTGAAGCCGGTTATCCTAACGGACAGGGCTTCCCGAAGATGACCATTATCTACAATACCAACGAAGCACACAAAAAGATTGCTGAATACGTTCAGCAGATCTGGAAGAAAAACCTTGGTATTGATGTAGTTCTGGAAAACCTGGAATGGGCAACCTTCCTGGATGAACGCCAGAGCAACAACTTTGCCATCGCACGTGCCGGTTGGGTAGGTGACTATCAGGATCCTTCAAACTTCCTGGAACTGTTCCTGACCGAAAGCGGAAACAACGATGGTCGTTATGCTAATCCGGAATTTGATGCTGCCATGGCTAAAGCTGCTTCAATGCCAGCTGGTCAGGCTCGTCTGGACGTTCTGATGGAAGCAGAAGAAATGCTGGTTACCCGTGATCAGGCAATCATTCCATTCTACTTCTACGTTTCACAGAACCTGATTGACCTGGACAAATGGGATGGCTGGTACATGAACACCCAGGATATCCACCCATATGTTGGTCTGAAACTGAAAAAATAAGTTTTTCAGAAAACCCTTTTGAAAAATGGACCCTTGGCATGCTCAGGGGTCCATTTTCCGTATATACTACAGTGTCCCCGTTCGGGATTTTTAACGCAAAAAACACAGGAAAAAAGTATGGGTCGCTTTGCTATACGCCGTTTTCTAAGCTTAATTCCGACAATGTTCCTCATTGTTACGTTAAGCTTCTTTTTAATCCGCCTGGCTCCAGGTGGACCATTTTCCAGCGAAAAGAAAGTTACAGAAGAAGTAATGCAGAATCTTCTGAAAAAATATCACATGGATGAACCACTGTATAAGCAGTACCTGCGCTATATGGGTGATGTTCTCCGTGGAGATCTGGGACCTTCGTTCAAGAACAAGGACTATACCGTTAATGAACTGATTGGTTCCAGCCTTCCAAACTCTATCATTCTGGGTGTTGTAGCCCTGGCCGTTGCACTGTTTTTCGGTGTACTGGTCGGCATTGTGTCGGCGGTCAAGCAGAACTCCTGGGTGGATTACCTGACCATGTCCATAGCGGTCATAGGTATATCCATACCCCTGTTCGTCGTCGGCCCGGTTATGATGCTGACCTTTGCCATGAAGCTGAAACTGCTGCCTACCTCAGGATGGATCAACAGCCGTGCCGGTCTTAAAACCATGATCATGCCGGCCATTACCCTGTCGTTCCCCTATTTTGCCTACATTGCCCGCCTGACCCGCTCAAGCGTTCTTGAATCGCTCCGTTCTGACTACATCCGCACTGCCCGGGCAAAGGGGCTTTCCCAGGCAAAAATCATGTTCAAACACGTTCTGAAAGGTGCCATGCTGCCTGTTGTCAGCTACCTGGGACCTGCATTTGCCGGTATCATCACCGGTTCAGTTGTAGTTGAACAGATCTTCCTGGTTCCCGGTCTTGGAAACTTCTTTGTTAAGTCTGCCCTGAACCGCGACTACACCCTGATTATGGGTACCGTTATCGTATACTCACTGATTCTGGTACTCATGAACTTTATCGTAGACATTCTGTACGGTCTTCTGGACCCACGCATCAGTTACAAATAAGGAGGTGCCTGATTATGTTTAAATTCAACAAAAAAACTGAACAGGCACTGAATGAATTCAACCAGTACGTTAAGCCTGTTTCACTGTGGGATGACGCCTGGAAACGCCTGAAGAAAAACAAGATGGCCCTCATAGGTCTGTGGGTTGTAGGACTGTACTGCCTTTTAGCCCTGGTTACTCCTATCCTGCCTATTCATCCCTATGAAGAACAGGTACTGGAACACACCAACCTGCCGCCAAGTTTCAAGGCAGCCGGTGAAGTAATGATCCAGCAGCGTGAAGCATATTTCCACAAGGTTATGGCTAAGCAGAAACGCTCGTCATACAACGCAGAAGAACAGGCCGAACTTGATGCCATGCGCGCCGATGTTGCTACCAATCCGGTTCATCAGCGCCATTACATCCTGGGAACTGACTCCCTGGGCCGCGATATGCTTTCCCGTACCCTTTACGGTGGCCGTATTTCCATCGCCATCGGTATCATCGGTACCATTACTGCCCTTATCGTCGGAATTTTCTTTGGTGCCGTTGCAGGCTATGCCGGCGGCTGGCTTGATAACCTGATCATGCGCTTTGTCGACATCATGTACGGGCTTCCCTACATGCTTATCGTTATCATCATGATGGCCTTACTGGGCCGCAATATCGTCATCCTGTTCGTTGCCATCGCGCTGGTTTCCTGGCTTTCCATTGCCCGCGTAGTCCGTGGCCAGATCATCTCACTGAAAAACAGTGAGTTCGTTCAGGCTGCCAAATCAATGGGTGCAAGTCCTGCCCGCATCATTGCCAAGCACCTGCTGCCCAATACCATCGGTATCATCATCGTTTACTCATCATTGAGTCTGCCTTCTTTCATCATGAACGAAAGTTTCCTGTCATTCCTTGGTCTGGGTGTTTCTGCTCCTCTGGCCAGCTGGGGATCCCTGGTTTCTGACGGTGTAAAAGGTATGGAACTGTATCCATGGCAGCTCTTGGTTCCGGCCATCATCATGACCATTTTCCTGTTTGCCATGAACTTCCTTGGTGACGGTCTACGTGATGCATTTGACCCACAGAGCAAGAACAAGGTGTGAGGTAGACGATGAAACCTGTAAGTGACGAAAAAATCCTTGAAGTAAAAGGATTGAAAACATTTTTCTACACCGATGAAGGCGTTGTGCGTGCTGTAAACGGCATCGACTTTGACCTGCACAAGGGTGAAACCATCGGTATCGTAGGTGAATCAGGTTCCGGTAAAAGTGTTACCAACCTTTCCATCATGAATCTGGTTCAGACTCCCGGCCGTATTGAAGCCGGTGAAGTACTGTTCAACGGTCAGGACATCCTGAAACTGAACGAAAAAGAGCTGCGGAAGATCCGTGGTAACAAAATTTCCATGATTTTCCAGGATCCTATGAGTTCACTGAACCCATTCCTGAAAATTTCAACCCAGATGATTGAAACCATTCAGCTGCATCAGGGACTGAACAAGAAAGATGCCAAGGCAAAAGCCATTGAAATGCTGAAACTGGCCGGTATTCCTGCTGCAGAAGAACGCATTGACTGCTATCCACACCAGTTTTCCGGCGGTATGCGCCAGCGTGTAATGATTGCCATGGGTCTTTCCTGTAACCCGGAAATCCTGATTGCTGACGAACCGACTTCTGCACTGGACGTAACCATTCAGGCACAGATTCTGGAACTGATGCAGGACCTGACTGAACGCCTGGGTACTGCCGTAATCATGATTACCCACTCTCTGGGTGTTGTTGCCGGTATGTGTGACACCATCATGGTTATGTACGCTGGACGTGTTGTAGAACGCGGTTCTACTGCTGATATCTTTAAGGAACCAAAACATCCCTATACCCAGGGACTGATTGATTCGGTACCGCGTCTGGATAAGCCGACCAAAGACAAGCTGTATTCCATCCCCGGTCTTCCACCCAACGTTATTGACCTGCCACCCTGCTGTCCGTTCTATCCACGGTGCAGCAAAGCCAGCGAAATCTGTAAGAAGAAGTATCCTCCGCTGAAAGAATTTGAAAACGGACACAGTGCTTCATGCTGGCAGTACGCAGGACCGGAAGATATTAAGGCTGCCATGGCTGAAGGAGATGCACAATGAGCGAACAGAAAAGCGAATACCTGCTTGAAGTAAAAGACCTGAAAATGCATTTCCCCATGGGAAGCAAAGGTCTGTTCAGCAGACAGAAGAACTATGTATATGCCGTAGACGGCGTAAACTTTGCCATTAAACCGGGTGAGACCCTGGGTCTGGTAGGTGAATCAGGCTGCGGTAAATCTACCGTTGCCCGGGCTGTAGCACAGCTGTATAAGCCTACTGCCGGTGAAGTTCTGCTGGACGGCAAAGACCTGTGTACCATGTCCAAAAAAGAGCTGCTTGCCAGCCGCAAAGACATGCAGATGGTATTCCAGGATCCCTACAGTTCACTGAACCCCCGTATGACCACCGGTCAGATTATTGCCGAACCTATGGCTATTTACCGCCAGCGCGGCATTATCCACATGACCGATGAAGAAATTGACAAGGAAGTAGACCGGCTGATGGAACTGGTTGGTCTTTCCCACTACTTTAAGAACCGGTATCCCCACGAATTTTCCGGCGGTCAGCGTCAGAGAATCGGTATTGCCCGTGCGCTTGCCCTGAAACCAAAGCTGATTCTGGCCGACGAGCCGGTTTCTGCACTGGACGTTTCCATTCAGGCTCAGATCCTGAACCTGTTCAAGGAAGTTCAGAAGGAAATGGGACTGACATACCTCTTTATTGCCCATGACCTGGCAGTAATCCAGTATATTTCAGACCGCATTGCCGTAATGTATCTGGGAAAAATCGTGGAAATTGCAAACTACGAGGATCTGTACAAGAACCCTATGCATCCGTATACCCAGGCACTGCTTTCTGCAGCACCTATTCCGGATCCGGAAATTGAAGCACAGCGCCAGCGCATTATTCTGCCGGGTGATGTTCCATCACCGACGGTACAGCGCCCCGGATGTGCCTTCTATGACCGCTGTCCAAAGCATATGGACTGCTGTAAGACCAGTCTGCCGAAGCTGGAAGAACATGCGGAAGCAGGCAAAGACCATCAGGTAGCCTGCTGGCTGTACCAGAAGTAAATACTGCCAGTCAGTCAGAGTCTGGCAAAACCGCTCGCTAGCGTCGCTACAGGTGCAGGCCGGCAAGGAAACTATTGTACCGGCCTGCAACAGTTTTTGCCAGACTCTGCCTTCCTTCCCGTATTTACTTCCCTACAGTCTGACAGTCTGTCAGCTAGTCTCACAAAAGTGGGACGCAGACAAAAAAAGCAAGGAGGACCCGTCAACGATGCAGGCGCGCAGCGCATCTGCAGAGTGAATGACGGGAGATACCTTGCTTTTTTTGTCGTCGCTGGGGCCCGCTTTTGTGAGACTGGATACTTAGTGCAGACTCGCGATCAGGTTGGGGACAGCGATGAAGTTTCCGATCATACCGCCGATGGATGACAGGAAGAATACCAGCAGCGTGCGGAGGATTCTGTTTCTGTAGAACCCCTTCACGCTGGTAACGTCATCATTCAAAGACTCCATATCCTTGATTTTTGGCTTAACAAAAGTAGCCTGTACAATACCGGTAAAGAGGCCGACGCCGATAACCGGGTTGATGGTGGCAATGGGAGCACCTACAAAGCCGGTGAGGATTGCCAGCGGATGGCCTGCAGCCAGCAGTGTTCCCAGGGCTGCAAGAGAACCATTCCACAAGAGCCACTGGATAAGCATGTTCAGGGAAGTTCCCGCACCGCTGGTAAAGAATCCTGCCACCAGAAGGGCGATAATGGCCACAGGAAAGATCAATCCGGCAACTTTAGCTCCGATGCCTGCCGGCGGAATTACGTTGATTTCTGACACGTCTGAACTTTCTGTGGCAGCAGCATAGGCGTTCAGGTGGCGTTCTACGCCGGGAAGGTGGCCTGCACCAAGAATGGCTACCACTTTTTTACCGGCAGCATTCCAGATACCGGAAGCCAGATACTGGTCCCGTTCATCTATAAGAACCTGCTTGACGGCCGGCAGGTATTCTGCCATTTCATTCATCATGGAATCCATTTCGCTGGAGTTCTTCAGGTTTTCAATTTCTTCTGCTGACACTTCTTCTGTCTCAAAGGCACTGGAAACAAGTACGCCCAGCAGCTTGCATTTTCCCCAGAAGGAGTTTTTTGCCCAGGCCCGACGCAGGGTAGTCTGAATGGGGCGGTCTACCATGGCAGTAGGAATACCGTTTTCTTCAGCACAGGCAATGGCAGCCTTCATTTCATCACCAGGTTTTACTCCTACATCGGCTCCCAGACGTTTCTGGAATGAACTGAGTACCAGATTTGCCAGCATCAGGAATCCCTTGCCGTCTTTCAGTACTTTAACGATATCAAGCTGCTTCCAGCTGTCAGGGTTTTTCAGTGATGCCAGGCGCTGGTCATCAAGTTCAATGGCTACACAATCAGGATGTTCAGTGATGATTACCTGTTTTGCTTCTTCTACACTTTCCTGAGATATATGGGCTGTTCCAACAAGAACAATTTCGCGGTCGCCAAGGATCAGGCGTTTTTCGGTCTGACTCATTTTACATTGATTCCTTTCATGGCCCATTCGTTCAGACGGAACTCAAAGAACTGGGCACTCTGGATATTATCTACTTCACTATAGTATTTATAGGCCATCTCGTCATTACCGTTGATGTGGAAGTACATGCCCAGGTAGAACAGCCACCGGCCCCGTTCGTTGGCGTTGGTTATGGCTTTTACTTTGGTATCTACCTGTGCCGGCTGCAGGTTATCGTAGAACAGACGGGCAACGGCGTATTCGGCACTGTCCTTGCTGTACTTTTTCATTACGACCTTGTTCAGGTAATCGCGTCCCTGTTTCTTTGCCTCTTTGGTGCCTTCCATGAAATAGGTCAGGGCAATCATCATGTAGTAGGATTTGCTTGACGGGTACAGTTCCAGGGTTTTCTCAAACCAGGCGCGGCTCCGGGTGTAATCCTGCAGTCCCCACAAAAGCACGGCTATGGATTCATCTGCGTAGTAATACTCTTTATTCAGTTTTGTTACCGTAACAAAATCGTTCAGGGCATCTTCCAGGCGGTTCAGGCTGTCGTAAATACCGCCGCGGTACACGTAAGCCAGAAAGTAATCCGGGCGCAGTTCAATGGCTCTGGTCCAGGCATCAATGGCTTCCTGGTTCAGGTTACGGTGATTCAGATACAGACCGTAATCAACCCAGTAGTCATAGAATTCCGGTTCCAGGTCAAGGGCGTGTCTGATGTTTTTGATGGCGGAGGCGTAGTCTTCGTATTCACAGTCCAGTTTTGCCAGGAATGACCAGGCAAAGGCATTGGTAGGATCAACAGATGTCAGCTTTTCAAAGGTATCCTGGGCTTTCTGCAGTTCGCCCAGGTAGTAACAGCTCTGGCCGTATCCCAGAAGGGCGTCCACATTGTTGGCATCGCCTGCCAGGGCTTTGATGTAATACTGGTTTGCCTTCTTGAAATTGCGCTTCAGCATCCATTCATCACCCAGTTCCGTATTGGCATCAGTATTGGTCGGATCCACCTTCAGCAGGTCCTGCAGTACTTTCTGCTTGTCGGCTGCGTTTCCTGATGCCTTTGCCAGCATCATCCGGAGCATCATCAGGTCTGTATTTACCGGATCAATTTCTTCCAGTTCATCAGCCTGGGCGGCTGCCCCTTCGTAGTCAGCAATGGAGAAAAGCAGTGTTGCCTTTAAGTACAGCAGGTCAAAGTCATCCGCATATTCTTCAGGCAGTTCGTCATACAGGGCCAGAGCATCTTCTACGGTACTTTCGCGGAGAGCCCGCTGCAATCTGACGATAAAACCTTCTTCCGTAAAAACTTCCGGTTCCGGTTCTGCAGGAATTTCTACCGGTGGCTGTGGAACAGATTCCGGTTTTGATGCACAACCGGTCAGTGCTGCAAGAAACAGCAGGGAAACAGCTGAAACGGTCAGCAGCATATATCCGACTTTTTTATTCATACATAACTCCAGGGAAATACTGATGAGGTTGAAAAGGTACCAGTCATTAGGTACAATTATGTACAATGACACGTGTTCCCATTAGAAAATTGTTAGGTTTTTCATTCCTCTATCTGATTATACTTTTCGGCATTTTTGCCATCCAATTTAGAAACGATTCCGTAATATCCAAAACTTTTGGCGCCCTGCGTCTGATTTTAACTGAAACAAAAGATGTAAACAACAATACCAGCTTAAAGAATACCTTCCAGGTTACCTTTAACGGCCTGACGTTCTATTCTGATGGCGTTAACCCGGTTCTTGCCGGTACCGAAATCTTTACCCAGCCGCTGGTTCTTGAATCCTGGGAGCAGATTTCTGCCCAGGGTGTTGCCCTGCACTTTACTGACGGCACCACCATTGAGTTTGCCGGTTCCGACATTACCCTGAATGAAGAAACAACCCTGCTGGCAACACTGCCGTTCAACGTTACCGTTTCCAATCCGAACAACACCATTACCCAGATTACCCTGCCATTCAAGATGAGCAGCTTCATGAGTGCAGAATATCTGGAAGCCGGTGGTTATCTGGTGACCACCAAAGGGGAACAGTTCCTGATGACGGCTCCTGCCCTGGAAACCCGTCAGGTAACCCTGTACAACAACGGACAGGGCTTCACCTGTAACGAATACATAGAAAACCACGAATTTACCTTTGATGAAATCGTAACCTACAGCATGGCCCAGAAAAATGCTTACGATGCCATCGTAAAACAGGTCTGCACCGCTGTCGGCGCCCTGCTGCAGCAGAACGTTCCTGACGGTATTTCAGAAAAGGCCATTGTTGCGGCGGTTGCAGAAATGGGACGCAACGGCCAGTATACCCAGGGTGTCAACGCCGTAAGCGCCAGTTTCAAAAACGCCACTGCCCGCCGGTCGTATCTTTCGGCTCCGTACTTTAACTCCCTGGTAGCCATGAACCGTACCCTGACCATGCAGATTGACAACATTACCAACCGCATGAACTACTCCCTGACGGCCAGTAACCCGGACATTTACGGACTTGATTTCTTTGATTCCTACCTGAAACTTTCGCCGGCTTCTGCCGTAGAAGCAGTGCTGAACCTGCCGCTGCGGGAAAACGTTGCCGTTACCACCGTCGGCCAGGCAGCCGGTATCCTGAACGCCTGGTCCGTACTGACTTCCATGGGAACCGGTCAGGCCCAGATTCTGGAGCCGGCCCTGCAGAAGTGCATTGATTACCTGCGGACCATTTCCGTAGTAGCCGATGACATGCTGCTGCTGTATCCGGAAGAAGGTGTTAAGGCAAATCTGATTGACGTGGTTAAAGCCGGAGCAGCCCTGCTCCGCTACGGTGAATATAAGGATGACCAGACACTGATGGCCACCGGCCGGCTGCTGGTTGTTTCTGCCATGAACAGTGCCAATGCCCTTGATTACGATACCTACGGTACCATCTATCCACTGCTGGTAACTGACAATACCTGGTATCCCCACGTGGAAGTGCTTGCAGAAACTGCTGATGAAAAAATCTGGGCCTGGACCTGTGCAAAAAGTGCCGCCATTGCCCGCACTGCAGACGAAACCATCATTACGGCAAACTTTCCCGTATCAGCTACCCACTACATGATTATCAGCGGTATTCCGGCATTCAAGAGCATTGAAATTTACGGCCTGCAGTTCCGTACCGACCCGCGGTTTGAAACCTACAACTCGTCAGGTTACGTTCACCAGGCCGATACCAACACCCTGCTGCTGAAATACCACCAGCGCAGCGAAATTGAAACCATCCGGCTGCATTACTGATACAGTTCAGCGTAGGTTTCCATACACTGGTCAAGTTCTTCCTGGGAATCACACATAAGGGATGCAGCGTAATAGAGCGCAACAACCGATTCTGTTGTCAGGCGTCCCATGGGAAGCGCACCCTCGCGCCATACCCGGCGGCTGGTTGAGTATTCAGAAAGGGCCAGCGGTGTTTCCTGCTGTGAAGTACAGTAGAACCGGCACTCCTTTTTACGGCCTTTTAAAAGCAGCGATTTCAGTGAGTAGTCGCTGCCCCGCATGTTACCGGTTCCGGCCGCATACAGTTCAAGAATAAAACTGGTGACACCGTCATCAATCAGGGTAGCATACCGTTCTGCCTTTAAGCCCGGATATACCTTTAACGGCATCATTTCGTCACTGGCATTCTGCAGGATCTGCTTTAATACAAATGCATCAAACTCTTCACTGGCCCCGGCAACCTGTTTGGTAAGGGGAGCATCAGATACAAACACCGGTTCCTTCAGGTTCCAGTTTACAAAGCCGTCTGCGTCCGGCCGGATGAACTTCAGGTTCAGCGGAGAAAGGACTTTGCCGCCAAAAACCACATAGACACCGTTTGTTTTCTCGCAGGCAGTCTGCACGGCAAGTTTCATGTTGATGCGGGCTTCATCTGATTCTTCCGGTGTTGCGGAACTGGCAGTCAGTACGACAGGAACGCCGGCATCGCTGAACAGCCAGAACAGCAGGGCTGCCGTATAGCTCAAGGTATCGGTTCCATGGGCAATGACGATGCCGTTGGCAGTGCCGGCCTGAATGCGGTTGGCAACTTCTTCAATCAGCGGTCCCCAGTCACCCGGTTCCAGTTCTTCACTCATAATGGGTTTCAGAGGAACAACCTGATAGCGGATGGCAGAATCAACAGACTCCAGCGCCGGCAGTTTGATTTTTCCTTCCTGGACGGCAATGGCACCATCTTCAAGACGGCGGCCGCACATGGCACCACCCTGGGGCAGTATATACACCACACTGATGTTCAGTTCGCGCTTGATAAGCTTTTTTACCACCTGCGGATTTGCCATACCGTTGGTCTTTTTCATGATGACACCGGTAAAGTATTCCAGCGGTGCCATATCGCCCTGGGCCAGTTTGTCAATCTGTGCCTGATTGGCATCCATTACGTGACGGATCAGGGGCAGCAGTGTTTTTTCATCGGTAATTTCCAGCAGATGATTCTTACTGATGATGTCATCCGGGTCGCGGCCGGTTGCAGCAGTCTGTGAAAGCAGCTGTTTTGCAATGGCGCTGTGAATGGTCTTTTCAGTCAGCAGGATGATGACGCGGGCAAAACGGGCGGCGGTCAGATTGTCATAGACTTTCCGGCTGCCGTGGATTTTTTCCAGTTTGATGACTTCCGTAGAAAGCCAATGGGCAGCATCCATGGGGTCAGCCCCCTGTTCTACAGAGGCTTCGTAAAAATCAGCCCGTTCTTTCTGGTCGCAGATGAGTTCTGCCCGGGACCGTGAAATGCCGTACTGTTTTGCCATGCGGTTACGGCGGTCAGAAGGCAGTTCAACCTGAGGCATGGAGGTGTGCGGAAAGGGGAAGCCGGCAGCAGGAGAAGCCGATGACGGAAGCGGTTCGAACTGACGGACAATGCTGGCTGCACGGGCCTTATAGGATTCAGTAATATTCTGGCGCTCATTCCACAGACGGCTTTCTGATACGACGGTGCCGCCGGAGGTAAGGATTTCTTCCTGACGGGTCAATTCGGCATTGATGGCCTTCCGGACAAAGTTAAAGCTGTTCAGGTTACGCAGTTTTACGTAATATCCCGGCCGGTTGGGATACTGGGAAAGAGCCACATAGGCATTGCAGCGGATAAGGCTTTCGGCATCTTTGGCAGGATACAGGGAAAGATACTGAACCAGACGGCGCAGTTCATCAAGGAAAATAAAGCCTTCTTCTCCCAGTTCCATGGTATCGGCCGTTTTAATGCGGATACTTGCCATACCGGCATTGGTATAGTCCATACGGGTTTTTCCCGTGCTGTGGGTCAGGCGTCCGGCATCTTCTTCAATGCGGATTTCTTCAATGGCAATTTCTTTGGTGCTGCCATGGAAGGCAACGCCCAGATGGCCGCCTTTGGCAATCTTCAGCGAAAGGGCTTTCAGGCCATAGCTGGTGGGAACGGTGATGGTACTGGTTATGTGCTCAAAAGCAGCGTCAGACAGCCAGGTGCAGCCCAGTGCCTGTGACAGTAATGCTACTTTCTTTAAAATATCCGGATCAACGGCAAAAGAACCGTCAGTGTTTTCGGTAAACACAGGCTGTGCGCCGGTAACCAGCATACGAACTTCCAGATACACATGAGACTGATACATGTTGACGGTTCCCCTTTTCCAGTATGGTATTTCTCAGAAATACCATAAAAATCTACAATAGGCGAGATAATATATACCACTTTTTATGTCGATATGGTATATTGTATGTTACCGTTATTTTCTATGTTTGAAAACAGCGGAACAGTTTACTAGTTGCTGCGCAAGGAGCCTCCGTGAAAAAAGGCGTTTTTCCTACAATCCATTTTTATGATCAGGATTTTGTAGATATTTATGATAAGACCTGGAACTGGCTTGAAAACTTTTGGGTTGATGTAAAAACAAAAGAGCTGTCTACTGACACCGGTTATTTTGTATACCCCAAAGATGATACGTATATCCTTGATCAGTTTGATTCAATCTTATCTTCTTTTTTCCTCGTATATTCCAACCGCAACTATCCTGCTAACCAGAACCTGGACTACTTCTATGCCCATCAGGAAGCAGATGGTGCCATCCGCTGGAAGTATGACACCCAGAAAGATTCTGCAGTACTTACAGAAGATAACCCGCAGGGTATCGGTATGCCGCTGTTTGCCTGGGCAGAATACAACCTGTACCACAAATCTGCAAACAAACGCCGCGTAAAGGAAATCATGCCGGTACTGCAGAGTTATATGGCATGGATTGACGCTACCTTCAAACAGGAAAACGGTCTGTACGCAGTGCCCTACACCTGCTCCAACATGTGCAATTCTCCACGTGCAGAAGCCTACTATCCGGTAGACTTTAACAGTGCCCTGGCCGTAAATGCCCTGTATATGTCGCAGCTGGGTGATATCCTGAACGATAAGGAAATCAGCTTCCAGTACAAACGCCAGTATTTCTCGCTGAAAACCCGCATCAACTCAAAAATGTGGAATCCGGACACCGGCTTCTACTACGATATTGATAAAGACGAAAACCAGCTGTCTGCTAAAACCATCGCCGGATTCTGGCCGCTTATGGCAGAAATTCCAAACGAAGACAAGGCAGACGCCCTGATTTCACACCTGACTAATCCGGAAACCTTTGGTACTGACCATCCGTTCCCCTCCCTTTCTGCCGATGATCCTCATTTCTCAGAAAACGGTAACGGCTACTGCGGTTCAGTATTCCCGGCCTTAAACTACATGGTTTTCAAAGGTCTGGAAAAATACCAGCGGTGGGACCTTGCCCGCGAATGTGCTATCCGCCACCTGTACTACCTGCTGGACGGCATGTTCCCCGGCGACTCTAAAGTAAAAGGTGACCTGTGGGAAGCCTACCTGCCGAACAAAGCCGGAATGGCAACCATGGACGGCAATGATACCTGGCCACGCACCCGCTGTGTTCAGGCTGCCGGTCTTTCTACCATTGCACTGATGATTGAAAACGTTATCGGTCTGGAAATCAGCCTGCCAAAGAAAACCGTAGACTGGATTATTCCAAACCTTGAGATTATGGGTATTGAAAAACTTTCACTGAAACGTAACTTCATTACCATTCTTTCAAACAAAAGCCAGCGCGGTTGGGAACTGCAGATGGAAAGCGAAAAACTGTTCTACTTCACCATCAATATTCTTGGTCTCAAGAAAAAACAACTGCCTATGCCGTCCGGTAAATGTTCACTCCTGGTAGATAAGCTCTAGGAAGCGCAGTATGAGTTCCCTTGAGGCTGTAATTGAAATCGGGTCTACCGGTATCCGCCTCATGGCGTGCCAGATTAACGACTCAGTTTCATGGACTGTACTTGATCACTCAGAAGCTCCGGTTTCAATAGGAAACGACGTATTCACCAGTGGATACGTTTCCCGCGATACCCTCATGCTCTGTCTGACCATTCTGAACCGCTTCAAGGAACAGCTTGCCACCTGGAATATCGAACCGGACCATATCCACGTCATTGCCACCTCTGCCCTGCGTGAAGCAAAAAACCGCGACTCGGTTGTCGACCGCATTCTGGTCAAAACCGGCTTTGCGGTGCGGGTTATTGATGGTATTGAAGAAAACCGGCTCATGTACCTGGCAGTACAGGACTCTCTCCGTTCCCAGGTCAGCCGGTTCCGCACCAACAACTCCATCATTCTTGAAATAAGCGGCGGTTCCACAGAAATTATGGTTCTGGAACGGGGACGCATGGCTGCCGCCCATACTCTTCGCCTGGGCACCGTCATCATCGGGCAGAACCTGATACCCAGCATCAACACCGCCGCCGATATTTACCGGTTTCTGAAAGAGTTCATCGATAACACCGAAGCAAATCTGCGTACCGAAATCAACCTGAAGCAGATTCATTCCTTTATCACCATGGGTATCGAAACGAAAATCGCTGCCGGCGAAGTGGGTACCCTGATTCATCCCGGTCTCTGGACCATTGCCGTTGATGATTTCATATCCTTTGTAGACCGGGTACAGACCCTTTCCATTGAAGAATGTATGGCCCGCTACAATCTTTCATACACCGATGCCCGTGCATTCGGTATCGGTCTCTTGGCCTACAAGCTGTTCCTTATTCCGACCAACGCAGAAGAAATTCTGGTAACCGATACTTCCATCCGTGAAGGTGTTATCCTCAGTCTGCTGGCAGGTCCCAATGCCACATTCCAGGAAGAATTCAACCAGCAGATTACCGCAGCTGCCCGCTCCCTGGGCCAGAAGTTCCACTACGATGAAGCCCATGCCGAATACGTCCGGGAAACATCGCTGAAACTGTATGACTTTATGGGCGACGACCTGGGGCTTACGGCACACAGCCGGCAGCTTCTGGAAATTGCTGCCATCCTCCATGATACAGGCTCCTTCATCCGTGCCAGCGATCATCATCTGCACAGCCAGTACATCATTGCCAATTCCGATATTTTCGGGCTTTCAAAAGATGACATGGCAATCATTTCACGGGTAGCACGCTATCATCGCGGTGCAAACCCTTCGCGCCATGATGAGGACTTTGCCCTGCTTCCCCGTACCATGCGCGTTGAAATCCTGAAACTCAGTGCCCTGATGCGTATTGCTGACGCCCTGGACCGGAGTCATACCCAGAAAATGAATCAGTTCACCTGCCAGATTAAGGACAACACTCTTATTCTGCGTATCCAGGATACTCAGGACTGCACGCTGGAAAAAATCGCCCTGACAGAAAAAGGCGATGTTTTTGAATCGATTTTCGGTTACAAACTGTTGCTGCTGTAATGGAGGAGCCCATGAACCCATTGTACTTCAACCGTGAATTATCCTGGATTGAGTTCAACGCCCGCGTTCTCAGTGAAGGCCTTAATCCTTCCGTACCACTGCTGGAGCGGCTCCGGTTCCTGCAGATTGTTTCCAGTAACTTTGATGAATTCTTTATGGTGCGGGTTTCCGGGCTGAAACGGGCAAAGGACCTGAACACTCTGGCGCAGGTTTCAGGCAGGGTACATGAACTGGTAACCACCCAGTACAACGCACTGAACCAGGATATTCTTCCCCGGCTGGCAGACCAGGGCCTGATATACGTGCCCCACTCCCGGTATTCAAAAGAACAGGAACAGTTTGTAAACACCCTGTTCATTCAGGAACTGTTCCCCATTCTGACCCCACTGCGGGTAGAAGACCAGCTGCCGTTCCCCTATATAGCAAGCCGCCGCCTGCACGTTGCCTACACTCTGGATAGTTTTGTTGAGTCTGATGACCAGAACGCTGCTGCTCCCGTCAGTCTGCTGCAGATTCCTCCCAGCCTTCCCCGCGTTATCTGGCTGCCTTCTGACGGTGATAAACGGCAGTTTACGCTGATTGATGATGTGCTTACCCTGTGCGGAACCATGCTGTTCCCCGGCTACAATGTAACCGGCTGCCTGTTCTTCCGCGTAACCAGTGACGCTGATATTTCCGTTGATGAAGATTCCTACGGCAGTTTTATAGATGCCATGGAAACCGTACTTTCCGAACGGAAGTTTTCAAAACCCGTACGGCTGTAAGTATCCTACCGGAAAGGTGACCGGGTTGAACGTGAATTAAGCCGGTTGCTGCAGTTAAAGCTGGGGCTTTCTGATGATGACCTGTACCAGCTGGACGGCATGCCGGATCTGGCAACCCTTTCAGAGCTGACTGACGTATCCGGCTTTGACCACCTGCGATACCCGGAATGGAAGCATTTTTGGCCGGTAGAACTGGAACCGGGTACACCCATGTGGAGTTTCCTCCGTGACCGCGACCTGCTCCTGTGTCCCCCCTACCAGAGCATTGATCCTCTCATCCAGTTCATCAACGATGCCGCCGATGATCCCACTGTTCTTGCCATAAAAATGACCCTGTACCGCACCAGCGGCGATTCTCCCATTGTCCACGCTCTGGAACGGGCAGCCCGCAGCGGCAAACAGGTTACCGTATTTGTGGAACTGAAAGCCCGCTTTGATGAGCAGCGGAATATTTCCTGGGTTAACCGGCTGGAACATTCCGGTGCCATTGTCATCTATGGTCTGGTAAACCTGAAAGTGCATGCAAAAGTGCTACTGGTGGTACGCCGTGAAGAAACAGGTATCATGCGCTATGTACATTTAAGTACCGGTAACTACAACGAAAAAACGGCTTCCCTCTACAGCGACTGTTCCCTGTTTACTACCAATCTGGAACTGGCCACGGACGCTACCCTGTTTTTCAATATGATTTCCGGCTATTCTGCCATTCAGACCATGAGCCGGCTTTCCCTGTCGCCGGTAACGATGAAAAAACGGCTGATTGAGCTGATACACCGGGAAACCGCCTGCTCTACACCGGAATCTCCCGGACTCATCATGGCCAAGATGAACAGTCTGTGCCATGAAGATGTTATCCAGGCACTGTATACGGCAAGCCAGCATAATGTCCGCATCCTGCTGAACGTCCGCGGCATCTGCCAGCTGGTTCCCGGCATTCCCGGGCTCAGTGAAAACATTCAGGTTGTCAGTATTGTAGACCGGTATCTGGAACATGCCCGTATCTGTTATTTCCAGAATGCCGGTGCAGAAGAACTGTATCTTTCCAGTGCAGACTGGATGCCGCGCAATCTGGACCGCCGCGTAGAACTGCTGTTCCCCGTGCTTGATAAGGACATTGCCGCCACCCTGAAAAAACAGCTGCAGCTGTACCTGCAGGATAACCAGAAGGCACATGTCCTGCAGAGTGACGGAACCTGGGTACGGAAAACCCGGTCAGATGATGAGAAGAAAATCCGGAGCCAGGAACAGTTGTACGCTGAATACAAAAAAGCTGCCAGCCTGAAAGACCAGCAGCTTTCCAATGAGTTCACCGTACGGCGGAATAACTAGGATTCACTCAGCCCTGCAGACGGATTGCTGCAGCACGGCTGTGGGCAATAAGACCTTCTGTTTCTCCAAGGATAACGGCAGTCTGTGCTGACTTAACCACACCTTCATACAAAGCACCGTGAGGATCCTGTTCAGTACGCAGGGTCGTTACGGTTTTAATGAAATTCCGGACACTTAATCCGCCGGTAAAGCGGGCACTGCCACTGGTAGGCAGAACATGGTTCAAACCGGCGGCATAATCACCAAGAACTTCTGCAGCGTGGTGACCGATGAACAGGGTGCCGTAGTTGTGTGCCTTGCTCATGACATAGTCCATATTGGTTCCCGGGTCCATGGCAATTTCCAGATGTTCCGGAGCCTTTCTATTGGCAATATCAACAGCCTGGAACAGCGAATCTGCAAGAATGATGCGTCCATTGCGCTTGATGGATTCCCGAGCAGTTTCAGCTGTCGGCAGGACAGAGAGCTGTTTATCAACTTCTGCAGCTACGGCTTCTGCCAGTTTTTCTGAACAGGTTACCATAACAGCCTGGGCATCAGGATCGTGTTCAGCCTGTGCCAGAAGGTCTGCGGCAACCCAGGCAGGATTTGCCGTATCATCTGCAATGATGAAGGCCTCTGTAGGGCCGGCAACAAAGTCAATGCCGACCTGCCCATACAGAATGCGTTTAGCTTCCGTTACAAACTTATTTCCCGGTCCTACAATAACATCTACTTTTGGAATGCTGGCAGTACCATATGCCATGGCGGCCACAGCCTGCGCACCACCGCAGGCAAAAACAGTATCTACGCCACAGATGTAGGCTGCAGCCAGGATGTTTTCATCTGCCCATGGCAGTTTGTCATCGCCGGAGGGGTGTTTGCGTGGCGGGGTACACATAACCAGCTCCGAAACACCGGCAGCTTTTGCAGGAGCAGCACACATAATCAGGGTACTGAACAGCGGGAACCGTCCGGCAGGAGCATACAGTCCTGCCCGTTCAACCGGAATGGTTTTCTGGCCGGTAATCAGGCCGGGTACCAGTTCAGTTTCAAAGTCGGTAAAACATTCCCGCTGTTTTTTTGCAAACCCGTAGGTCAGCGAATAGGTAAAGGACAGTGCCTGATACAGGTCCGGATTTTCTTTTTCCAGTTTTTCTGCGCAGGCTTTCAGAGCTTCTTTTCCGATGGCCAGATTTTCCGGAGCAGCCTGGTCAAATTTCCGGCTCATTTCATGGAGCGCTTCATCACCACGGTGTTTTACGTCATCAAGAATGCCCTGAACAATGTCATGAACATCGCTGGCAAGTGTACGCGGTTCAAAAAAATCCGGGGAAACATCATTTCCCTTTACAATGGTGATGTCGCTCATGATAACTCCTTATTTTTTGTGGCGGCGGTCCAGTTCAGCCATTACATCGGACCAGGTTACGCCTTCTTTATACATCAGAACGTTCAGGAAGTAGAGCAGGTCTGCACACTCCCAGATAACTTCATCTTTGCCTTCAGCTTCCGTTACTTCTTCAGCTTCTTCTTCTACCTTTTCACGTACCCGTTTGTCGTTGAGGGTTGCGGTATACGAACCGGGAACCGGATTGGCAAAACGGTCAGCAATGGTGGCATACAGCCGTTCCATGGTACTTGCAGCATCAGGTTCTGCAGAAAAACAGGTATAACTGCCGGTGTGGCATACGCCGCCATGGGGAATAACCGTAGCAAGAACGGTATCACGATCGCAGTCAACACGCAGTTTCAGTACGCTCAGATGGTGACCGCTGTGTTCACCTTTAGTCCAGAGTACGTTACGGGTACGGCTCCAGAACGTCAGTTTCTTTACGTCAAAGGTCTTGTTGAATGCTTCTTTGTTGGCGTAGCCCATCATCAGAACCTGTCCGTCAGGGCTCTGGGCAATTACCGGAATAAGGCCCGCAGTGGTTTCTGCAGCCTTTTCCCAGTTCAGGCATTCAATAAAGGCATCTTTCAGGGATACCTTACCGGTGTACAGGGCCATGCCCATCTGAACGTCACAACCCATTTTTTCAAGGGCAACAGCTTCTTCCAGGGTTGAAACACCACCGGCAACAACGATACGGCATTTTACGGCTTCACGCAGTTTTTTTGCGGCTTCCATATCAGTTCCCTGCATGCAGCCTTCTTTTTCTACACAGGTAAAGAGCAGTTCGCTGGCATAGGCTTCTGCAGCCTTGGCACCGTCAATCAGGTCAATGCCGTTGGTTTCAGTCCAGCCTTTTACGGCAATTTTACCGTTTATGGCGTCTACGCTGATGATGATGCGCTGTTTACCGATGGCTGCAGTCAGCTCATCAAGGAACTCAGTATTCAGCAGTTTTCCTTCAGCACGGTCTTCGGCAGAGGCCCAGGCGGCTGACCCGATAATTACTTTTTCTGCACCAAGAGAAATCAGCTCTTTGGCTTTTTTTACGTCTTTAATGCCGCCGCCAACACGTACATTGCCTTTCCGCAGAAGGCTTTTCAGCAGTTCAGTATTGGCAGTAGTGCCGCGGTTCTTTCCTTCAGTAATGATGTTGCCCAAAGCGGCATCAAGGTCGATAACGGCAACTTCGCCGTACATGTTGAATTCATTGATAAGGGCATCCGGATCGTCACGCTCAATAATCAGGTCCTTGCCGTTTTTGAGCTGTACAACTTTTCCGTCTTTTAAGTCGATAGATGATATAATCATAATTTCAGTGTATCAAAAATGCATACTTATGCACAATAGGGGTATATTTATACGGTTACTGTTCCAGAAGTTCTACCACCATCAGCTGGCGGATGTCCTGAATCCGGTATATCAGACTACCAGTCCGCATATCCGGATCGCTGGTTTTCATATACAGGTTTCCTGCATAGGGATTGTCGATATTCACCCAGTTATGGGTAACAAAGGGGCTGTTTCCCATATCGCCCAGAAGATAACAGTAGTTTTCAGATTCTGCCATCTGATGCATCACTGAGTCAAACTCATCATGTACAACCAGAACCCGTGCGGTAACTCCATTCTGCTTGAAGATAGTCGGCAGTGCTTCTGTCTTATACAGATACACCTCACGGCCGTCAATACTCTGTGTATCAAAGAACGGACCGTTAACATCAGCGTACGTTACTGATGGGTTCAGGGTGGACAGTACGTTCAGCAGGGCAAACACAAAATTGCCGTAACTGTTCAACGTAAAGTTTGTAAACTTTATGTCCGGAGATCCTGCAGAAAGCAGCAGCTGGCGGGTTTCATCACGTCTGGCAAGATCTTCTGCAGTCACCGTTCCGGTAGTGGTAAAGGGATATGCTGCATACTGCAGATAATCCATGGGTTTGAGCCCGGTAATGGTTTCAGCACGCTGTACATCCGGCGAGAACCTCAGAAGGTACCGGATTTTTTCATATTCGCAGCCGGCAGCCAGATAACTGAGCAGAGAGCGGTTGTAGTAGTCCGGCTCATCCAGGTTATACCCTTTGTTTGCCAGCAGGTTACAGGCTTTCTTGAAGTTGGAAAGGGAAAAATATCCGATGGCTATCGGAACCGTCAGTCCGTCTGCACTGGTCCATCCGGCAGCAGAGCCGTCATACCGGTCCAAAAAATACAGAAAGGCAGAATAATTGTCTGCCAGTGCAGCACAAATCAGTGGGGGAACGCCGGGAATAGCTTCAATTTCCCGTTCCATTGATGACGTGGACGTACAACCGGACAAAAGAAGCGCTGCAAGAAACAAAGCGAATACCGGTTTTACCGTTTTTTTCATAACACTATCCTCCTGTGGGGCAGAAAGAAAAAAGCCCGCGGTGTTGTCCGCGGGTTGTTCTCAAGGCTTAAATCAGCGTATCCAAAGCATCGATGATTGCACCATCGTACCGGTCAGGATGTGACCGCAGCTCTTGTATAGCTGTTTCCTTGTCAAAGATTCCACGGTAATTACGTTTGGAAATCTGTGCAATGAATGATTCAACTACATGGATAATACGGGCAACCGGAGGAATTGCATCTCCCTGCAGACCGTCAGGATATCCGGAACCATCCAGGTTTTCATGATGCATCAGAATTGCCTCAATGAAAACACCCCGGAATTTTTCCGGTACAAAGTCAATCTGTTCAACACCGGCCTTAACATGGCCACGAATCTGGTACTTTTCTTCTTCCGTCAGCTTCTCTTTTTCAAGCAGGGTTGGATCAATGGCCAGGAAACCAATGTCATATACCATGGAAGCACAGAAATAGAGCATGCTGGTATATTCTCCCAGGTTCATTTTCTGGGCAATCTTGAATACCAGTTCTGCAACGTTCTTGCTGTTATTCTTACGGCCGGTAACTTTATCAATCTGCTGGCCTTTTGCTTCACATTCAGCAGCCAGATCACGCAGTTCTGCGCGCAGTTCATCATTTACTTCATGCTGTTCAAACTGCTGCAGCCGTGGCCGGTTGGTTCCTTCTCCGGCAGCTTCAATGTTACGCATACCGGCGTACATGTTTGCCAGTTTCAGGCTGCCGCTTTCTTCGTACGGAATACGCTGCAGTTCAGAAACAACACGCAGGGTCTGTGCAAACATCTGCTGCTGTTTCCGTGACATATTTACGCTGATTATTACAGCAATAATGGCAACGATGAAAAGTACGGCAATGACAATAAGGATAATCAGCAGTTTATTGGACTGTGCTGCAGTTTCAGAACTTGAAGCTTCCAGGCTTTCCCTTACGGTATTCAGCAGCCGGTTGTTGGCAGCTTCCTGTTCTTCACGCTGGTTCTGCTGGTTAGCGTCATAGGCACGGGTAAAGTCCTCATACAATGCACGCATTGCTGCAGCAGAATTCCGTTCTGCCCGTTCAGTAGCTTCAAGAATTTCCTTCATGGCAGGAGAGTCGTTGCGGTTTTCTGAATTGGCAAGGGCTTCACGGGCCTGGCGTTCTGCTTCTTCTGCCTGGGCAATGAACTGGGCAGTAACGATACGCAGTTCCCGCGACAGATTATCATCAGCTACATAGGGGAACTCTTTCAGGTTTGCCTGAAACTCAGTAAAGCGGAATTTATCGTTGGTTGCCTTAATTTCAGAAAGACAGTCTGCATAAATGGCCTGAGCCAGCAGAACGACATTCTGGGGCGGCGTCTTATCATTATACTGCTTCAAGACAAAGTTAATGTGTTCAAATGCCTTTGCATTGTTGCGGTTGGCATATTGATCACTTGCTGCCTTTAAATACCGGTCCGTCAGCGCATTCTGAGCAAATACGGCAGAACAGATCAGACAGAGCAACAAAAGAGCTGAAACAATCTTTTTATTCATTACATCCCACTCCAAATCCAAGGTTTATACGGGTACGGCTTTTTACATCACCTTTTTTTGTTACCATCAGGTTCTCACGGACACCTACAGTCAGAGACAGAACATTTGATCCAACTCTGGACAGACCGAAACTCATATTGGCACCGGCGCCTCCACAGAAGGCCAGGTTATACATGAATGCCAGATGGGCCGGATAGTAATCAACAAACCAGGAGGCAGTATTGAGGGCACTCATGGCATGAGTCATACCGATACCGATAACCGGTGAAAAGAACGATACGCCTTCATTCTGCTGCAGGGAAAAACCGGTACGCAGGAACAGGTCTTCGCTGACCGGAACATACGAAATGGCAGGAATCAGGTCGATAACACCATTGTTTTTGTTTTCCGGCGTAAATGCAATCAGCAGGTCATCAGCATATACGTTCAGTCCTACAGAAAAACGGTCATCACGGAAGAACAGGCCACCCTGAGCACCAAGACCGATTTTCATATCAAGACCGTTATCAGTAATAATTCCCAGATCCCCTACCAGCAGCATTGCATTCCAGGTTACGGGAGAATAATACTTACTTGCATTGGCGTTCAGATAAACGGCTTCTCCGGTTGTTTCATTAGCCATGGAAGAATATGACTTTTTTGCCTTTTCCTTCTGTTCCTCTGAAACACTGGCAACATACTGGGCATCGGCTGCAGCCTGAGCCCGTTCACTTTCAAGGGAAGCATCACGTTTATCAATGGCCCGTTCTACAATGATATACAGGTTAACGGCATCCGTACAGTCAAGATTGTTATCGATGATGGCCATGGTCATATCCTGAATCAGCTCCAGCTGATTGGAAATAAGCAGACCACGTGACTTTTTCAGGACATACTCTTCAATGGCCGGATACTGACTGGAATTACGGTTGCTCTCAAGCAGGATCCGTACGCTTTCCGGCGATTTGGTCATGAACGCGTCATCAATTTTGTCGTAAATATCAACATTAGCCTGCTGTGCGAAGGCTGCAAAAGGAAGGATAACGACAAGGGCGGCAACAGCGGCCAGACGCGTTAAAAAAAGATGTTTCATAGCTCCTCTTTGTGCAAACATTATAATTTCAAAAGAACGATTTAGCAAAGGTTTCAATGTATGCTACACTACAATTATGAAGCGAGTTGTGACACTTTTCTGTTTTCTGGGAATATTTTCCATATTTTTTTCCTGCAAACAGAATACTATTCCTAATATCGGCTTTTATGGCGTAAATACACAGACCCGGGAATCATTTTCTGATAGTTTTAAGCGATTTTTCGGTGATACTCCCTATTCCGTCATCACGCTTGATGACTCCCTTCCCCTGTCAGAAGCCCTGAAAAAGCAGAAACAGGTATCCCTGGTCATTTCATGGTTCGGGCCGGATTCAGACGACCTTGACAAAAAACTGATCACTCCGGATCCGGCACTGTATAACCGGTACCCCACGACGGTCCGGAATCTGTCATCAACCTGGGTTCCCCTGCTGGGCGACCACTCAGAAATTGCATACCGCCTGCGTAATCTACGGAACCGGAAAGAAGGCATGCCCCGCACCCTGGAGGAAGTTACCGCATACGCCGGAAGTATCCAGGGAAAAGAAAACGTTGCACGCTGGCCCATAGTCCTGCCGGGACAGGATGACCGGGCACTTTCACTGTTCATGACATCCCTGGTTGAAGCCACCTGGAATGCGGAAACAGCGAAAAACCTGAACAGACTGATAACGGAAACGGAACAGAAGGCCCTGGCAGCTTCAAGAAAAGCCAAAGGACTGGAAGTGATCTCTGTGTACGATGAAGTGAAGGATGTGCCGCTGAACGCTGATGGAGCCACACTGCAGACGGTTATAGACATGCTGAACCAGTGGCGGGCAGACGACCTGCTGCACCCCGAATGGGAAACCCGCAAGCCCAACTATGTTGAAATACTGATGGAAGACGGTCAGGCAGAAATAGTGTTCATGCCGCTTTCCATCCACCGCACCATGAATTTCCGGGTTGTCCAGAACTTTACGGAAAGCTTCATGCCGGTAAACCGCCAGAACGGCGCAGATTTTTCCCGGTCCCTGGTCATTCCGGCCCTGTGCGCAGCAGGAATTCATCAGAAAGCAAAGGGCGCCGATGCCGAAACCCTGCGGCTTCTTGATTTTCTGACCGGTAATGATGAACTTTCGGAAATCAGCATTGTCAGCGGACTGGCACCGTTAACCTCTGCCGCAGAAGCAGCTGACAGCCAGGCAAACAACGTACGTTTCTGGGCTGCAGCCAGCGATGAACTGGTACAGGATATGGGCAGCGCCTTTACCAGCAAAGGCGAACGGACAGCCTTCTTTGAGGCAGTCCGCGCAAGCATTCAGTAAACTCAGTACAGCCGGTCGCCCAAAAGACGTGCAATAAGCGCAACAGCCATGCGGGCAGTTTTATTCTGCACGTCACAACTGGGGTTGACTTCTACAAAGTCGGCAGATTTTACCAGCCCGGTACAGCTCATTTCTTCCATCAGGAACAGGGCTTCACGGCTGGTCAGTCCGCCGGGAACCTGAATGCCGACACCGGGAGCCCACTGGGGATCAATGGCGTCAAGGTCAAAACTGAGGTGAATCTGGTCTACCCGGCCGGTAAAGAACTCTACAACCTGACGGACAACGGTGTTAAAACCCTGCCGGTCAATATCAGTCATGGTAAAGGCGGTAACTCCAGCTGCCTTCATAAGATTGCGTTCTTCCGCATCAATATCACGGAGTCCCACATAACAGACATTTTTCGGGTCTACCTTTACGCCGTCAAAATACAGATTGGTCAGCTCCGGAATACCGACGCCGCAGGATGCAGAAAGGCACATACCGTGAATGTTTCCGCTGGGCGAGGTATCACAGGTATTGAAGTCACCATGGGCATCAACGTACAGTACCCCCAGACTCTTTCCGCTTTTGCGGCAGGCAGCTGACATACCGGCCAGAGAACCCAGTACGACACTGTGGTCACCGCCAAGAATCAGCGGGAACTCGCCGGAACTGGCTATATTGTCTACGGCTTCTGCCAGCTGGGTGCAGGCAGAGCTGATGGGACGCAGATATTTTGCCTTCTGGTTAATCAGAGTCTGATATTCCTGAGGGTCAACGTTCATAGGGGAAAAATACTGGGCGGTAGTGTGCCCCAGACGCTGCAATGTTTCACGGAGACCTGCCAGACGGATGGCAGAAGGGCCCATATCAGAACCATGGCGGCTGGCACCAAAGTCCAAAGGCATTTCAAGAACATGGATATTCATACGCCCTCATTGTACCGCAGCAAGCCCGTATGAGTCCATGTATCTGTGTGGTCGGGGCAGCTCATGTTACTATTGACAAAAACAAAACATGAGTTTAATAATTTTGATATGACTTCAGTAAGACTGCACGCACATCACCACCATTCTCACCATAAAGGCCGTTAGGATTGTGAGCCGTTGTGATTGCTGCATCTGCAGTAAAAAAGAAAGCCGCATCCTGACCCAAAGTCAAAGGAGAGCGGCTTTTTTTATACCCTGAAGCCCACTGAGTCTGTAGCAAAAAAGCTGCACAACTCGGGAGGCGGGATGGGGATGGACAAAAATTGTCGGAGCCTGGAACGATAGTTTCCTTGCCAGGCTCCGCCAATAGCGACGATATCGAGCGTTTTTGGCCATCCCCAGACTGCCGGTAGAGTTGTGCTGATATTTATAACAAGGAGTACCCTATGGAAAAATTAAAGATTCTGTTACCAAAAGGACGCATTTACGACAACGTTGTAGGCCTGTTCACCGGCGCCGGCATCACCATCAAACTGCCGGAGCGCGCCTACCGCCCAACCGTTAACCAGGACGATCTGGAAGCAAAAGTAATGAAACCGCAGAACATCGGTAAACTGCTGGAACTGGGTGCTCATGACGTTGGATTTACCGGCCGCGACTGGATTAAGGAAACCAATGCTGATGTTGTAGAAATCATGGACCTGGGCTTTGACCAGGTACGCATTGTTGCCGCCGTTCCAAACGAAATTGACGACGCTGCCATTAAAAGCCGCCACATGATCGTTGCCACCGAATACGAAAACATTGCAAAAGAATGGCTTGATTCCAACAAATTTGACAGCCAGGTAATCCGGACCTACGGTGCCACCGAAGTTTTCCCACCGGACGATGCCGACATGATTATCGATAACACCGCCACCGGCCGCACCCTGATTGAAAACGGACTGCGCATCGTTGATACCATCATGACCAGTTCTACCTGCATGTTCGCCTCAAAAGCTGCCATGGAAGATCCTGACAAGAAAAAGAAAATCATGGAACTGAAAATGCTCTTTGAAGCCGTTATCGATGCCCGTGACCGCGTCATGCTCGAAATGAACGTTACCCGCGCCCGCTTTGAAGACCTGGTAAAAGGACTGCCTTCAATGAAGAGCCCGACCATTTCTCCACTGTATGGTGATGACGGTTATGCAATCAAAATTGCCGTTAAGAAATCTGAAGTTCCGAACCTGCTGCCAAAACTGAAGGCACTGGGCGCTACTGATATTCTGGAATATGACCTGCGCAAGGTAATGGCATGAGAACGGCAACTATTGAACGGAACACAAAAGAAACACAGATAACGCTGACACTGAACATTGACGGTACCGGAAAGTGTGATGTGGACTGCCCCATCGGGTTCTTTTTCCACATGCTGAATTCATTCTGCAAACACGGACTTTTTGATCTTTCCGGATCCATTCAGGGAGACCTGGAAGTTGACCAGCACCACCTGATTGAGGACACCGGTATTGCCCTGGGCATGGCATTTGCCAAAGCACTGGGCGACTGTGCCGGTATTTACCGGAGCGGCAGCTGCCTGTACCCCATGGATGAAAGCCTGTGTCAGGCAGCCGTAGACTTTGGCGGCCGCCCGTATCTGGTATGCAACGCTTCCCTTACCGGCATTCCGCTGGTAAGCATCAATGCTGCCGGAAAGGAAGCCAGTTTCCAGACCGACTGCTTTGAAGACTTCTGGCAAGGCTTTGTCAGCACCGGCCGGTGCAACCTGCACCTGGATACCATCCGCGGCCGCAGCGACCACCACAAAATGGAAGGCCTGTTCAAGGCTGCTGCCCGTGCTATCCGTCAGGCAACAGAAATTGACCCGCGCCGGAACGGAGCAATTCCGTCTACCAAAGGTGTCATCTGCTAAGACACGTGGTCGTTGACAACACGGAGGATGTAACTGCCGAATTTTTCTGCCTTTACATCTCCAATACCGTAAATACCTGAAAGCTCCGTCATCTGGCGGGGCTTTTTTACTGCTATATCTTCCACCGTCTTATCACCAAAAATGACATAGGGCGGCACTCCCGCGTCTTCCGCCAGCCGTTTCCGCACCTTTTTCAGTTCCACCGCAATCTGCTGCCCCACCGTGTCATCGGCAGAAAGACGTTCAGCTCCGGCAAACAGGCTTTTTCCACTGCCCTTCTTCAGCCGTTTTTCCTGCTCACTGGCATACCCGACACCGGTCCGGCCGGAAGGTACAAAGGGCAGCATGACAAGGCCCCGCTCTTTCAGCGTATCCATGCCATCACGGGTAATACTCAGCACCTGGTAATCTTCACTTTTCCTGAGGAATCCGGCCTCAATCAGAAGGCGGACAATTTCCATCCAGTCTTCCTTTGCATACTCAGTGCCAATGCCATACACCGAAAGCTTATGGTGTCCGTTATCGATAATGCGTTTCATCCGGCTGCCCAACAATACGTCTACCACATAGGCTGCCCCATACCGTTCGCCGGTACGGACCACTGCAGACATGACTTTCTGGGCCGGAATGGTTACATCCACGGCAACGGCATTGGCTCCGCCGCCCTGCAGACAGATGTCGCAGCAGCAGTCGGCTTCTACGGTACCCTTGCCGTCAGATGACGGATATACTTCACCAAAATGGCCCAGAAGGATACTGCGCCGGCACTGGCGGGTCTGCGCCAGATTCAGCATGGACTGCAGCTGTTTTTCTGCAATGGCCTGTTCATCGCTGTCCTTATCCCGGAAGAAAAACCTGATTTTTCCGGCGTCTCCGGCACTGAACAGCAGCAGGGCATGGGCCGGCTCGCCATCACGCCCGGCACGGCCGATTTCCTGATAGTACTGTTCAACAGACTTGGGCAGGTCATAGTGGATAATCCACCGTACGTTTGGCTTGTTGATGCCCATACCGAAGGCCACCGTTGCCACAATAACGGCCACATCATCATGAACAAAAGCCGTCTGGTTTCTGGCGCGCACATCGTCAGCCAGACCTGCGTGATAGGGCAATGCCTTTACTCCGGCAGCATTCAGCAGTGTGGTGGTTTCATCTACCTGCCGCCGCGAAAGACAGTAGACAATGCCGCTTTCGCCCTTGTGGTCATCAATAAAATCCAGTACCAGTTCATCGGCCCGGTTCAGTTTTGCCTTACCGAGTTTCCGCCCTGACCCGCTTCCGGACTTGGGCTGCACATCAATAAAGATATTGGGACGGTTGAAGCTTGCAACATATTCAAAGTATTCACGGCCCCTACCCATGCCCAATGTGGTTTTTATATCATGACGGACCCGCTCCGTTGCCGTTGCCGTCAGTGCCAGACAGACTGCCGCAGGATACCGTACCCGAATGTCGTACAGCTGGCAGTATTCAGGCCGGAAATCATGTCCCCATTCGCTGATACAGTGTGCTTCATCAATGGTAAAACAGCTTACTTCCACCTGCTGCAGGAGGCTCTGGACCCGCTCCGTAACCAGGGTTTCCGGTGCGCAGTACAGCAGCTTGATTTCACCTTTCCGGATCCGGTCCATGTTGGCTGTGTATTCTTCCCATTCAAGACTGCTGTTGAGGAACAGTGACGGTATTCCCAGGGCATCCAGCTGGGCCACCTGATCCTGCATCAACGCAATCAGCGGAGATACAACAACCGTCAGTCCTTTGAATACCAGAGCCGGCACCTGATAACAGAGGGATTTACCGCCACCGGTGGGCAGAACCGCCAGGGTATCTTTACCAGAGAGGACGGCACTGATGATTTCCAGCTGCCCGGGACGGAATGTCTTATATCCGAAATATTTTTTCAGAACGTTTTCTAAAGTTTTTTTCATATTTTGCTACCAATAATAATATTGTACTTTTTGTGGAAAAAAATTGCTTATGCAGAAAAAAAAAGGGATTTATCATTATTCCATGACTTTCAGTAAAATCAAAAAGAATAAGGACCTGCCTAAGCCTCCTTTCTCCATCTGTGTTCTTACGTATTGTATGTACATCATTCCCATGGCGTACTTTACTGTTCAGCTGTTCTGGTTTGGTTTTGTGCCCTACCGCACCACCATCAACATGCTCAAGTCAGGAACATATGTTGCGTATTTCTGGATTAATCTGTTTTTCCCCAGTTTGATTTACAACGTTTCCCTGGGTATTATCCGCAGTTTTACCGGATCGGAAGAAACAACCTATAACGCCAACAAGGCCTATAAAATCTTCCTGGATACGGCAATCCTGCTGCCTACCTTTGTTGTACTTTCCATGCCGTTCTTCTGCCTGCATTCCGTAGGAGTACGGTTCAGCGGCGTAGACGGTGTCCCCATCATCCTTGCCGGTCTTTCCAGCGAATGTATCATGGGATCCCTGTTTTATGTCCCCCTGAAACAGAAACTTTCGCACTACATGAGCTTTGTGCCCATCGTAAGGAAATTCCAGGATGTCAAAATGACAACCAGCATCCTGATTATTGTCGGTTTTGAAGTTGTCGGCATCATCTGTACCCTGCTGTCTGCCATGTTCACCATATCTGCAGATAGCATCGGTGAATTCTCCATGGCTAATATTCTGACGTTCTTTGATAAAGTAATTCCATTTGCCCTTGTTTCAGGCTTTTCTGCCATGTTTGCCGTAACCGCAGAAATGCGGGAACGTGAACGGCAGCTTACTAATCTGGAAGCATTTGCAGACAAGGTTCAGAGCGGTGATTACAGCATAAAGAACATGCCGATTACTTCCCGCGATGCATTCGGAAACCTGACCATGAGCCTGAACGCCTTTGCTGACCAGACCCGTCTGCTGATTGGTGACATCAAGAACTCAGGACATACATCTGAGCAGGCCGCAGAACAGCTTGATGCAAGTATCGGGGCAATTTCTTCCAACGTAAACGCCATTGTTACCCAGCTTGATGCGGTAAAGAACGAAATGATCAACCAGAGTGCCGGTGTAGAAGAAACCCAGGCTACCGTTGTCCATATTTCTGAAAACATCACCGTCCTTGACCAGAACATCAAGTCACAGAGTATGAGTGTATCTGAATCAACGGCAGCCATTGAAGAAATGGTAGCCAACATCCGGTCCGTAACTGATATTCTTGAGAAAAACGCAGAAATGGTAGAAGAACTGGACAGGGAATCTTCCAGCGGCCAGCAGAAGGTAGAAGCTGCTGTAGCAACTTCGCAGGAAATTGCAGAAGAATCTGAAGGTATGCAGGAAGCAAGCCAGATTATCCAGAACATTGCCGAACAGACAAACCTTCTGGCAATGAACGCCGCCATTGAGGCTGCCCATGCAGGCGAAGCCGGTAAGGGATTTGCCGTAGTTGCCGATGAAATCCGGAAACTGGCGGAAGACTCCAATGAGCAGAGTAAGTCCATTTCTGCCCGCCTTGAAGATCTGGGTGTTTCCATTACCACCGTTATTGATAACGTTAATGAGATTCAGCAGCAGTTCGGACGCATTTTTGACCTGACCCAGAAAGTACGGTCCCAGGAACAGGTCATCATGCAGGCAATGCAGGAACAGAGCAGCGGCAGTACCCAGGTACTGAACGCCATGCACGACATTAACGATTCTTCTACTGAAGTGCAGAACAACTCTGCCCAGATGCTGGCCGGCAGCCAGGAAATTGTCATTGAAATGCAGAAACTGGCAGACATTACCCACCAGATTAACGAAAGCATGAATTCCATTGCTGCCGCCACCGGACAGGTAACTGAGTCAGTAGACGTTGTTGGAGATGCCGTTACCACCAATGCCGAGGCCACCCGGCAGATGGTAGAAAAAACCGCCATCTTCAAACTGTAGCATACACTGCCGGGAACCGGAGGTACCGGTTTCCGGCTTATTTAAATCTGAACGCCTGCCTTTTAAAATCCAGCTGGATGGCATGGTCCTGCCAGAATGCGTTCCCAAGACATGAATACAGGGAGCAGAACCGACGGGTATTATCAGCATTGACCATTTTATAATAATTAGCGCGAAGCCCGTGTTTTGAACCAGCCGTATAATTACCGATGCGGATATTGGGCACATGGACCGGGAAAAACGACGGAACCTTACCGAACGAACCATTCTGCATCCACCAGACTACATCATCAATATTTGTATATTCAGCACCGTCACCGATATTCTTGCGGACAACGTACCAGGAGCAGCCCGTATCGATTATGCCGATTTCCGGAACTGCATCCACCGTATATTCAATCCACCAGTGGTATCCGTCGGCAAGAAACATGTTCATCCGGTTGGAACTGAGGGGTTTCTGGTCAAACAGCAGTTTCTGTTCCTGATAGTCAAATACCACATTGTCATGCAGCTGCATCCAGGGCAGCCCCAGAATACCGGCAAGTACCGGCATTTCCGTTATGCTGCCGGCTACTGCAATTTCGGAATATTCCATATCATCAGGCCAATACATGGGCAGCTGCGTGCCGTTTTTATCATACAGCGGCCAGTTGATGCCCCTATCTGATATATCGTTGATGGAACTGAAATCACCGTTCCGGAACAGGATATTCATGGGAGCACCGGTATCAACCATAAAGTACATGGTCAGGTCATCGTACCGTACCTTAATGACAGGAATCCCCGGCATACCAGGGAAATCAAGCATAAAGTCAAATTCTGAATCCGTAAGGCGTCCGGCCTTCAGCTTATAGGCTTTTTTTGCCAGTTCCTTATCCACTTTCATTTCCAGACGGATAACCAGACGGCAGATACGGATTTCTTTTGTCTGGGCAGAAACCCAATCAGGATGGAAGGTCCACTCAAAGCCACCAAACAGCAGAATGGCCAGAACCAGCACAAGGGCACCGCACAGCGCCCAGAGGGTTTGTTTTACACTTTTTTTCATTTGCTTCTCACTTTTTTACTTTATTCTGAATACGGTATCCGTAAAATCCAGTTGGATTACGTGATTCTGCCAGAGGGGATAACCGAGGAACGAGTAATAATCGGCCATCCGCTTGATGCGGGTAGCCCCCTGATAATTCCAATACAGATTGTCATGGGCCTTAATCGTCCCCAGGTTCATTGAACCCACCTGAACGTCCTTTACCGCTTTCATTCCATGTGTTGCTTCTGGAAGATCATTGATTGTTTCACGCCACAGGAAGAAATTTTCCGGCAGTTTTGAAACATTCCCCAGATCACGCCGTATAACAAAAGTTGAAGATGCCGTATCGATAATACCGGTTTCTTCACGTCCCCGGGCACTGAACCGGACAAACAGATACTCCCAGATGGCAGTTTTTTCCATGGGGACAGCATGTTCTGATATGGCAGGTTCATTGAACCGGATCTGCTGTGCCTGGTAATCGATGACCACATTGTCAAATTTCTGCAGCCAGGAAAGACCCAAAAGCCCTGCAAGTACCGGTTCCCTGGATTCATCATCAGAAGAGGAAAACTGAAAATCTCCCGGCTGGTTTGGGGAAAGGAAATCCATGGAAAGAAGGTTGTAGCGGCTGTAATACTTTTCTGTCCGGGAGCTCAGGTTTCCATCGGCCAGGAGGAAATTTTCCGTCTGGGTGGTATCAATACCCAGAAAATACGTACTGCCTTCGTACTGTATTTTAATGACGGGTACACCGACCGCATGAGGAAAATGAAGGGTAAACGGCAGCGGATTACCGGAAAAAATGTCTGAAACCGGAAGGGTGTAGGCATCGTGGCCATACTGTTCCACATCATAGGTGATTACATGAAAGGTAACCGGTCCAAAAGGCCGGTCGAAAATTTCGGTATCCGGCATATTCCGGTGTATCTGAAATGTCCTGCCGTCTATCAATCTGTAGCAGGCAATCAGCGCTGCCAGCGCAAGAACTATACCGATACACCACCGTCGGATGACGGTATCAGTACACCATCTTTTTAAGGACAGTTTCAGTTCAATGAGAAAAATTGAGAATTGTGTCATACTTTTTTTATCTATAATTTTTTATTTATTATAAAAGCATACCAG
>JAKSTT010000199.1 GCA_024413635.1 Treponemataceae bacterium | reverse complement strand
GAAATGCAGAACCTGACGGCAATCAGTAACCAGATTGAGAACAGCATCAGATACATTGCAGAAGGTGTTGATGGCTTTGAACAGTCAGTCGGCGATGTTGACCGTATGGCCGGCAATACAAAGAATCAGATTTCAGATCTGAACAACGTAATAGGACGGTTCAAGGTATAGTTTTTCCATCGTATTGTTCTCCTGTTTCCTGAAAAAGGAAGTACAATCTGTATAAAAGGAGAACCAAAAAATGCGTGAACTGACAAAATATCCGGAGAAATTCACCAGAAAAGACTATCACAGGTATTCTGAGGAAGAATCCGCAAAACTTATTCAGGCCATCATTGATGCCATGACGATGGAAGAAAAGATGGAATTTCTTGGGGGCAGTGTTGAACCTGCCTCCAAGGGAAAAATCGGTAATGCAGGATACCAGTACGGCGTGCCACGCCTTGGTATTCCGGAAGGGGTACTGTATGACGGACCTGCCGGCGTTACCGGTATCGTAGAAACCACCGGTCTGCCACAGCCGGTGCTTCTGGGAAGCACCTGGGATGAAGAACTGGCCTACGAATTCGGAAAGGTTGCTGCATCCGAAAACGTTGCCTGTTCAGGAAACTACCAGCTGTCCCCACAGGTTGATACCATCCACAGCCCTCATTTCGGCAGAAACAAGGACATGAAATCTGAAGACAGTTATCTGGTTGCCAGACTGTCTGTTGCAGAAACAAAGGCCACCCAGGACCAGCACGCCATTGCAACCGTAAAGCACTTTGCCGTTGCCAACAGCATGGGTGGGTTTGGTCCCGGCAACATGCCGGATAACCGGGTAGACGAGCAGACCCTGCACGAAACCTACCTCCGCCCCTTTGAAGACACCGTAAAACAGGGCGGCACCGGCAGCATCATGAATTCCTACAACAAGGTAAACGGCAAGTACACCACCAATAACGAATACCTGAACAAGGAAGTCCTGCGTAACCAGTGGGGATTCAAAGGGAGCCTGATGTCTGACTGGGGCTCTGTTCACGAATTTACCCTGAAATCCGGCATGGATCTGGAAATGCCGTATCCGGCCTATAACGATAAAAACCGCATCCTGAAACATATCCGGAAAGGTGACTGCAGTTTTGACATGGTTGATGAAGCAGTCCGCCATATCCTTTGGGGTCTGAACTCTGCCGGTCTTCTGGGGCTGGTGCAGGTAGACGGAAACGGTCTGGTAAAGGAAGATCCTGAACACACAAAGCCCATTGAAATGGAATGGCGCTTTGAAGAAGAAGTGGCCGGCGGTCTTCTGGAACGGAACCAGGAGGTAGCTGCAAAAATCGTTGAAAAAGGTGCCGTATTGCTGAAAAACGACGGCAATACCCTGCCACTGAAAAACCCGGGAAAAATTGCCGCCATCGGGCTTGGAGCAAAATATCCTATCTGCGGACAGCAGCAGGAACGGAGTTTTGGCCGCATTTCCAGAATGATTTCCGGCGCAGAAGCCCTGTCTGCCGAACTTGGTGAACCTATTGAAGCCTACCCTGCCATTGACTATCTGGGTGAGGTTATTCCGGCTGACGTTCTGTATACAGACAAAGACTGCAGGGAGCACGGTGTTGTCCGCACTGCCGGCATCCTGCAGCAGGACAAAGACCTGAAGTCTGACGTACAGCGGCTTAATGGGGCCGGTGCCATGTTCATGGGTGTTCACGCCGTTGACGAAGACGGTGAGCGGGTTAACACAGGAGTAGGCATCTGGAATGAAGTTACCGCCCCCATTGAAAACCTGGGAGCCGTTGTGGCCATTGACCCAGTCATCGACTTTACCACGAAATCCAAGAACTACAGGAACGCTCCAGACGGTACCGCGTTCCCGGAAGGTTCCTATACCTGGAAAACCTTCCTGAAGGCTCCGGAAGACGGCTCATACAACCTGAAGCTGGAATGCATCGGTGGTAACGCCACCTTCCTGATCAATATTGACGGAAAATGGGAAATTGCCGCAGAAAGCAAGACCCGGGAGAACACGCAGTGGCCATGGGATGCCGCCGTCTGCACCGAAACCGGTATGGGACTCAGCGGTAAAGCCTTTGACCTGCAGAAAGACCAGGTATATCCGGTCATCATTTTTGCAGAACAGACCGTAATCGGCAAAGACCTGCAGCTGCGGATGGCCTGGTCCACCCCGTCATTCAGGGAAAAGAATTACGCTGATGCCATGCAGGCAGCCGCCACTGCCGACACCATCATTCTGTATGCAGTAAACAGCTTTGAAAACGAAACCATGATGCATATTTTCATGAACGCCATCAATCCTGGCTGTGAAATCAATGCTGAACAGGGAAAACTGATTCAGGACGTACTGGCAGCAAAGAAGCCGGAATCAAAGCTGATTGTCATTGTGCAGACGTCAAATGCCCTGGCAACGGGAGCATGGGCAGACAAGGCAGATGCCATTCTGACGGCCTACCATACGGGACAGGAAGGCAGCCGGGTTCTGGCAAAAATCCTGACAGGAAAAATCAACCCTACCGGAAAACTGTCACAGACCTGGCCAAAAAAATCAGAGGATACACCGCTGTCTGATACCCGGGAACACTACATTGAACGTTACGGCTGCTTTAAGGCACCGGACGGCTCCATGATGACCCGTCTGACAGAAGGCATCTTCTACGGATACCGCTGGAACGACAAGTACGATGTGGCACCGCAGTTTGCCTTTGGACACGGGTTAAGCTATACCACATACAAGTACTCTGACCTGCAGGTCACCAAGAAAGACGGTACCTTCCAGGTTTCGCTGGCGGTGACCAATACGGGATCCTGCACCGGTGACGAAATCGTCCAGCTGTATCTGGGCGAAGCAGCTGTTCCTGCCCATATCCAGATGGCAAAAAAACAGCTGGCCGGCTTTATGCGCGTAAAAGACCTGGCTCCCGGCGAAAAACGTCAGGTTACCATTACCGTAGATGAACGCTCCCTGTCTTACTGGGATCCCTGTGCAGAACTGCAGACCAGGGCTGACGGAACCAGGGACAAATGGCAGCGGGCAACCGGCAGACGCATGCTGTACGTAGCCGCATCCAGCCGTGATATCCGTCTGGAACAGGAAATTACCGTAGAATAAGCAGAAAGGGCGGCAGATACCCGG
>JAKSTT010000198.1 GCA_024413635.1 Treponemataceae bacterium | reverse complement strand
GTCAGCAGCTGCCTTCCTTCCCGTATTTTCATACGTGATGTTTTGAAATTGTCCGTGCAGGAACCTTGGTCGGTATATGCGCGGACAGAGCCGTAACTGAATCAGTCAGCAGTGCCGTACAGGCTGAAAGGCTGTACGTAATCTGCATTTCCGGCGGTATAGGCTGGAATAGAAATCAGCACGCAGTCTTCAGTAAACGGAATGCGTACGGTTACATCCAGGTCTTCAGTGCCATCGTAGAACTCTACATGGATTTTTGCTTTCTGTCCCTTTACGGAGAACTTATCGCGGTCACCACGCATGAATTCACTGGGAGCACTTTTCCCTACGGTAACAACCATACCTTTATAGGCTTTATATGAACCATCTGCGGCATTTTTGTTGTCAATCAGGACGGTATGGGTGCGGCCGGTAATGAACATGACGACTGCCAGTCCAAGATAGATGACGATAATTGCGGTGCGGGCGATGATAACCCGTTTTTTTGCTGAAAGTGCCATTATTTTGCCTCCCCGTTAGCAGTACCGGTACGCAGTGCTTCCCGTTCTTTTTCCTGAGCGCGTTTGGTACGCCATGCATGGATTACCAGTGACAGGGCAATGGCTCCATAGCCGATAAACTGACGGAAATACTCACCGATCATTGCATCACCAAACAGATTCTGTCCGGCTTTTGGAACGACAATGTACATGAGGTGCAGCAGTACAACACCGATGAAGACGTTTGGAATGGTTGCTTTTGCAACGGAAGCACCACCTACCAGAATTGCAGCAGCAGCAAAGAAGCCGGTCTGGTCATGGGCATTATAGGTGTTCAGGTTACCCATGTTCTGCAGGAAGATAATCTGTCCCAGACATGCCAGAACAGTAGAAATAACAATGGCCTGAATACGGGTCTTGTCAACGGCGATACCGGCGTTTCCGGCTACGTGCTGGTCCTGACCGACAGCGCGCATATCCTGTCCGATCTTGGTTTTACGGAACCATACGATGAACAGACAGAGGGCAACGATAATCAGGTATGTACCAACAGGAATGTGAACACCCTTGATGTTGATCATAATCATGTTGTCCAGAACCTGGCGTACCGGATCAAGGTTCAGGGTATTGCGGACACCATAACCGCGGCTTAATGAGATTGCCTTGTTGTGCAGCGGAATCAGGGAGCCGAAGAGGTACAGAACGACAAACTGGTAGATACCGTTGAAGAAGAATCCCAGAATGTAACTGGTTACCATTTCGCGGCCACGGGCCTTGTTCAGGATGGTACCGGCAATCCAACCCAGGAAAACTGAAATCGGCATACCGATAAGTGAAGCAAAGATGATTCCCTGAATGCCGGAAATCTGCCAGTCCATGGCAAAAATAAGACCAATCTGACCTGCCATGGCACCAAGAACCATACCAAAGTTAATACCCATACCGGCCAGAATCGGCAGGATCAGGCTGAATACCAGGAATGCGTTACGACCGATACGGGTCAGGATTTCGTCAATAATCAGGGTTGATGACAGCCCTGAAAGGGGAATTGAAATAAGGGTGATGACCAGGAAGATTACGGCTACCAGGTTATCAGCGAAAAATGTTTTTGCATCGAACTTTTTCATGTGTTACCTCGTTGCCTTTGATTTACGGGTCAGGGCGTACAGAATCATACCGTTGGAAACAACGATACGGATAACTTCAGACATATCAGTCTGCAGTACGCTGTTGATTACTGATGGAGTTAAGGTAAGGATTCCCTGGAACAGGATGGTACCGATAACAACGTTTACGATGGAGGCTTTGTTAACGGAAGCACCACCGATGAGGACTGCTGCTACGGCAGGGAATGCCATGTACAGTGGAGCCTGGTACAGCTGGATGAAGCCGAAACTCTGCTGATACATCAGGATACCGATGGCACCGGTACAGGTAGACACGATGATGCTGATGGTTCTCATCTTGTTTACGTTGATACCGCTGGCACGGGCAAATTCAGGGTTTGAACCTACGGCAGTCATGGCGGTTCCGGTTTTGGTCTTCAGGAATACCCACATGATGAAGCAGCACAGGGCTACAAACAGAATCAGACCGGTAGGGAAGGTGAAGTTGGGGCCGATCCTGATGGCCAGGAAGTTACTGAGCTGATGGTTCCAGTAACCGTCCAGGGTAATGGTGGTACGGAGACCTTTTCCTTCATATCCCCAAACCATGTTGCTTGAAGTATAGGGAAGAACCAGCCACATGATGGACATGAGCATTACGGCTGCAAATCCAACGTACATGGCAATGGTCATTTCTTCGCCGCGGACTTTATTCAGCAGGAGGCTGTACAGCCAGCCGAAGAGAACACCAAAGGGCAGTGACAGCAGCATGGCGCCGAACATACCAGTCCAGCCGGTAAGTCCCAGCTGCATGGTAATGGTTGACCCCAGCAGACCTGCAATAACACCCAGTGAAAGCCCGAAGTTCAGGCCGCAGCCGGACTGGATCATGGGAACCATGGCCAGTACCAGCAGTGCGTTCATGCCGAAACGGTTGAAAATATCAGAAAGACTGGCAGCCATGCTGACCTTAACAAAAGGAGCTGCAATAAACAGAACTACCAGGAACAGTGCGATAATGATACGGGGCCAGCCAAAGTCGGCAATGAATTTCTTCAGTTTGTCACCCATCTTACTTGCCCTCCTTTTTGAATTGATTCTTTACACCGGACATATACAGTGCAAATTCGGTAGCGTTTTCCTGTGCAGGAAGAATACCGGAAATTTCACCGTGGGTTACAATGGCAACACGGTCGCAGACAGAGCGCAGTTCTTCAAGTTCAGAAGAAACCATAACAATGGTAATGCCCTGTTCACGGTTAATTTTACGTAATACGTCCAGTACGATTGATTTGGCACCTACGTCGATACCACGGGTTGGTTCAGATACAAAGAGCAGGTCCGGTTCCAGGCAGAATGCCTTAGCCAGACAGATTTTCTGCTGGTTACCGCCGGAAAGTTCTTTTGCCGGCTGTTTTGAGCCGTTACATTTGATTTCCAGCATATCGATGTATGTATCAGCCAGTTCCTTCATGGCTTTTTCATCGCGCAGTTTAATGAGTCCACCCAGATATTTCTTCAGGAACCGTTCCTGACTCTGCATGGCGGTAAAGGCGATGTTCCATTCAAGGGATTCATCAAGGAGCAGACC